>NZ_JBEYTI010000022.1:0-103360 GCF_040642975.1 Micromonospora sp. NPDC047548
GTCTTCAGCCAACGCCCCTCGTGGTGGTTTGAAGCCTGCTTCCGCAAGCCGGCTCCGGAGGGCCAAACAACCTCCATCTCCCATACAGCACCGCACTCCACGAGGCCGCCATCCATGTTCGCCTCGCATTCCGCGTTCGTGTTCGCAAGAGGTGATCTCAGTAAGGAATGCGATCTGATTCGGGACGACACGGGCATCTCGTCCAGTTCGGACGGTGCTGCAAGAGGGCGTGGGGTCCTCGCTAAGCAGTTCTCACCACAAGATCGCCCACCATGGTGAGGGCCCCACGTGATCGCCTATCGTGCCATGCTCGACGTCCCCAGGGAACTTGTGCGCCACCTCGCGGACCTGCTCGCCGCAGAACGACGCGCCCTCGGCACCCGGAAGAAGACCAGGGCGTTGACCTGCTGGTATCACGCCCTGCTGGTGCTGGTCTGGTACCGCAAGGGCGAAGACCTGACCCTGCTCGCCGCCGGGTTCGGGGTGTCACGGGCCACCGCCTACCACTACCGCGACGAGGCCACCCGCGTGCTCGCCGCGACCGCACCGGACCTGCACGATGCTCTACGGCGGGTCGCCGACGAAGGCTGGCCCCACGTGATCCTCGACGGGAAAGTCTTCACCACAGACCGCTGCGCGCAGACGACGACCAGCGCATAAAGCGCGACCAACTCTGAATCAAATCGGTTGAGTTCATCGCGCAGTCGCGCGAGATCGACATATCGTTCCAAGGTGAGGCGAAGTGCGGTGAGTTCGTTTATCACGACATCGTCGTCGCGCACTTGGATCGCCTTGCTGACCTCCTTAATGAGTCGCTTAATATCCTGCTTGCAGCGATAGGAAAATTCTGGCGACGTCACAAGTTGCTGGACTTTTCCGGCGAGGTCATCTTGATAGATATTTTCGAATCAAGGCTCAGCAAACTGGCAGCAAGAGAGATGCTTCAGATGGTGATGACGACTTTCGCCCGCGCGTGTTCACCTTCGAGGTACCGGATGGCTTGGGGTACCTCGTGGAGTGGATAGGTCCGGTCGATGACCGGGGTAAGGCGGCCGGTCTCGGCGTGGGCGCGGAGCGTGTCGAGGTGTTGCCGGCTGGGTGCCGTCGTGAGTGTGATGATGCGGTGTCGGACGAAGGGCGCCAGCAGCCGCCCGCGCGCGATCAGCCAGACCGGTCCGATGAGGCTGCCGCCGCGGTACACGCCGCCGCCGGAGAGCACCAGCGTCCCGG
Source organism: Micromonospora sp. NPDC047548 (assembly GCF_040642975.1). NCBI lineage: Bacteria > Bacillati > Actinomycetota > Actinomycetes > Micromonosporales > Micromonosporaceae > Micromonospora > Micromonospora sp. NPDC047548. The sequence goes on from NZ_JBEYTI010000022.1 coordinate 1,231, forward strand.
TCGGGGTCAGCGCCCGCCGGAGCGCGGTGAGTGTGCGGTTGCCGACCAGGTCGAACACGACATCGTGGCGGCGCGTGTCGTGGGCGAAGTCTTCGCGGGTGTAGTCGACGACGTGGTCGGCGCCGAGGGAGCGGACCAGGTCGACGTTGCGGGTGCTGCACACCCCGGTCACGGTCGCGCCGAACGCCTTGGCAAGTTGAACCGCCAGGGTGCCGACGCCGCCGGAGGCGCCGTTGATGAGGACGCGGTCGCCGGGCTCGACCCGCCCGACGTCGCACAGTCCCATGTGTGCGGTGGTGCCGGCCAGCGGCAGGGCGGCCGCCTGCTGCGGCGTCAGGTTCGCCGGCTTTGGCGCGACCAAAGTCTCGGGCACGCATACGTATTCGGCGAACGCGCCGTTGGCGTCGCCGAGGTCACCGAAGACGGCGTCGCCCGGGCGCACCCGTCGGACGTGGGCGCCAACGGCCTCAACCCGGCCGGCGAAGTCGCGGCCACGGATGCGCGCCCGGGGCCTTGACCGACCCATGGCCAACCGCGCCATCCATGGGTCGCCACGCATGGCATGCCAGTCGTACGCGTTGAGCGCGGCGGCCTCGACCCGCACGAGCACCTCGTCGGCGGCAGGCACCGGTGCGTCTACGTGCGCGAGCGTGAGCGTCTCCGGCGGGCCGTATCGGTCTTGGACGATCGCTTTCATCTTTCCCTCCCCACCCTGTGTACGGCGTACACCTCATGGGGAACAAGGTAGGTGTACGCCGTACACCTGTCAAGAGGATTAGTGTTCAACCGCCGCCGGAAGACGAGGAGCGAGATGGCTGAGCAGGCTGACATGCTGCGCCGGACGCCGCTGAGCAGGGATCGGATCCTGCTTGCCGCGGTCGCGCTCGCCGACGAAGCCGGGATCGAATCCCTCAGCATGCGCAACCTCGCCCAGGATCTGGGCGTCGTGCCGATGGCCCTCTACAAGCACGTAGCCAACAAAGACGAACTGCTCGACGGCATGATCGACGTGGCCGTCGGCGAGATCGACCCGCCGGTGCCCGACGCCGACTGGAAGCACACCGTCCGCCGGCGCATCCTCTCGGCGCGGCAGGTGCTACGGCGCCACCCCTGGGCGCCGCTCGCGATCGAGTCGCGGAACATGGCGACGCCGGCCATCCTCACCTACCTCGACTCGATGGTCGGGACGTTCCGGGCCGGCGGGTTCTCCGCCGACCTCGCCCACCACGTGATGCACGCGATGGGCAGCCGGATCCTGGGCTTCAGCCAAGAACTGTTCGACGCCTCCCGACGCGCCGGCCGGTCCGGCACGACCAACCCCGATCCGCCGGCAGCCCTACCACCGGAGGTCGCCGCCCGGTTCCCGCACCTCGCGGAGATCGCCACGGCGGCATCCCACGACAACGAGTCGGTCGTGGGACAGGGCTGCGACGACCAGTTCGAGTTCGAGTTCGCGCTGGACCTGCTGCTGGACGGCATCGAACGGCTGCACCAGCAAGGTTGGACGTCGTCGCGCCGACCCCGGTGAGAGGGTCAGGACGAGGCATAGCGCACGGCCCGTCACGGTGCGTGCGCCGGATCGCGGCAGAGGTGCGCGCCCGCAACAGGCTGGCGGAACGTCTGCCGTGGCCGCACGTTCAGATCCGTGTTCGCGCCTGCTCGATGTGGCCCACGATGGCGTGAGCACCATGCGCGCTTGCGATGGCGTGCGCCTCGTCGAGTGTTGCGAGCGCCTCCGCGTGGCGGTCCTGGGCGGCGGCGATGTAGGCCAGCCCGATCATGTTGGAGGCCACGCCCGGCAGGGCCCCGACCTCCCGACGCAGCCGGGATGACTCCTCCAGCCGCTCGCGCGCCTCGTCCAGCCGGCCAGCCGCGTGCGCTGCGATGCCGCAGCGCCTCGGATCGGGTCGGCTTGTCGCCGGTCTGCGCCGCCAGCAGGCAGGACCGCTCATTAGACGGAGGCACTGCGCAAGCTCGGCGAAGCGTTCGGCTCCATCGATTGATGCCAGAAGCAGATGTCAGGCACCCGCCCGGCCGCCCAAGTCGCAAAGGCCGGGCGGGTTTCGCCCGGAAATTGATGGTGGGCGCGGCAGGTTTCGAACCTGCGACCCCTCGCTTGTAAGTTCGATGACCTTGCGTACAGCGAGGTTCGTCCGTGGACTCTTACCCTGGCCATCACGGCCTGCACGTCGACCCGGAACCGGGCCGAACGTTGGCGAACGAGACGACGGATGAGACGACATCATCCTTGGCCACACGTGGGGCATGGGCCGTCCGGCTCGCACAGCTAGTACAGCAGCCGCCGTTCGGGATCATGGGCGGACGGTGAAAGTGTGGGTTTGTGGTGGTGATCGTCAGGTGCGGGGCGGTGTTACCAGGCCGGTTTCGTACGCGATGATGACCAGGTGTACTCGGTCGCGGGCGTCGAGCTTGGCGAGTAGTCGTGTCACATAGGTCTTGGAGGTGGCGACGCTGATGGACATCGCGGCGGCGATTTCGCTGTTGGAGAGGCCGCGTCCGATGAGTGTCAGCACTTCGCGTTCCCGTTCGGTGATGCCGTTGACTACCGGCCGTGGTTGCGGCTTTGGTTCGGGTCGGCTGGCGAATTCCTGAATCAGGCGGCGGGTGACGCTGGGGGCGATGAGGGCGTCGCCGGCGGCGACGACGCGGATCGCGGTGAGGATGTCGTCGAGGGCCATGTCTTTGACGAGGAATCCGGATGCGCCGGCGCGCAGCGCGGCGTAGATGTACTCGTCGTGATCGAAGGTGGTCAGGACGACGATCCGCGGGGCGTCCGGCTGGCCGGTGATCGCGCGGGTGGCGTCGATGCCGTCGGTGCCGGGCATGCGGATGTCCATGACGACCACGTCGGGTTGCAGGTCGGTGGCGAGCTGGATGGCTTCTGCTCCGGTGCTGGCTTCGCCGGCGACGTCGAGGTCGGCGGCGTCGTTGATGACCATCCTGAGCGCGCTGCGGACGAGGGGTTGGTCGTCGGCGAGGACGACGCGGACGGTCATTGCGGCGCTGCCGGTACGGGTAGGCGGGCGATGACGTGGAAGCCGCCTTCGGGGCGGGGGCCGGCGTGAAAATGACCGTGTAGCAGTTGAACGCGTTCCCGCATGCCGGCGATGCCGTGTCCGGTGCCCGTGCGCTGGACGCGGCAGCGTCCGTCGTTGTCGATCGTGATGGCGAGCTCGTTGTCCCGCTGGTCGATGGTGACGCGACAGGTGGTGGTGGCGGCGTGGCGGATCACGTTGGTGATGGACTCCTGAATGATGCGGTACGCGGAGATGCCGATGTCGGTGGGCAGGGGCCGGTGGTCGCCGAGCCAGCGTAGCTGGACCTGAAGGCCGGCGGCGCTGGTCGCTTCGGCCAGTCGCTCGACGTCGGCCAGGCCAGGCGCCGGGCCGAACGACGCCCGGTGTTGAGCCGCGTCGGTGTCACGGAGGAGGCCGAGCATGCGCCGCAGTTCAGTAAGGGTCTGCCGGCTGGTGGTTTCGACGGCCGTCATCGCGGACCGTGCAGCGGACGGCTGGGTGTCGATGACCCGGCTGGCCGCGCCGGCTTGCAGGGCGATGATGCCGATGCTGTGTGCGACGCTGTCGTGCAGCTCGCGGGAGATCCGCAGACGCTCGGCGGTGACCGCTTGGGTGGTTGCCTGGGCGACCATTGCGTGGGCGTGTTCGCGGGCTTGCCGGATCGAGTTGCCGGCCAGCCAGGCGACGATCGCGCTGAGCGCGACAGCCAACTGGGTCGAGGTGCCGATCGGGTAGCCAAGCAGCACCCGCGCGACCGCGTAGCCGGCCAGCACTCCGACTCCCATGGTGATAGCCGCGATCGATGTCCGCCGGGCCTGGGTTGCGGCGATGAAACACAAGGCGACGTCGACGGCCAGGAACTGCAGGAATGCGATCTGGGTCGAGTTGAGCGCCATCGCTGCGGCGACCGACCCGGCCAGCAGCAGTACGACGGCCGGTAGCGGTCGGCGGCGCAGCAGGGCGCTGCCCGTCAGCGCCAGGGTGGTGGCCACCACCAGATAGGACCAGGATCGGGCCGTATGGTCCAACGGAGCCTGGAACGGGATGAACGGGACCTCCACCTCGCCCGGCAGCCGGACGAACATGACCAGCGAGTACGCCGTGGCGACACACCAGGTCAGTGCCGTCCAGACCTCCGGCGGCACGGCCTTGAGCAGCGGCAGCCTCGTGGCGGTGGACATGCGCCGATCGTAATCTCGCGTGTCTGCGCAGAGCGTCGGCCGTCGGTTGTACAACCACGGTCGACAGCCGACCGCCGCGATTGTCACCGCCGGTGCGATGCGGCCCGGGCCCGCCCTGCGGGAGCGTTGGCGGCGTGATCGAAGTCAACCAACTGACCAAGCGTTACCGAAAGGTCACGGCCGTCGACAGCCTGTCGTTCACGGTCCGCCCAGGACTGGTGACCGGGTTCCTCGGCCCGAACGGGGCCGGCAAGTCCACCACGCTACGCATGATCCTCGGCCTGACCGAGCCCACCAGCGGCACCGCCACGATCGACGGGTCCCGGTTCCGCGACCTGCCCCGGGGGCTGCGGCACGTCGGCGCGCTGCTCGACGCCGGCGACGTCCACGGCGGCCGCAGCGCCAGCGCCCATCTGTGGGCCCTGGCCCGCAGCAACGGCCTGCCGCGCCGGCGGGTCGACGAGGTTTTGGACCAGGTGGGGCTGGCCAGCGCGGCCGGCCGGCGCATCGGCGGGTTCTCCCTCGGCATGAAACAGCGGCTCGGCATCGCCACCGCCCTGCTCGGCGACCCGCCGGTGCTGCTGTTCGACGAGCCGATCAACGGCTTGGACCCCGAAGGCGTGCTGTGGGCACGTGGTCTGTTCCGGCGGCTGGCCGCCGAGGGGCGCACCGTGTTCGTCTCCAGCCATCTGATGAGCGAGATGCAGAACACCGCTGATGAGCTCATCGTCATCGGCCGGGGCAGGCTGATCGCCGCCCAGCCCCTGGCCGAGTTCGCTGCCCGCAGCACCAAGCAACAGGTCACCGTGCGTACCCCCGACGCTACGGCGCTGGCGGCTCTGCTGACCGCCGAGGGCGCCACGGTCACCGCACACGACGACGGTGGTTGCACCGTGACCGGGCTGACCGCGGCCCGTATCGGCGAGCTCGCCTTCGACCACCGGATCCTGCTGCACGAAGTCACCACCCAAACCGCCTCCCTGGAAGAAGCGTTCATGGAACTGACCGCCGACAGCGTCGAGTACCTCGCCGGAGACCAGCGATGACCGCCACCCGGACCCGCGCCCGGTTCCGCGACCTGGTCGCCGCCGAGTGGATCAAGTTGTGGTCGCTGCGCTCCACCTACGGTGTACTCGCGGTCGGCGCGCTGATCTGCGTGGGGATCACCGCGAACTCGGCTCGCTCCAACGTCGCCCTCATCGCCAGAAGCGCTTCACCGTTGCAGCGCCTCGGCATTGACCCGATGATCGCCGCCTCCATGCAGGAGGCGTTTCAGATCCTCGGGGTCGTCGCGGGCAGCGTGGGCGCCATCATGATCTTCGGCGAGTACACGAGTGGGCTGATCCGGACGACGTTCACCGCCGTGCCGGCCCGCCGGTCGGTGGTGCTGGCCAAGGTCGTCGTCATGACCGCGGTCATGGTGGCCTTCGGGGGGCTCGTGTCGGCGGCGTCGTTCGGCCTCACCCAGGCGATCTACCACCAAGAACACATCGGTCTGTCGATCACCGCACCCGGCGCGTTCCGGGCGGCCGCTGCGTCCGCGCTGCTCGCCCCGGTGTGCGCCCTGGTCGGCATGGCGCTCGGTGCGGTCATCCGGCACGCCGCTGGCACGATCGTCGCCGCGATCGGCGTGCTGGTGTTGGCACCGGGGCTGTTCCAGGGCGAGACGTACCGCTGGGTCAAGGAGATCGGAAACGCCATGGTCTACCCCGCGTGGGCGGCCCTGGTGAAGAACCCGGCGTTTCAGGTCCCGACCGTCCCGGGGCGGCCGAGCCCCGGTGGTGCCACGGAGAAGTACCCGGTGACGATCACCGAGGCGTGGATCGTGTTCGCGGCCTGGGCGATCGCGGCCGTCGTCATCGCGGTTACCACGGTGGACCGCCGTGAGGTCTGACCACGGCGGCGCCACACGCCGCAGCCGCTTCGTCCGCGCCGGCGCCGTCGTTGTCCTGCTCGTTGCCGGATTGGCGACAGGCGTCGGAACGGCCAGCGGTCAGACGACCGACAGCCGTCTGACGTACACAGCCAGGACCAGCCGTACCTCGTACGGCGTGCCGCACATCATCGCGGCGAACTTCGCCAGCCTGGGCTTCGGCGCAGGCTATGCGCAGGCCGAAGACAACATCTGCCTGATCGCCGAGAAGGCCGCCATGGTCGACGCGACACGGTCGCGGTACTTCGGCGCCGACGAGGAGAACCTCCGCAGTGACGTGTTCTTCCAGAAGGCGAAACTGGACCGGGTGGTCGAGCGCCTGCTTGCCGGTACACCCAACGGCGTGGACGCGCCGTCGCAGGAGGCCCGTGATCTCGTGCGCGGGTTCGCCGCCGGCTACAACGACTACCTGTCCAAGACCGGGGTCGCGAACCTGACCGACCCGCAATGCCGCGGCAAGCTCTGGGTACGCCCGCTCAACGAACTCGACCTCTGGCGTACCACGTGGGCGACCATGATCAGCAGCGGCTCCCTCGCCGCGCTCGACGCCATTGTCGACGCGGCTCCGCCGCCGGCGGGCGCGAGCGACCGGGCGCCGCGGAGCGGAACGGACGTCGCGGACGTGGTCGAGAAGGCGATGGGCCGCAACGAGGCCAACGGGCTGGGCAGCAACGCCTACGGGCTGGGCCGAGAGGCGACCGGGAACCGCGCCGGGATGCTGCTGGCCAACCCACACTTCCCCTGGGACGGCCCGGACCGGTTCTACCGCATGCACCTGAGAATCCCCGGGGTGTACGACGTGGAAGGAGCGTCACTCGTCGGCGATCCCATCATCCAGATCGGCCACAACGCCTCCCTGGGCTGGACCCACACCACCTCCACCGCCTGGCGGCACGTTTTCCACGAGCTGACCCTGGTACCCGGCGACCCCACGTCGTACTACTACGACGGCCGCCCCCGGAAGATGACCCAACGCACCGTCACGGTCCAGGCGCCGACGACGACCGGCGGCCTCGGGCCCGTCACCCGGACCATGTACGACACGCTGTACGGACCCGTCGTCGTCTACTCCGGCGAGCTCCCATGGACCACCACGACGGCGTACGCGATGACCGACATCAACGCCGACAACCTTCGGGCGCTGGACGGATGGCTGCAGATGGGTCGTGCCCGTACGGTGCGCGACCTGAAGACCGTGCTCGACCGGTACCAGTTCGTTCCGTGGAACAACACCGTCGCCGCCGACGCAAACGGCGAGGCGCTGTACGGTGACCACTCGGTCGTCCCACGGGTCACCGACACCCTCACAGCCACATGCATCCCCACGCCGTTCAAGGAGATGTACAAGGTCACCGGCCTCGCGGTCCTCGACGGGTCGACCTCGAAATGCGCGCTGGGCGCCGACCCGGACGCCGCCGTGCCCGGCATCCTCGGCCCGGCACACCTACCGGTGCTGATCCGCACCGACTACGTGGCCAACTCCAACAACAGCCACTGGCTGGCCAACCCGGCACAACCCCTGACCGGCTACCCGCGCATCATCGGCAGCGAACAGACGGAGCGCAGCCTGCGAACCCGGCTCGGCGTGCTCCAGGTACAGCAGCGGCTCACCGGTAGCGACGGGCTGCCCGGCACCACGTTCACCACCGAAAACCTCTGGCAGGTCGCGTTCGGCAACCGGGTCTACGCGGGCGAACTCGTCCGCGACGACCTGGTCGCCCTGTGCACGGCCAACCCCACCGCCACGGCATCCAACGGCGCCACCGTCGACCTCACCGAAGCCTGTGCGGCACTGCGTACCTGGAACCTGCGCGTCGACCTGGACAGCCGCGGTGCCCACCTGTTCAACGAGTTCGCGCGCGGCCCCATCCCGTTCCAGGACCCGTTCGTAGTGACCGATCCCGTCAACACACCACGCGTCCTTGCCAAGGGCAACCCCAGAGTGCTCACCGCGTTGGCCGACGCCGTGCAACGGCTGGCTGGCATCCCACTCGACGCCCCGCTCGGCGCGATACAGACGGAGCCGTGCGGCGCCGAACGGATCCCTATCCACGGCGGCCCAGGCAGCGCCGGAGCCTTCAACGTGATCAGCAGTACGCTCGAACCCGGCGTCGGCTACCCGAAAGTCCAACACGGCACGTCGTTCGTCATGGCCGTCGAGTTCGGCGCGAACGGACCGGCCGGACGCCAGATCCTCGCATACTCCCAGTCGGCCAACCCCAACTCGCCGCACTACGCGGACCAGACCCGGCTGTACTCCCAGAAGGGCTGGGACACCATCAAATATACAGACACGCAAATCTCCGCCGACCCGCACCTACGCACCTACACGGTACGGAGGCCGTAAGTATTCGGTGGATCATGGCTGGAGTCCGGGGTTGAGGCGGCGTGTGTAGTGGGATCGTCGGGCTCGGGCTTGATGTCGGCGGCGGAATTGTGACCAGTGCAAACGGTGGGCGAGGTCGCTGATCGGGCGGATGATGAAGATGTTGATCAGGCGGCGGACTTCGTTGACCGTGAGCTTGATCAGCCCGGTATGCCGAAGGCCGTCGTCGGCTTCGCCGGTGGCGGCGTCGGCGGCGCCGATCGCCAGGACGGCGATCCCGGTCAGGGTGCCGGCGGCCTCGCGCAGCTTCCGCGCCGCGAGGAGGATCTTCTCTGCGCGACCTGGCCGGTGCCGACGCCGGAGGGTCGCGGCGCTCGGCTGCACAAAACCGAAGAGTGCCCGCCCAACTGTCGACGGCACCAGCTTGCGTGTCCCCCGCCATGCCCGCCCACCTGCCAGCGGCACGCAAGCAAGTGCCCAAAGCGCCACGGCGGCGGACTGCGAGAGGTGGACGTGAAGTCGCGTGCCGGCCGCCGCGCCGTCGAAACTCCGGCCCGCTGGTTGAGGCGTTGAAGCAGCACCGCATGGCTCAAGAGAAAGAGCAGGAGACGGCGGCGCAACTCTGGCGAGAAGGCGATTGGGTATTCACTCAGCCGGACGGCAAGCCGCTCGACCCACGAGCCGACCACGACGCATGGGAGGCCCTACTGAAGGAAGCGAACGTACGCGACGCTCGGCACACGGCAGCGACCATGCTCCTAGTCCTCGGCCTGCCCACCCGCGCCGTCATGGAGGTGATGGGCTGGTCTCAAATGGCCATGACGACGAGGTATCAGCACCTCGCGCCACAACTCATCGACGGCATCGCCGGACAGGTAGCCGGGCTGCTCTGGAAGGCCGACTGAGACGACAACTGAGCCGGAACGGGCCGCCGGATTACCGGCGGCCCGTTTCCGTTGCTGGTCAGAGTGTGGGCGCGGCAGGTTTCGAACCTGCGACCCCTCGCTTGTAAGGCGAGTGCTCTCCCACTGAGCTACGCGCCCGGAACGCCCGTGCGGCGGGCCGGAGAGTGGCAAGCTTACCTGCCGACCTCCGGCCCGGTCGAACGGTGTGCCCCGGTCAGGGACGTCAGGCGGCGACGGCCTCCGCGAGGGCCTTGCGCCAGCCCTCCTGGTCGCGCGCCTCGCCCGGCATGTTCATCTCGGCGAACCGGACGACGCCGGCCTTGTCGATGACGAAGGTGCCCCGGTTGGCGATGCCCGCGACGTCGTTGAAGACGCCGTACGCCTGGGCGACCGCCCCGTGCGGCCAGAAGTCGGCCAGCAGCGGGAACTGGTAGCCCTCCTTCTCGGCCCAGATCTTGTGGCTGTAGACCGAGTCGACGCTGACGGTGAGCACCTGGACGTCGTCGTTGACGTACTCGTTGAGGTTGTCCCGCACCTCGCAGAGCTCGCCCTGGCAGATGCCGGTGAAGGCGAGCGGGTAGAAGACCAGCAGCACGGTGCGCCTGCCCCGGAAGTCCGAGAGCCGGACCTCCTGGTTGTTCTGGTCCTTGAGCACGAAGTCCGGCGCCTCGGCGCCAACCTCGATCGGCATGCGAGCTCCTTGGGTTGAGTCTGGAGGTGACGACAGCCTGCCACACCCGGCGGCGGCCGCCGCCGGGTCATGGGCCGCCGGCTACTTCTTGCCCTTGGAGCCGCGGCGCAGCACCAGGCGGGCGCCGCTCCAGTCCCGGCCGGCGTTGATCGTCGAAGTCTGCTGGAGTCCGGCGGTCTGCGCCGACTCGGCGACCTCGCTCGGCTCGACGTGCCCGTCACGCCCGGCCTTCGGGGTCAGCAGCCACACGACTCCGGCGTCGGCCAGCGGGCCGAGGGCGTCGACAAGGAGTTCGAAGAGGTCACCATCGCCGTCGCGGTACCAGACCAGCACGGCGTCGACCACCTCGTCGGTGTCCTCGTCGACCAGATCTCCACAGCAGTCGGTCAGGGCGTCGCGGAGATCCTGGTCGACGTCGTCGTCGTACCCCATCTCCATGACGACCATCCCCGGTTCGATCCCGAACCGGTCCGCCAGGCTGCGTACCCCGTCGGCGGCCTGACCTGCGGTCGCGCTCACTGTCGCGTGCCTCCTCATCTCATCCCTGCCCGCGGCGTCGGGCGACGCCGTCAGGCAAAGTCCACACAGTTGCGGGCCCACGCGCAAGTGGCGCACCGGGTGGAACGGAATTTACCGTGCCAGCAGCGTACGGGCACCCTGGGTAATGGCTTCCTCGGAGACCAGAACCTGACGCGCCGCCGGACCTAATGGTACAAAAGAGTCAACTCCGGCCACTCGCCGCGCGGCACCCACATATCCGGCGTCGACCAGCGCCGCGATGATCCCCTCGCCGACCCCGCCGGACCGGCGCGTCTCGTCCACCACCAGCACCCGGCCGGTCGCCGACGCCTCCCGGATGATGTCCGCCACCGGCAGCGGGGCCAGCCAGCGCAGGTCCACCACCCGGGTCCCGATCCCCTCGTCGGCGAGGGTAGCGGCGGCCCGCAGCGACATCCGCACCCCGTTACCGAAGGTGAGGATCGTGACGTCGCTGGCCGAGCCGACGCCATAGACCCGGGCGCGGCCGATCGGCACGTGCCCGGACGCCCACGCGCCGGGCGCCGCGTACTCCCCCAGCCACTCGCCGTCGCCCGGTTCGTACAGGTCGCGGGTGTGGTAGAGCGCGATCGGCTCCAGGAAGACGCAGACACTGCCGTCCACCGCCGCGGCGGCCAGGCAGGTGCGCAGCAGCGGCGCGGCGTCGTCCGGCCGCGCCGGCACCGCGATCACCAGGCCGGGCACGTCCCGGAGTACGGCCACCGAGTTGTCGTTGTGGAAGTGCCCACCGAACCCCTCCTGGTACGCCAGCCCCGGCACCCGCACCACCATCGGGTTGCGGAACGCCCCCCGCGAGAAGAACTGCATGGTGGCCGCCTCGCCGCGCAGCTGGTCCTCGGCGTTGTGCAGGTACGCCAGGTACTGGATCTCCGGCACCGGCAGCAGCCCGGCCAGCCCGGCCCCGAGGCCCAGCCCCAGCACCGAGGTCTCGTCGAGCAGCGTGTCGAACACCCGGGCCGGACCGAACTTCTCGCGCAGCCCCTTGGTCACCCCATACACCCCGCCCTTGGCGGCGACGTCCTCGCCGAACACCGCCAGCCCCGGGTGGTCGAGCATCCCGTCGGCGAGGGCGGCGTTGATGCTCTGCGCCAGGGTGAGCGGGCCGGCCAGCTCCGGTGGCTTCCCGCCGAACGCCTCGGCACGGGCGCCCGTGCCGGGCCCGGCGGCCCGGGCCGCCGCCTCCGCCACCGCCGTGGAGATCCGCAGCGGCCGGCGCGGGGCGAGCGGAGCGACCACCTCCGCCGCCGTAACGAGCTTCGGCTCGTCGAGCACCTCCTCGGCGATCCGGCGGATCTGCCAGCCGCGCTCGTCGTACCGGGACAGCAGCTCCTCGCCGGTGGCCAACCCGGCGCCCACCAGCAGCCGCGCGGTGGCCAGCACCGGGTCGCGCGCCTCGTCGGCGGCGATCTCGGCGGTGCCGCGGTAGGCGGTCTCCGCGTCGGCACCGGCGTGACCCATCAGCCGTACGGTGCGCAGGTGCAGCACCGCGGGGCGCCGGTGCCGGCGCACCCAGGCAGCCGCCTCAACCGCCGCCGCGTACGTGCCGACGGGGTCCGTCCCGTCGGTCGAGAAGTAGCGCAGGCCGGGCCGGGCCCGCAGGCTCCGCTCGACCCAGCCCTCCGGAGAGCGGACGCTGATGCCCAGCCCGTTGTCCTCGCAGACGAAGAGCACCGGGATCCGTAGCCCGGTGTGGTCGTACCAGCCGGCGGTGTTCAGCGCGGCGGTGGCGCTGGCGTGGTTGACCGAGGCGTCGCCGAAGGAGCAGACCACGATGGCGTCCCGCGGCCACGGCGAGCGCGGGGCGTCGGCGCCGCCCCGCCGGCCGGCGGTCCCCACCCGACGCAACCGCTCCAGGGCCAGGCCCAGCCCGACCGCCCGGGGCAGGTGTGAGGCGATCGTGGAGGTGGTGGGCACGACGGCCAGGTCGGCCCGGCCGAAAACCTTGTGCCGGCCCCCGGCGATCGGCTCCCGCGCCGAGGCGACCATCCCGCGCAGCACGTCCCGCGCGGCGTCGGCGTACGCGTCCGGCCGGCCCTCACCGGTGGCCGCGTCGCCGGAGGAGGCGCCGACGCCGGGAGCGGCGTCGTCGCTGACGGGGTCCGCACCGTCGCCGGAGGCGTCGGTGACCCCGGCGGAGTCGGTGCCGTCACCGGAGGCGTCGGGGAGCCTGACGGGCACGGCGCCGTCACCCGGGGAATCGGCGGGGCCGGGAGCGCCGGCGGTGGGCGTACCGTCGTCGGCGCCCGCGGCGGGAAACTGGCCGGCGGCCCGGGCGGCGCGGGCGCAGTAGAAGGCGCCGGAGCGGTAGTGCAGCAGCGCCGGATCGGTGGGGCGCAGCGCGGCGGCGACCGCGGCGTTGGCCTCGTGCCCAGCCGAGCCGATGGTGTAGAAGCCCTCCCCGAAGCTGCGCAGCCAGCGCCCGGCCAGGTCGAGCTGGCGGCTGGTGACCTGGGCGTCGAAGAGGGCGAGCAGCTGCCGCCCGGTCAGCGCGGCACCCTCGCGGACCGGCTCTGCCGGGTCACGTCGCCGCTCGGGCTCGGGCAGCGCGCCCAGGCTCTCCCGGAATCGGTCGTCGAGGTCCTGCGGGGTGGTCACGTCGATCAGCATTACCGACGGAGGCCAGGGCCGCCCACTCAGACACGATCCGCCCGGCCGGGCTCACTCCGGGCCGCACTGCTCCGGGCAGCCGCCGTCGGAGACCTTCCAGACCAGCTCGCGCAGGGTGGCCAACTCCTCGGTGCTCAGGCCGGCGAGCAGCCGGGAGTCGCTCATCACCCGGTGCACCCGCTCACGCATCCGGCGGCCGGCCTCGGTCACCAGCAGCGTCTTCTGCCGCCGGTCGGCCGGGTCGACCCGGCGTTCGACCAGGCCGGCCTGCTCCAGCTTGTCCACCAGGGCGGTCACGTTGGACCGGTCGCAGCGCAGCTGCTCGGCGAGGTCGCGGGCGGGCAGCGGCCGTTCCGGGTCGAGCTGGTGCAGCGCCCGGGCCGCCGCCGGGGTCAGCCCCAGCTCGGCGACCTCGACATCCTGGTAGTGCCGCATCGCCGCGGCGATGTGCATGATCCGGCGCACCGCGTCGCCGGCCAACCCGGAGCGATCGCCCAGGTCGGGCCCGGCGGGGACGGTGCTCTGCGTCATGTCTCACATCGTACTTGCGGCCAATAGTCGAGCAGCTCCACTATTGACAAGCTCACGTATCTGCGATCGAGCGGATCCACCGTGACCGACTCCGCCAGCGCCGCCGCCCACGCGCCCAGGCCGACGAGGGTCAGGCGGGGAGGAAGGAGAAGCGGACCTGACGGGTGGGGTTGTCGCCGTTGGGGTCGACCAGGGTGAGCGCCTGCCAGGTGCCCAGCTGGAGGCGGCCGTCGAGGACCGGCAGGGTCGCGTACGGGGGGACGAATGCGGGGAGCACGTGGTCGCGCCCGTGGCCGGGCGAGCCGTGCCGGTGCCGCCAGCGGTCGTCGGTGGGGAGCAGGTCGTCGATCGCCCGCAGCAGGTCGTCGTCGGAACCGGAACCGGTCTCGATGATCGCCAGGCCGGCGGTGGCGTGCGGCACGAAGACGTGCAGCAGCCCGTCGCCCTGGCCGGCGACGAACCGCTCGGCCTCGGTGGTGATGTCCTGGACGGTCGGCCGGGATCCGGTCCGGACGGTGATCACCTCACTGCGCATACGCCGCATTCTGCCGCACCAGCTCAGCAACCACCGCCACTGCCGCCGTCTCCGGCGCCACCTAGCCCATCCGAGCGTCGCGCAAAGTTACCGGCGGGTACCTGTGTTCAGCGTCGCGTCTGGGGGAGCTAGAGGTGACGAGGGGTGCCACCAGGGGGCAGGATGGCGCTAGAGACCTATCCCACACACAACCGAGGGAACGCCTGTGGCTACGGAACGCAAGCGCCCGGTGATCACCGCTGGTCTGCCGAGCCAGCTTCCGGACACCGACCCTGAAGAGACCGCCGAATGGGTCGAGTCGCTCGACGGTGTCATCGACGAGCGCGGGACAAAGCGCGCCCGCTACGTCATGCTTCGCCTGCTGGAGCGGGCCCGTGAGCGCCAGGTCGGGGTGCCGTCCCTGACCACCACCGACTACATCAACACCATCGCGCCGGAGCGCGAGCCGTGGTTCCCGGGCGACGAGCACGTCGAGCGGCGGATCCGGGCGTACGTCCGGTGGAACGCGGCGATGCTGGTGCACCGGGCGCAGCGCCCGGAGATCGGCGTCGGCGGGCACATCTCCACCTTCGCCAGCTCCGCGTCGCTCTACGAGGTGGGCTTCAACCACTTCTTCAAGGGCAAGAACCACCCGGGCGGCGGCGACCACATCTTCTACCAGGGCCACGCCTCGCCCGGCATGTACGCGCGGGCGTTCCTGGAGGGGCGGCTGAGCGAGCACCAGCTCGACGGGTTCCGCCAGGAGCTGTCCCACCCGGGCGGTGGGCTGCCGTCGTACCCGCACCCGCGGCTGATGCCGGACTTCTGGGAGTTCCCCACCGTCTCGATGGGGCTCGGCGGCCTGAACGCCATCTACCAGGCCCGGTTCAACCGGTACCTGCAGCACCGGGGCATCAAGGACACCTCCCAGCAGCACGTCTGGGCGTTCCTCGGCGACGGCGAGATGGACGAGCCGGAGACCCTCGGCGCGATCGGCGTGGCCGCCCGTGAGGAGCTGGACAACCTCACCTTCGTGATCAACTGCAACCTGCAGCGGCTGGACGGCCCGGTCCGCGGCAACGGCAAGGTCATGCAGGAGCTGGAGGCTTTCTTCCGGGGCGCCGGCTGGAACGTGATCAAGGTGGTCTGGGGCCGGGAGTGGGACCCGCTGCTCACCGCGGACACCGACGGCGCGCTGGTGAACCTGATGAACACCACGCCCGACGGCGACTACCAGACCTACAAGGCGGAGTCCGGGGCGTACGTGCGGGAGCACTTCTTCGGCCGCGACCCGCGGACCCGCAAGATGGTCGAGCACCTGTCGGACGACGAGATCTGGAACCTCAAGCGGGGTGGCCACGACTACCGCAAGCTCTACGCGGCGTACAAGGCGGCGACCGAGCACACCGGCCAGCCGACGGTCATCCTGGCCAAGACGATCAAGGGCTGGACGCTCGGCTCGCACTTCGAGGCCCGCAACGCCACCCACCAGATGAAGAAGCTGA
Organism: Micromonospora sp. NPDC047548; assembly: GCF_040642975.1. NCBI lineage: Bacteria > Bacillati > Actinomycetota > Actinomycetes > Micromonosporales > Micromonosporaceae > Micromonospora > Micromonospora sp. NPDC047548. The sequence continues at coordinate 17,020 of NZ_JBEYTI010000022.1, forward strand.
CGCTGGAGGACCTGAAGACCTTCCGCGACCGCCTCTACCTCGACATCCCGGACAAGGCGCTGGAGGACAACCCCTACCTGCCGCCGTACTACACCCCGGGTGAGAACTCCGACGAGATCGCGTACCTCAAGGAGCGGCGCCAGCAGCTCGGCGGCTACCTGCCGACCCGGCGGACCAGCACCAAGCGGCTGACCATCCCCGGCCCGGAGCGGTTCGCCGACGTCAAGCGCGGCTCCGGCAAGCAGAAGGTGGCCACCACGATGGCCTTCGTCCGCCTGCTCAAGGACGTGATGAAGGACAAGGAGTTCGGCAAGCGCTGGGTGCCGATCATCCCGGACGAGGCCCGCACCTTCGGCCTGGACTCGATCTTCCCGACCGCGAAGATCTACTCCCCGCACGGCCAGCGGTACACCTCGGTCGACCGGGACCTGTTCCTGTCGTACAAGGAGTCGACCGCCGGGCAGATCCTGCACGAGGGGATCAACGAGGCCGGCTCGGTCGCCTCGTTCACCGCGGCCGGCTCGTCGTACGCCACCCACGACGAGCCGATGATCCCGATGTACATCTTCTACTCGATGTTCGGGTTCCAGCGCACCGCCGACGGGCTGTGGGCGGCCGCCGACCAGATGGCGCGGGGCTTCCTGCTCGGCGCGACCGCCGGCCGGACCACGCTCAACGGCGAGGGTCTGCAGCACGAGGACGGGCACTCCATGCTGATCGCCGCCACCAACCCGGCGGTGGTCGCGTACGACCCGGCGTTCTCGTTCGAGATCGCGCACATCATGGAGAACGGCCTGCACCGGATGTACGGGGACGCGCAGGAGAACGTCTTCTACTACCTGACGGTCTACAACGAGCCGATCCTCCAGCCGGCCGAGCCGGCGGGCGTGGACGTGGAGGGCCTGCTCAAGGGCATCTACCGCTACTCCCCGGCGCCGCAGGTGGGCGGGGACGCGCCGAAGGCCAACATCCTGGCCTCCGGCACCGGCATGCAGTGGGCGCTCAGGGCGCAGCAGCTGCTCGCCCAGGACTGGGGGGTGGCCGCCGACGTCTGGTCGGTGACCTCCTGGACCGAGCTGCGCCGCGACGCGGTCGAGTGCGAGGAGCACAACCTGCTCAACCCGGGCGGTGAGCCGCGGGTGCCGTACATCCAGCAGAAGCTGGCCGACGCCGACGGGCCGAAGGTCGCGGTCAGCGACTGGATGCGCGCGGTGCCGGACCTGATCGCCCGCTGGGTGCCCGGCGACTACACCTCGCTCGGCACCGACGGCTTCGGCATGTCGGACACCCGGCACGCGCTGCGGCGGCACTTCCACGTCGACGCCGAGTCGGTGGCGGTCGCGGCGCTGCGGCAGCTCGCGCGGCGCGGCGCGGTACCGGCGACCGTGCCGGCCGAGGCGGCCAAGAAGTACGCCATCGAGGACGTCACCGCCGCCCCGGTCGGCGAGACCGGCGGCGACAGCTAGTCCCGCGTACGACGAGGGGCCCGGCGCACCACGCGCCGGGCCCTCTGTCGTTCCGGGCCGACGCCAGGTCGCCGAGGCCTCGGGGTCCCGGGCCCGCCGATGGCGCCATGGCGCCGACGAGGAGTCGATCTCCGCGCAGGCCGACGGCCGCGCGCGGGTGCGACGCGGGCCGGGCCGGCGTGAGGCACGGAACCGGCGGTGGTCCGGAGCCCCTGGCGGGGACGCCGGGCCACCGCCGTCGCGGGTGACGCCGCAGGACGCGGCCGTCTCAACCGACGGCGGCCAGGTCGGTGAGTCGGGCCAGCGAGTCCTCCAGGTCGGCGCCGACCCGACGCAGCCCGAGCCGGAGCAGGGCCGCCTTGACCGGACCGGCCGGCCAGCGTACGACGATGAGCCGCACGATCGTCCCGCCCTGCTCCTCGTCGGGAGTGAGCTGGACGTAGATCTCGGTGCGCGCCTCGGCCCGGGAGCCGGCGCCCCTGGCCCGTTCCCGCCACCCGATCAGGGTCGGCTCCTGGTAGGCGATCACCTCGGCCTCGTGCGCCGCGCCGCGCCCAGCCTGGACCAGCTGTCGCCGGCCGAAGCCCTCCCCGGAGAGGACCTCGGCCGCGCGGACCCCCGCCAGCCAGGCCGGCAACTGCTCTGCCCGCTGCACGACGTCCCAGACCGCTTCCATCGACGCCATCACGTGCGCACTGCGTTCCACGAGGATCATTTCTGTCTTCCCCCACTGAGGACATCCGCGATATTCCGCACTGTATGCGCAAATTCGGACTTACCCGGACGGGTTCGGAAAAGACACGCCGGAAACCCTTGCACTGGCATCGTCGCGGGCCTATGGCGCTTCCGGGCCCGGCACCCTAGAGTCCCGAGCACGCTTCATGTTTGGGAGGGCGACTGTGACGACCGCGCCGATGCCCGCGTTCCCCGCCGGCTTCCGCTGGGGGGTCTCCACCTCCGCGTACCAGATCGAGGGCGGCGCCGACGCCGACGGGCGCGGGCCGTCCATCTGGGACACCTTCGCGCACACCCCTGGGCGGATCGCCGACGGCAGCACCGGCGACGTCACCTGCGACCACTACCACCGGCACCGGGAGGACGTCGCGCTGCTGGCCGGGCTCGGTGTCTCGGCGTACCGGTTCTCCCTCGCCTGGCCCCGGGTGCAGCCCGGCGGCACCGGGGCGGCCAACCCCGCCGGCCTGGACTTCTACGACCGGCTCGTGGACGACCTGCTCGCCGCCGGCATCGACCCGGTGGCCACGCTGTTCCACTGGGACCTGCCGCAGCCGGTGGAGGACGCCGGCGGCTGGCTGAACCGGGACACCGCGCACCGCTTCGCCGCGTACGCCGACCTGGTCGCCGCCCGCCTCGGCGACCGGGTGAAGCTCTGGATCACCCTCAACGAGCCGTTCATCCACATGAGCCTCGGCCACGGCACGGGCGTGCACGCGCCGGGCCGGTTCCTGCTCCTCGACGCCCTGCCGGTCGCCCACCACCAGCTGCTCGGGCACGGCCTCGCGGTCGCCGCGCTGCGCGCCCGCACCACCAGCCCCGTCGCCATCGCCAACAACTACTCGCCGGTGTGGCTGCTCGGCGACACCGACGCCGACCGGGCCGCCGGAGCGGCGTACGAGGCGCTGCACAACCGCCTCTTCACCGACCCGCTGCTCGGCCGGGGCTACCCGCCCGGCTTCGACGCCGCCCCGGTGCGCGACGGGGACCTGGACGTGATCGCCGCGCCGATCGACGTACTCGGGGTGAACTACTACAACCCGACCGGGATCCGCGCACCGGAGGAGGGCGCCCCGCTCCCCTTCGAGCTGGTGCCGCTAAACGGCTACCCGCGGACCGCCTTCGACTGGCCGGTGGTCCCCGAGGGGCTGCGCGAGCTGCTCACCTGGCTGCGCGACACCTACCGCGAGGCACTGCCCCCGATCCAGGTCACCGAGAGCGGCTGCGCCTACGACGACGTACCCGACGCCGACGGACGGGTGCCCGACGCGGAACGGATCGCGTACCTCGACGGGCACCTGCGGGCGGTCCGGGCGGCGATCGACGACGGCGTCGACGTCACCGGCTACTTCGTCTGGTCGCTGCTGGACAACTGGGAGTGGGCGGAGGGGTTCACCAAACGCTTCGGCCTGGTGCACGTGGACTTCGACACCCAGGTCCGCACCCCCAAGTCCTCGTACGCCTGGTACCGGGACCGGGTCGTCCGGCGGTGACCACGATCGACCCGACGCGGGCCTCGCTGCCGGCGGCGCTGGCCGAGCCGGTCGTCCCGGTGAAGCGGGGCTGGATCGCGCTGATCTTCGCCGCCAACCTCGGCGTCTGGATGGCGTTCTTCACCCCGATCCAGGTGCTGCTGCCGCAGCAGGTCGAGCGGATCGCGCCGGGCGACAAGGAGGCGATGCTGGCGGTCGTCACCGGGATCGGCGCGCTCGCGGCGGTGCTCGCCAACCCGCTCGCCGGGGCGTTGTCGGACCGTACCTGCCTGCGGGTCGCCGGACGGGAGTTCGGCCGCCGGCACGTGTGGACGGCGGGCGGTGCGCTGCTCGGCGCGCTCGCCCTGCTGCTGCTGGCCCGGCAGGACACCGTCGCCGGGGTGACGCTGGGCTGGGTGGCCGCCCAGGTCTGCTTCAACGCGATGCTGGCCAGCCTGACCGCGGCCATCCCCGACCGGGTGCCGGTCGCCCAGCGCGGCGGCGTCTCCGGCTGGGTGGGGATCCCGCAGGCCCTCGGCCTGGTGGTCGGCGCGGTGCTGGTCACCGCCGTGGTCAGCGGCACCATCGCCGGGTACGCGGCCATCGCCGTGGCCGTGCTGGTGCTGTCGCTGCCGTTCGCGCTGCTCACCGCCGACGACCCGCTGCCCCGGGCGCACCGGCCGGTGCTGCGCTGGCGCGCGCTGGCCGCCTCGATGTGGATCAGCCCGGGCCGGCACCCGGACTTCGCCTGGGCCTGGATCACCCGTTTCCTGGTCCAGATCGGCAACGCGCTCGGCACCCTCTACCTGCTGTACTTCCTCACCGACGGGGTGCGCCACCCCGACCCCGAGGGCGCGCTGCTGGTGCTGATCCTGCTCTACACCGTCGGGATGATGCTGACGGCGGTGGTCGGCGGCCGGCTCTCCGACCGCTCCGGCCGGCGCAAGGTCTTCGTGATCGCCGCCGGGGTGATCATGGCGGTGGCGGCGCTGCTGCTGGCCGTCGCGCCGGTCTGGTCGACGGCGGTGGCCGCCGCGGTGCTGCTCGGCGCCGGGTACGGCGTCTACCTGTCGGTGGATGCCGCACTGATCACCGAGGTGCTGCCCCGCGCCACCGACCGCGCCAAGGACCTCGGCGTGATCAACATCGCCAACTCCGCGCCGCAGGTGCTCGGTCCCGCGATCTCCGCCCCGATCGTGGTCCATCTGGGCGGCTACCCGACGCTCTACGCCGTCACGGCGGCGGTCACCCTGCTCGGCAGCGCCCTGGTCCTCAAGATCCGCGCGGTTCGCTGACCCGGCCGGGACCCCTGGGGGAATGGGGTCGCGGTCGGCCGTAGGCTGGAGGACGTGACGGTACGTGTGCGCTTCGCCCCTTCCCCGACCGGTATGTTCCACGTCGGCGGCGCCCGCTCGGCGCTGCAGAACTGGATCTACGCCAAGCAGCAGGGCGGGGTCTTCGTGCTGCGCATCGAGGACACCGACGCGGCACGCAACAAGCCCGAGTGGACCGAGGGCATCCTGTCCGCGCTGGAGTGGATCGGCATCGCGCGCGGCAGCTACGAGGGCCCGTACTTCCAGTCGCAGTACGCCGGGGAGCACCGCGCCGCCGCCCAGCGGCTGTACGAGGCCGGCCGGGCGTACTACTGCGACTGCACCCGGGAGGCCGTGCAGGCCCGCACCGGCTCGCAGTACCAGGGCTACGACGGCTTCTGCCGGGACCGGGGCCTGACGCCGGGCGAGGGGCGCGCGCTGCGCTTCCGCACCCCGGACGAGGGCGAGACCGTGGTGGTCGACCTGATCCGCGGCGAGCCGACCTTCGAGAACAAGCTGATCGAGGACTTCGTCATCGCCCGTGGCGACGGCTCCCCGGTCTTCCTGCTGGCCAACGTCGTCGACGACATGACCATGGGGATCACCCACGTGGTCCGGGCGGAGGAGCACCTGCCCAACACCCCCAAGCAGCAGCTGCTCTGGGACGCCCTCGGGGTCAAGCCGCCGGTCTGGGCCCACGTGCCGGTGGTGGTCAACGAGAAGCGGCAGAAGCTCTCCAAGCGCCGCGACAAGGTCGCCCTGGAGGCGTACCGGGACGAGGGTTACCTCGCCGACGCCATGCGCAACTACCTGATGCTGCTCGGCTGGGCGCCGTCGGGCGACCGGGAGATCGTGCCCTGGTCGGTGATCGAGGAGGAGTTCCGGCTGGAGGAGGTCAACCCCTCCCCCGCCTTCTTCGACGAGAAGAAGCTGCGCGCGTTCAACGGCGACTACATCCGGGCGCTGCCGGTCGACGAGTTCGTCGCCGCCTGCCAGCCCTGGCTGACCGGCACCGACACGATCGCGCCGCCGCCGTGGCAGCCGGCGGAGTTCGACCCCGACGCGTTCGCCGCGGTGGCTCCGCTGGCCCAGACCCGGATCGCGGTGCTCAGCGAGATCGTGCCGAACGTCGACTTCCTGTTCCTGGCCGACCCGCTGATCGACGAGGGCGCCTGGGCCAAGGCGATGAAGGAGGGCGCGGCCGAGCTGCTCGACGCGGCGATCGCCGCGTACGAGGCGGTGGAGTCCTGGGACGCCGAGTCGCTGAAGGCGACCCTGGAGGCGGTGGGCGCGGAGCGCGGCCTGAAGCTGGGCAAGGCGCAGGCGCCGGTCCGGGTCGCGGTCACCGGCCGCACCGTCGGGCTGCCGCTGTTCGAGTCGCTGGAGGTGCTCGGCCGGGAGCGCACCCTGACCCGGTTGCGCGCCGCCCGGGTCCGCCTGGTCTGACGGGTACGCGAGAAGGGCCCGCCGGGGGAACCGGCGGGCCCTTCGTCGTATCTGGACCGGGCCGTATCCGGACCGGGCCGCTGCGGCCCGGGACCGGTCAGTCGCGGGTGGTGCGACGGCGCAGCAGGGCGGCGGCGAGTCCCGCCACGACGAGCCCGGCGGCGAGCAGCCAGGGCCAGACCGGCGTGCCCTCGTCGTCGGAGCTGGCGCCGGGGGCGACCGGCCCGGCCGTGGTGGACGCGGCCGCCGCCGACGGCGAGACGGGCCCGGCCGACGGCGACGCGGGCCCGGCCGACGGCGACGCGGGCCCGGCCGACGGCGACGCGGACGCCGGGTCGGCCGGGGTGCCGGTGGTGAGGGTGAAGCGCACCTCCCCCTTCACCGGATGGCCGTCGCTCGACGCGAGCTGGTAGCCGACGATGTAGAGGCCGGCCCGGCCCGGCTTGAACGGCACGGCGACCCGGCTCCCGGTGAAGCTCGGCGCGCCACCGGCGGCCGGCACGTTGTCCGGCCCGACCACTGTGATCTTCGTCGTAGCCGGGTCGGCTTTGGACAGGAAACGCAGCTCGATCCGGGCCGGCGCCTCCGCCACCCGGGCGCCGTCGGCCGGGTCGCTGCCGGTCAACGAGTTGTGCGCGGCTGCCGGCGTCGCCGGCAGCAGCAACGACACACCGAGCGCCACGCCCACAACCGCTAGCGAGGTACGCGCGACACGTGCGATCCTGCCCCCCATGAACCCCTCCGCAAAGGTACGATCCGCCCGTTGATCAACGGCTGACCATTAGTCGGGTCCGGATCGCAGATAGTTCCACAAAGTGGTCCAGCAGCTGCAACCGAACGCCGTTCTGCGGAGTCTTTCAGGCGGGGCCCTCGGCCTGCGGGCACGGGCACCGCCATCGACCGATCAACGCGTGACCTGCAGCACAGCCATCCATCGAACGGGGCGAGGAGGCGGCGATGGTCGGAAGGGTGAGGCGGCTGCTCGGCGTGGCCGTCGCCGTGACGGCGGCGGCGGTCCTCAGCATCGGGATGGCCGCCCCCGCGCGGGCAACCGGCCCCGGACGGGCCGCCCCGAAGCCACCCCCGGCCGGGGTGGACATCGCCGGCGACGGGTTGACCGAGCCGCTGCGGCTGCGCGCCGACAGCCAGCCCGCCCACGTGCTCGCGATGATCGACCAGGTCAACTGGTTCGGCCGCACCGGGGCCGCCACCGGTCCCCGGGCCGCCGACCTCGGTCCGAAGTACACGATCGTGGTGCTCGCCGGCGACGTCCCGAAGCAGACGTTCGACCTCTACCCGCTCGCCAAGGGCGGGCCCCGGGCCTACCGGCCGGCGAAGCAGCCGGACGCCCGCAAGACCAGCGCCGGCTGGTTCCTCGGCCGGCTCAACATGTCGGAGACCCTGCGGACCGCCGGGGTGCCACTGGAGCAGCAGTTCGACACGGTCAGCGGCGGGGTCGGTGGCGGCGAGCGGGTAATCCCGGAGGACGCCGTCAACCCCGGCAAGGACATCGACGAGGCGATCGACGAGTTGCAGCGCCTGCTGCTGCTCAACGCCGGGGTGATGCTGGTGATCACCTCCGGGCTGGCCGGGATCGCGCTGCTGATCCGCCGCCGTACCCGCTGAGCCCGGGCCGGGCGGGCCAGCAGCGCGGCGGAGACCCCCCTGCTCACGCCAGCGGCCGGACGGCCGTCCGGTGGTCAGCACCAGCGGTGCGGAGGTCGCTCCCGGCGGTCGGGGCGGCGGGCGGGGCGGACCGGGCCATGACGGTGCGCGCCGGCCCAGCCGGCCAGGTCGCTGCGGCAGGCCTGGGGGGTCGACCGATCGGACTCGACCGGCTCGGCGGCCCGGGGGCGGGGGCCCGGCTCGACGCCGCACGGCCAGGGCGTCGACTCCTCCGGGGCGGCCGCCTCGGCGGGGCGCTGCCGGGGCACCGCCACCTCCTCGTCGGCCCGCTCGGGCATCCGGCCGGCCTGCTCGGTGGGGCAGGGCACCGCCGCGAGCCGGCGGTGGGGCCGCAGCGGCCCCTGCTGCTCGTGGTGGCCGAGCCGGCAGGGCTCGCCCTGGGCACAGCCGTGCTCGGCCTCCCCGTGCGCCATCCCGGCCTCCTCACGCTCGCGTCGCGCGCCGGGAGGTCGCCCCGGGCGGCAGTGCCACCGTACTGGCCGGCACCGACGCCCGTGCAGCGCGTACCCGGTGTCAGCGCTTCGGGCGGCGCGGGAAGATCGTCTCCCAGACCGGGAAGGCGACCAGCCAGATCACGATGACCACGGTGAGGCTGCGGATCCAGTTCACCAGCTCGCGGGTGCGCCCGGCGTCGTCGACGTAGAGGATCGCCGCGCCGAGCAGCGCGCAGGCGATCGCCCAGCCGAGCAGCGCCTTGCCCCACTCCCGCCACTCGTACCGGGTGCGGGCCCAGCCGTGCCGAGGCGGCCGGACCGGCGGCGGCCCGCCGGCGAAGCGGTGGGCGAAGCGCTGATCGGCCCAGCGGACCAGCGAGTGGCCGAAGGCCACCGAGAAGCCGAGGTACGCCGCCGCCAGCCCGTGCGTGACGTTCGCGGTCGCGCCCCGGCGCAGGTCCAGCACCGTCGCCACCAGCAGCACCAGGTCGACCAGGGGCACGCAGACCAGCAGCGCCGCGCCCAGCCGTCGTTGGCGCAGCAGGTACCGGGCGACCAGCCCGGCGCCGAGCACCACCCAGAACCCGACCTCGCACGCGGCGATCACCGCCAGCAGCATCCGTACCTCCCCGTCGTCGGTGTCCAGCCTCACCCGGACGGGGCGGCGCCGCCTCGACGGCGGGGACGAGATCCGGGTCCATCCTTCGACGGACCCCGCGCGGCGGCACCGGCCGCGTACCTCCTTCGGCGGAGGCCGTCCCGGGCGGGCTCCTCCCAGGGGCGGAGGGCGGGCGGCACGGGGTGTGGTGGGATCGGGGTCATGCGGACGCCGGCGTGGATCGGCTCCGGCACGCCCGGGCGCGACCTGGCGCTGGCCGGAGCCTCGCTCGCCGGTGGTCTGGTCCTCTACGGCGTCGATTTCCAGCCCCAGTTCCCGTGGCATCCGCGGGTGCCGGAGGCGCTGTTCCTGGCGCCGCTGGCGGCGATCTGCGTGGCCGTCGGGCTGCGCCGGGCGGCCACCCGGACCAGCCTCGCCCTGGGCACCGGGGCGGTGCTGGCCGACGCCGTGCTCGGGGTGTCGCTGGGCACCGCCCTGATCTACAGCCAGGTGCTCTACGACGCCTGCGTGTACGGCCCGCCCCGGCTGTGGCGCCGGCTGCTGCCGGCCGCGGTCGGGCTCAGCGTGGTCGGCGCGGCGGTCGGCGCGCTGCTGTGGGGCTGGCGCGGCGTCGCCGCCGGGGTGCCGTTCGTGCTGGGCGGGGTGCTGCCCGTGCTCACCGGGGTCAGCGTGCGCCAGTACCGGGACCAGGCGGCGGCGGAGCGGGCCCGGGCCGAGCAGACCGCCCGCCTGGTCGAGCTGGACCGCCGCCAGGCGGTGCTCGCCGAGCGGGCGCGGATGGCCCGCGAGCTGCACGACGTGGTCGCCAACCACCTCAGCGCGGTGGCTCTGCACGCCACCGCGGTGCTCTCCGTGCCCGGGCTGGACCGGACCCGGGTCGACGCGGCGCTGCGGGTGATCCGGGAGAGCAGCGTGCAGGGCATGGCGGAGATGCGCCAGCTGATCGGCCTGCTCCGGGGACCGGCCGGCGAGGACCCGGCCGAGGGCGCGACCCGGGTACGCCTCGACGAGCTGGACCGGCTGATCGCGCGGGTGGAGGCGGCGGGCCTGGCGGTGCATGCCACCGTCACCGGCACGCCACGGCCACTGCCGGTCGGGGTGGACCTCGCGGCGTACCGGATCGTGCAGGAGTCGCTGACCAACGCGCTGCGGCACGGCGCGGGCGCGGCGGAGCTGAGCGTCGCGTACGAGACGGCGGAGGTGGTGGTGACGGTGCGGAACCCGATCGGCGGCGGCGATGGGCGCCTGCCGGGCGCGGGCGCCGGGCTGATCGGCATGCGGGAACGGGCGGCGCTGCTGGACGGGCGGTTCTCCGCCGGCCCGCGGGACGGGCGGTGGCGGGTCCGGGCCGCCCTGCCCACCGGGGCGTCCGGGTGACCGCCCGGGTGCGGGTGGTGCTCGCCGACGACCAGGACGCCGTCCGGGCCGGCCTCGCGCTGATCCTGTCGAGCGCGCCGGAGATCGAGGTGGTCGGCGAGGCGGGCGACGGCGAGGCGGCGGTGCGGCTCTGCCGGGACCTGCGCCCCGACGTGGCCGTGCTGGACGTCCGGATGCCCCGGCTGGACGGGATCTCCGCCACCCGGGAGATCGTCGCCGGGCGGCTGGCCGACGTGCTGATGCTCACCACCTTCGACCTCGACGAGTACGTCTTCGCCGCGCTACGGGCCGGCGCGGCCGGCTTCCTGCTCAAGGACACCGACGCGGCGGGACTGGTCGCGGCGGTGCGGACCGTCGCGCGGGGCGAGGGGATCATCGCCCCGGCGGTGACCCGGCGGCTGATCGCGGCGTTCGCGCAGACCGCGCCGGCCGCGCCGGCGGCCGCCCACGCCACGGTGGCGTCCCTGACCCCCCGGGAGCGCGACGTGCTCGCCTGCCTCGGCGCCGGGCTGTCCAACCAGCAGATCGCGCGGCGGCTGGCGATGGCGGAAAGCACCACCAAGACCCACGTCAGCCGGATCCTGGCAAAACTGGAGCTGCGCAGCCGGGTGCAGGCCGCCATCCTCGCCCAGGAGGCGGGGCTGACCGCGCCCCGCTGAGGGCCCGGCGTCCAGGGCCAGGTCAGCACGTGTCAGGCTGGACCGGTGAGCGAGCCGGGCGGGACGGAGCTGTCGGCCACGCTGCGCCGGATCGAGCGGGCGGCGGGGGCGCTGGCCACCTCCAGCGTGGCCCGGATGGACGAGACCCTGCCCTGGTTCCGGGAACTTCCGGCCGACCAGCGCTCCTGGGTCATGCTGGTGGCGCAGGCCGGGGCCCGGTCCCTGGTGCAGTGGCTGCGCTCGGGCGGCGGCAGCGCGGACAGCACCCAGGAGGTCTCCGACGAGGTCTTCGCCACCGCACCGGAGGCCCTCGCGCGCTCGATCAGCCTTCAGCAGACGGTGGCGCTGATCAAGGTGACCATCGACGTGGTCGAGGAGCAGGTGTCGCACCTGGCCGCGCCGGGCGAGGAACAGCAGCTGCGCGAGGCGGTGCTGCGGTTCTCCCGGGAGATCGCCTTCGCCGCCGCCCGGGTGTACGCCCGGGCCGCCGAGTCCCGCGGGTCCTGGGATGCCCGGCTCCAGGCGCTGCTGGTCGACGCGCTGCTGCGCGGCGACTCCCCCGACGTGCTGGCCAGCCGGGCGGCGGCGCTGGGCTGGACCGACGCGCCGCCGGTGTCGGTGGCGGTGGGCCGCTCCCCCGGCGGGGAGGTGGCCGTTGTGCTGCACACCGTCTACCGGCAGGCCCGGCGGATCGGGGTGGAGGTGATCGGCGGCGTGCACGGCGACCGGCTGGTCATCGTGCTCGGCGGCGCGGCGGACCCGGTGGCCGCCACCGAGAAGCTGCTGCCCGCGTTCGGCGAGGGGCCGGTGGTGGTCGGGCCGGCCGTACCCAGCCTGGACGAGGCGACCGAGTCGGCGCGGGCCGCGCTCGCCGGCTTCCGCGCCGCGCCGGCCTGGCCCACCGCGCCGCGCCCGGTGCCGGCGGCGGAGCTGCTGCCGGAGCGGGCCCTGGCCGGCGACGCCGAGGCCCGCCGGCGGCTGCGGCACGACGTGTACGCGGCGCTGGTCCGCGCCGGCGGCGAGCTGCTGGAGACGCTGGACGCCTTCTTCACCGCAGGCGGGACGCTGGAGAGCGCCGCCCGGTCGCTGTTCGTGCACCCGAACACCGTCCGCTACCGGCTGCGCCGGATCTCCGACGTGACCGGCTTCTCGCCGCTGTCGCCCCGGGACGCGTTCGCCCTCCAGGTGGCGCTGACTGTCGGGCGGCTCGACCCGGTGGTCCCGGCCGTCACGAACGTCCCGACCCAGACATCGACCCCAGGTGCCCGACGAACCTCACAGACGGGTGATGACCGCCGTTGATTTTTGTAGGATTCCTCCAAAGGTCCTAGTGCGGTTTGGTCGGTGCCGGCACAGCGCTACCCACAGGTATCCGGGAGAGTCATAGACGTGCTCGCCGTACTCTCTCCCGGCCAGGGTTCCCAGAAGCCCGGCTTCCTGACTCCCTGGCTCGACCTGCCCGGCACCGAGGCCCGCCTGCGCTGGTGGTCCGCGCTCGCCGGGGTCGACCTGGTGCACCTCGGCACCGAGGCCGACGCCGACGAGATCAAGGACACCGCCCGCACGCAGCCGCTGCTGGTCGCCGCCGCCCTGCTCGCCGCCGAGCACCTGCCGATGTACGACGTCGCGGTCACCGCCGGCCACAGCGTCGGCGAGCTCGGCGCCGCCGCGCTCGCCGGGGTGCTCCCGGCCGAGGCGGCGATCACCCTCGCCGGGGTACGCGGCCGGGAGATGGCCGCCGCCTGCGCCCTGGAGCCCACCGGCATGGCCGCCGTGCTCGGCGGCGACCCGGACGAGGTGCTCGCCGCGATCGAGGCGCACGGGCTGCACCCGGCCAACCGCAACGGCGCCGGCCAGATCGTCGCCGCCGGCGCGCTCGACGCACTGGACAAGCTCGCCGCCGAGCCGCCCGCGAAGGCGCGGATCGCCCGCCTCAAGGTCGCCGGCGCGTTCCACACCCCGTACATGGCCCCGGCCGAGGCCGCGCTGGCCGGCGTGGCCGCCGGGATCACCCCGGCCGAGCCGGCCCGGATCCTGCTGTCCAACCTCGACGGCTCGGCGGTCAACCACGGCCGGGAGATGGTGCAGCGGCTGGTCCGCCAGGTCACCGCGCCGGTCCGCTGGGACCTGTGCATGCGCACCCTGGCCGACCTCGGCGTCACCGGCGTGGTCGAGCTGCCCCCGGCCGGCACCCTAGCCGGCCTGGTCAAGCGGGAGATGAAGGCCACCGGCGGGCCCGAGATCGTCACCCTCAACACCCCCGACGACCTGCCCGCCGCGCGTGACCTGATCGCCCGGCACAGCGGGCTGCGCGGCCACGAGCCGGTGGTCCAGTTCCGGGTGGTGGTCTCCCCCGCCGCCGGCACCTTCGAGCCGGCGGCGGAGCTCGCCGAGGGCGCCGACCTTCGCTCCGGCCAGGTGATCGGCCACATCGCGACCCGGCAGGGGCCGGTCGAGGTGACCGCGCACGGCAGCGGCCTGCTCACCGAGTGGCTCGCCCACCACGACGACCCGGTCGCACCGGGCCAACCCCTCGCCCGCATCGGTGGCCACGCATGAGCGAGCACAGCGAGCGAACCACCGAATCCAGTCCGCACCAGGCTCACGACGGGGCCGACAGAAAGGCCATCGCATGACCGGCAGCCGGATCCTCGCGATGGGGCACTACCAGCCCTACCGCGTGGTCACCAACGACGACATCGCCCAGTTGGTCGACACCAACGACGAGTGGATCCGGGACCGGGTCGGCATCGTCACGCGGCGGATCGCCGACGGGGAGACCGTGGCCGACATGGCGACCGCCGCCGCCGACAAGGCGCTGGCCAACTCCGGCCTCACCGCCGCCGACATCGACCTGGTCGTGGTGGCCACCTGCACCTCCGTCGACCGCAGCCCGAACGTGGCCTGCCGGGTCGCCGCCAAGCTGGGCATCACCGCCCCGGGCGCGTACGACCTCAACACCGCCTGCTCGGGCTTCGGGTACGCCCTGGCCACGGTGGACCACGCGATCCGGGCCGGGGCGGCGCGCAACGCGCTCGTCATCGGCGCCGAGAAGCTCTCCGAGTTCCTCGACTGGACCGACCGCTCCACCTGCATCATCTTCGGCGACGGCGCCGGGGCCGCGGTGGTCACCGCCGCCGCCGAGGGCGAGCCCGCCGGGATCGGCCCGGTCGTCTGGGGCTCGGCGCCGGAGAAGAGCGACGCGGTACGTATCGAGGGCTGGCGCCCGTACATCGCGCAGGAGGGTCAGGCGGTCTTCCGCTGGGCCACCACCGCGCTGGCCCCGCTGGCCCTGCAGGCCTGCGAGCGGGCCGGGGTCGACCCGTCGGAGCTGGCCGCGTTCGTGCCGCACCAGGCCAACGCCCGGATCATCGACGGCATCGCCAAGCGGCTGAACATCCCCCAGGCGATCATCGCCAAGGACATCGTCGAGTCCGGCAACACCTCGGCGGCGAGCGTGCCGCTGGCCCTGTCCAAGCTGATCGAGCGGCGGGAGCTGCCCTCGGGCGCCCCGGTGCTGCTGTTCGGTTTCGGCGGCGGCCTGACCTACGCCGGTCAGGTCGTCCGCTGCCCCTGAGACCCCCTCCGGCGCGCAAGCGCGGAGGAGTGGCGGCCGGCGTCGCCGGCCGTCGAGTACCCCCGATGAGAGGAACCAACCGCAATGACCCGTGACGAGATCACCACCGGCCTCGCCGAGATCCTCGAAGAGGTTGCCGGGGTGAACCCGGACGACGTGGCCGAGGGGAAGTCCTTCACCGACGACCTCGACGTCGACTCGCTCTCCATGGTGGAGGTCGTGGTGGCGGCAGAGGAGAAGTTCGGCGTCAAGATCCCGGACAACGAGGTGCAGAACCTCAAGACCGTCGGGGACGCCGTCAGCTTCATCGAGGCGCAGTCCTGATCATGGCTCGCACCGACGTCGTCGTCACCGGGCTCGGCGCGACCACCCCGCTGGGCGGGGACGTCGCGTCGACCTGGGACGCCATGCTCGCCGGCCGCTCCGGGGTGAGTGCGCTCACCCAGGAGTGGGCCGGGCAGTTGCCGGTCCGGATCGCCGCCCGGCTGGCGGTCGACCCGGCCGGCCTGCTGGACCGGGTCAAGCTGCGCCGGCTCGACCGTTCCGAGGCGATCGCGATCATCGCGGCGCAGCAGGCCTGGGCGGACGCCGGCCTGGCCGACTCCGGGCCGGACCCGGACCGGCTGGGCGTCAGCGTCGGCTCCGGCATCGGCGGCGCGCTGACCCTGCTCGACCAGGACGACATCCTGGAGGCGTCCGGCCCGCGCCGGGTCTCCCCGCACACCATCCCGATGCTGATGCCGAACGGCCCCGCCGCCTGGGTGGGGCTGGAGCTGGGCGCCCGGGCCGGCGTCCACTCGGTGGCCAGCGCCTGCGCGACCGGCGCGGAGGCCATCGCGCTCGGCATGGACATGATCCGCGCCGGCCGGGCCGACGTGGTGGTGGCCGGCGGCACCGAGGCGGTCATCCACCAGCTGCCGATCGCCGGCTTCAGCTCCATGCGGGCCATGTCGACCCGCAACGACGAGCCGGAGCGGGCCTCCCGCCCGTGGGACAAGGGCCGGGACGGGTTCGTGCTCGGCGAGGGCGCCGGCATCCTGGTGCTGGAGCGGGCCGAGCACGCCGCCGCCCGGGGCGCCCGGGTGTACGCGCGGCTGGCCGGCTCGGGCATCACCTCCGACGGCTACGACATCGTCCAGCCGCACCCGGAGGGGGCGGGTGCGATCCGGGCCATCGCCAAGGCGATCGCCGACGCGGACGTGGCGAAGTCCGACATCGTGCACGTCAACGCGCACGCCACCTCGACCCCGGTCGGCGACCTCGCCGAGATCAAGGCGCTGCGCGAGGCGCTCGGCGACCACCCGGTGCTGACCTCCACCAAGTCCATGTCCGGTCACCTGCTCGGCGCGGCGGGCGCGCTGGAGTCGATCGCCACGATCCTGGCGATCCGCGACGGTGTCGTACCTCCGACGATCAACCTCGACGACCCGGACGACGGCCTCACCCTGGAGGTGGCCGCCAACAAGGCGCGTCACATGGACATCCCCGCAGCACTGAACAACTCGTTCGGCTTCGGCGGGCACAACGTGGCTCTCGTCTTCACGCGGGCCTGAGACCACAGCCTTGGAGGCTCACGTGACCACCACCGCCGTTGGTGCGGACACATCCACCGTGGACTATCGGGATCCAGAGCTGCGCCTGCGGGCCCTGTTCGACGCCGGCTCGCTGCGCCTGCTGGCGCCGCGGGACACCTCGGGCGTGCTCTGGGCGCGGGGCGAGATCGACGGCACGCCGGCGATCGCGTACGCCACCGACGCCACGAAGATGGGCGGCGCGATGGGCACTGACGGGTGCCGGCAGGTCGTCGACGCGATCGACACGGCCGTCCGGGAGCGGGTGCCGGTGCTCGGCCTCTGGCACTCCGGCGGGGCCCGGCTGGCCGAGGGCGTGGTCGCGCTCGACGCCGTCGGGCAGGTCTTCGCCGCCATGGTGCGGGCCTCCGGCCGGGTGCCGCAGATCTCGGTGGTGCTCGGCCCGGCGGCCGGTGGCGCCGCGTACGGGCCGGCGCTGACCGACATCGTGGTGATGAGCGGCGCGGGGCGGATCTTCGTCACCGGGCCCGAGGTGGTCCGCAGCGTCACCGGCGAGCAGGTCGACATGGAGCGCCTCGGCGGCCCCGAGCCGCACGGCCGGCGCTCCGGTGTGGTGCACGTGACCTGCGCCGACGACGAGTCGGCGATGACCGAGTCGCGCAAGCTCGCCGCGCTGCTCGGCCGCCAGGGCCGGCTCTCCCCCGACGACGTGGCGACCGGCGTCGAGGACGGGCACGACCTGGCCGCGAAGATGCCGGCCGAGACCAACCGGGCGTACGACGTGAAGCCGGTGGTCAAGGCGCTGCTGGACGTGCCCGGCGTGGAGCTGCACGCCAAGTGGGCGCCGAACGTCGTCACCACCCTCGGCCGGTTCGCCGGCCGGACAGTCGGCGTGATCGCCAACAACCCGCTGCGGCTGGGTGGCTGCCTCGACGCGTCCAGCGCCGAGAAGGCCGCCCGCTTCGTGCGGATGTGCGACTCGCTCGGGGTGCCGCTGATCGTGCTGGTCGACGTGCCCGGCTACCTGCCCGGCCTGGGCCAGGAATGGGACGGCGTGGTCCGGCGCGGGGCGAAGCTGCTGCACGCCTTCGCCGAGGCGGTGGTGCCGCGGGTGACGCTGGTGACCCGCAAGGCGTACGGCGGGGCGTACATCGCGATGAACTCCCGCTCGCTCGGCGCGACCGCGGTCTTCGCCTGGCCGAACGCGGAGGTCGCGGTGATGGGCGCCAGCGCGGCGGTCAACATCCTGCACCGCAAGAAGCTCGCCGCCGCCCCGGCGGAGGAGCGCGAGGCGCTGCGCGCGCAGCTGATCGAGGAGCAGACCCGGGTCGCCGGCGGGGTGAACCGGGCGCTGGAGATCGGCGTGGTGGACGACGTGATCAAGCCGGAGGAGACCCGGCGCCGGATCGCCGAGGCGCTCGCCACGGCGCCGGCCGCCCGGGGCGCGCACGGCAACATCCCGCTGTAGCACCGGTCGTACCGTCAGGGTCCGCGCCTTTCCCGGCGCGGGCCCTGACCGCGTCTCAACCCCGGTTGCGGGGGTGCTGCCGGGCGGTCCGCTCGTTGCCTCGGCGGTAGTTGCCCGTCCACCGGGCCATCACCAGCTGCGGGTCGTCGCCCACCTCGGCCAGGAACTGCGCCGCGCGGTCGCCGCGCAGCGTGCCGGCCGGGCGCCCGTGGTGGGTGATCACCACCGAGCCGTCCGCCCGCTCACCGGTTGAGGTACGCCAGCACGGCGAGCACCCGGCGATTGTCGTCGGTGGACGGCGCCAGGTCGAGCTTGTTGAAGATGCTCGCGATGTGCTTGGTGACCGCGCTGTCGCTGACATTAAGCTGAGCGGCGATCGCGGCGTTCGAGCGGCCCTCGGCCATCAACAGGAGCACGTCGCGCTCCCGTTCGGTCAACGCGCTGACGGTTCCCCTGGCGTCGTTGCGGCGCAGCAGACGAGTGATGACCTCAGGATCGAGAACCGTGCCGCCACCGGCCACCCGCCGGACCGCGTCGAGGAACTGCTCGGCGTCGGAGACCCGGTCCTTGAGCAGGTAACCGATCGCGCCAGCGCCGTCGGCGAGCAGCTCGCGGGCGTACAGCTGCTCGACGTACTGCGACAGGAGCAGGATCGGCAGGCCGGGGTGGCAGCGGCGGGCCGCGAGTGCCGCTCGCAATCCGTCGTCGGTGAACGAGGGCGGCAGCCGGACGTCGACGACCGCCACGGTGGGCGGATTGTTGAGCAGCAGGTCAAGGAGTGCGGGGCCGTTGTCCACCGCGTCGACCTCGAACCCGTGCTCGCGCAGTAGCCGGACCAGCCCGTCCCGCAGCAGGAACAGATCCTCCGCGATCACGACCCGCATGGGATCGCCAACTCGATCACGGTCGGGCCCCCGGCCGGGCTGTCCACCCGGAGCGTCCCGTCGAAGGCCGCCAGCCGGCGTTCCACCCCACGCAGCCCGGTCCCTCGGGACAGGTCCGCGCCGCCGCACCCGTCGTCGCGTACCCGGATGTACAGCAGCCCGTTGCGCAGTGCGATGTCGACAGCGGCCCGGTCGGCTTCCGAGTGTTTGGCCGTGTTGGCCAGCAGCTCGCTCACGGCGAAGTAGGCCGCCGACTCCAGCGGTGCCGGTAGCCGGTGTGCCAGTCGGGCGTCGATCTCGACGTCCAGGGGACCGTCGAGGGCGAGCGCCCGCACCGCGTCGGGAAGGCCACGGTCGGCGAGCACCGGCGGGTGGATGCCCCGGACGAGGTCGCGGAGTTCCTGCAACGCCTTGGACGAGCTCTGGCGTACCTCCGCGACCAGGGCCCGCGCCGTCTCGGGGTCGCGTTCGATCAGCCGTTCCGCGTTGCTCAGGCTCATGCCCATGGCCACCAGCCGGGCCTGCGCGCCGTCGTGCAGGTCCCGCTCGATACGGCGCAGTTCGGCGGCGGAGCTGTCCACGGCTGCGGCGCGGGTGTCGACCAGTTGCTCGACCCGGCGGGTCAGCTCCTCGGTACGGTCGGGGGACAGCAACGCCCGGGTCAGCCGGGCGTGCACGCGCAGCAGCCACGGCCCGCAGTAGAACCCGAGCACGGTGACCGCCACCCCGATCGGCACCGCCAGCAGCGCCCGCGGCCCGGTGTTGACGTGGACCATCGTGTACCAGTTGCTACCGCCGGCCTGGTCGATGGGCCGCCAGACGAACGGCTGCACCAGCGCGCCGAAGATGCCGTAGACGACGAGCGAGAACGGGGTACCGGCGATGAGCGCCCCGACGATCGGGTCGGCCAGTGACCAACGGTACTCGTACCAGAACTCGCGGTCGGTGAGAGTCCGCCAGCACCAGCGGGCCCGCCCCAGCAGCCCGGCGGGTACGGCTGGCCGCGTCCGCCCAGGGCTCACCGCCACCCCGGACCACTGTCCGGCGTACCGGCGGGCGCGTTCGGCCAGGCCGGTGAGCCCGGCCATCGAGGGCGGGAAGAGGTACAGCCCGATGCCGAGCGGGATCAGCATGGCCGAGGCCGCGACCACGCAGGCCAGGACGCTCTCGGCCAGTGCCAGACCGACGAGCAGGACGCCGCGTCCGGGGGCGGCGAGCCGGGCCGGCCAGCCGGTGCGGGCGGGGGCGAGGATGTCGTTCACGCCCGGTCTCCTCTCACGGCGCTGGTGAGCGCGATGCCGCGCCGGGCGGCGACGAGGAGCACGCCGGAGGCGGTGAGCACGCACGCCGCGGCGAGGGACAACCGGACGGCGTCGCCGTCGGCGTCGCCGGTCAGGATCAGCATGCCGATGTTGACGAGCATATGGAAGCCGCCGGCGATAACCAAAGCGCCGGGGCGCGACCGGTCCAGCAGCACGGCAAGCATGATCGACAGCGCGACCGTCATGGCCAGGAAGGCGGTGGTGAAGACCGGCCCCCGGCTGAAGACCTGGACGTGCCACACCCCCCAGAGCAACCCGACGACGGTGCCCGAGGTGACCACCCCGAAGCGGGTCCGCAGGTACGGCTGGAGGAAGCACCGCCAGCCGAACTCCTCGGCGCAGGCGCCGACCAGTTGCGCCGCCAGGATCAGCCAGAACGGGTACGGCAGCTGACCCGGGCGGGTGGCGTGCCGCGCGACACCGGCCAGCTCGGTGATGCCCACGAACATAGCGAAGATCACCACGGCCAGTACGACGACCACGGCCAGCCGGACCAGGACGTGGCGGGACAGGCCGAATGTGGTGGCCAGCGGAGGGCGCAACCGTCGCCAGGCCAGCAACACCGCCAGTACACCGACGGTGGGGCCGAACTGGGTGAGCTGGATGATCACCGGACTGATCCGCAGGGTGGGCTGCACCAGCCCGAACAGCAGCGCGGCCACGCAGGTCACCAGGTAGAACCAGAGAACCACCAGCAGCATCCGGGGCCGCGCCGCCGCGTCGGGTCGGGATTTCGCGTACGCCAGCGACGGCGTCGTCGTTCGCTCTTCAATCACGCCTCGACGATGTCGGCCCGTCCGGCTCTGCGCACTGCACCCAACCACCCGGTTCCACTGCGCTTTTCTGCACCCCGGTCAGCGCCGACACCTGCACCACGTCGGGCCGGTGCGGCAGCACCTCCGCGAGGCCGACGTGGCGGCACCTGGGTCACCGGGACACACCCCGTCGGCGCTGTGAGTGGATCATCGGTGCCGGAAGGGTGTCGTCGGTGGCGCGTCAGCGACGTCGGTACCGGGCCGCCATCGCGTGGAACACCTGCTTCGGCTCCCAGTGGGACTCGTCGAGCACTCGGACCACGCCGTAGGAGCCGACATCCCGCTCCCCGGCATGGCCGTAGCCGGCGAAGGTGAACCAGAGAGCCGTGTCCACCCCCTCATCCTCGAAGATGTCCAGCATCTCGGCGAGGTAGCGGACCTGCTCGTCCTCGTCCGGCACCGCGCCGTCCGGCACCTGCCAGGCCATCCCGCCGCGCTCACCCGCGCCCCGGTACGCGCAGGTTCCGTACTCGGTCACCACGACCGGCTTGCCGTGGGCGAAGTGGCCCCGCACCTCGGACCGGAAGGTGTCGGCGTTGTAGGCGGCCCGGTAGGCGTCGACGCCGACGATGTCGAACGGCCGCCAGTCGACGGACTCCCAGGGGGCCGCGGCGTACGTGACCAGCCCGCCGAAGTGGGCGCGGACCGTTGCCGCGGCCTCGGCGAGGAAGTCGTTGAGGCGCTGCTGTACCGGGCCGAGGGAGGTCCACCACTCCAGGTCGGCGGTGGCCATGGCCCGGAGGCGGTCACCGTAGGTGTCGCCCGGGATGAAGCCGCCGCAGAAGGCGCTGATCTCACAGCCGGCGACGAACACCACCTCAACGCCGTCCCGCCGCAGCACCTCGGCCCGCTGGGCGCAGTCGGCGAAGAAGGGGAGCAGCCGGTCGGCGGGAAGATCGACGGGGAAGGGAGCGAACCAGACCTCGAGGCCGGCGGCTGCGGCGTACCGGGCGGCGATGCTCAACCGTTCGGGGTCGCGGCCGGAGACGCGTACGGCGTCGCAGTGCAGCTCGTCGGAGATCACCGCCATGTCGCGCCGGACGATCTCGGGGGTGAAGGTCTTCCGGGACAGGTGGTCTCCGGGGAGGAAACCCGTGTCGTAGTTGATGCCCCGTGCGCGCACGTCACTGTCCTTTCCGGTGGTGGAGCCGATGCTGGTGCCCGTTCTCCAGCAGGTCGAAGGCGAGTTCGGTCTCCCCGGCCAGCACCCGGGCAGCTTCCTCCGGCGCCGCGTCACCGGCTAGGTGGTGGAAGAAGGACTCCTGGAGGGTGAGCAGCGTCGCGGCGATCTGCGCCGCCATCAGCGCCGCCACGGGCTCGCCGTACTCCTCGGTCAGTGCCTCTGCCAACGCCCGGCGCTGTTGGTAGAGCAGGGCGTTCGCGGCTCCGCTGAGGGCCGGACTGTCGAAGATCACGCGCATCCGGGCGACCAGTTCGTCGCGGTCCAGCGTGGCCAGTTGTCCGTCGGCGAGCGCCCGGAAGTGGGCCCGCAGGGCCTGCAGCGGAGACTGCCCCGGCGCGCGCCGGAGGACCACACCGGCGAGGTCGTCCTCGCCCACGCCCTGCAGCGCGAGCGACTCCTTGCTGGGGAAGTACGCGAAGAGGGTGGCCTTGGCCACCTCGGCAGCCTCGGCGATCTCGTTGACCGTCACCGCGTCGAACCCGCGTTCGGTGAACAGCCTCGTCGCCACCGCGATGATCCGCTGCCGCGTCTGTTCCTTCCGGCGCTCGCGAAGACCCGTCATGCGACCACAATAACTAGACTCGGTCTGAAATCAAACCCGGTACAGCGGGCTACCGCTGTCCGCGCGGTTGGCCGGGTTCTGCCGGTCGGACCGTTCGAACGCCTCGACCACCCGGTAGCATCTGCCGGCCGTCGCGTCGACGGCGCGAGATCTGACGGGGGACGTGACACATGATCCGACGAGTGGCCGTGCTGGCCGCGCTCACCCTGACCGTGGTGACCGGTTGCACCGAGGACGGGAAGGAATCCGCCGCGACGCCGTCGCCGTCGGCGAGTCCGACCGCCTCGCCGGTCGCGGCCGGTCCACCCTGGTACGACGAGGTCGCCCCGGCCGCCGCCGGCACGACGGTCGGCCCGGAGAGCACCACCTGCCCACTGCCGATCACCTTCTCGGTGCCGACGAAGTGGAAGGTCGAAGCGGTGACCTCCGGCACGGACTTCCACATCGGACCGGCCGTGCTGCTCTGCGAGATCGACGCGAAGCCGGCCGGGCACATCGGCTTCCTGCGGGTCTGGCGGATCGAGGGAGCGACGCCCCGGACGCCGCAGATCACGCTCGACAAGTTCATCGACGACTACGGCACGGCGGAGCAGCGGCAGTACCGGCGGACCAAGGCCGGCCCGCTGGACTCGTTCGAGGCGACCTGGACCAGTGACGACGGACGGAAGCGGGCGATCCTGGTGTCCAGCCTCTACGGCAAGATCCTGATCACTCTCGGTGGGGCGGACGACGAGGAGTTCACGGCGATGTTCCCGGCTTACCAGCTGGCCAAGTCGAGCACCAACCTGCCGGAGTGACCGGTGTGCGTGTCGGTCCGCCCCGGGGCAGACCGACACGCCGGATCAGCGGGGTGCGGGGACCGCCTCGCGGGCCAGGGTGACCGCGCCGAGCAGCGCCGCGTCGTCGGCGAACCGGGACAGCACCACGTCGGGCCGGTGGGGCAGCACCTCGGCGAGCCGGTCGACGAGCAGCCCCCGGATCAGGTCGCTGCCGGCCACCCCGCCGACCAGCACCACCCGCTGCGGGTCGAGCAGCAGGCAGCAGGTGACCAGGTGGCGGGCCAGCTCGTCGACCCGGGCGGTCAGCGCGTCCCGGGCCGCGCCGGGCTGCTCCGCCGCGGCGGCCAGGCCGGCGGCGGCACCGGCCACCCCGAGCTCGTCGGCGAGCCGGTCCAGCGCCCGGCCGGAGAAGTCCAGCTCCAGCATGGTGCCGGGCCAGGGGCCGCCGGCCACCGCGTACCCGATCTCGCCGGCCGCACCGCGATGGCCCGGCAGCACCGCGCCGCCGACCGTGACGGCCGCCGCGACGCCGGTGCCGAGCCCGAGGACCAGACCGGGGTCGGCGTCGCGCAGTGCGCCCAGCCGCAGCTCGGCCAGGGCGGCCGCGTTCAGGTCGTTGTCCACCGCCACCCGGGCCACGCCGAGCCCGTCGCGGACCGCGTCGGCCAGCCGCAGCCGCTCCCAGCCGGGCACGTTCGGGGCCAGGTCGATGCCGTCCGGACGGATCACGCCGGGCGAGGCCACCCCGGCCGCCGCGACCGGCCCGCCGACCCCGGCGACCAGCTTCGCGGCCAGGCCCAACGCCCGCTCCAGCGCCTGCGGGGCACCCCGGTCCGCGTACGTGGGGACGCGCTGGTGGGCCAGCAACCGGCCGTCGGCGTCGGCCACCCCGACCGCCATCTTGGTGCCGCCGAAGTCGATGCCGAGCAGCAGCCCACCGGTACGGGTGTCCGTCACGGACCGACCAGCCAGCCGCACGCTCACTGGTCGGCAACCTTGGCGGCGACCGCGTCGAGCGCCTCGTCGGCGCGGCCGAGCCGGTCGCGTACCCCGGCCAGCCGGTCGACGACGGCGTCGAAGGCGCCGGTCAGCACGCTCACCTGGGCGCGGACGGCGGCCGCGCCCGGGCCGTCCACCTGGGCCCGGTCGAGCACCAGGTCGGGGCGGACGGCCGCGGCGATCAGGTCGGCCACGGCGGCGTCGTCGAGCGGGCCGGTGAGCCCCTCGGCGGCCTGACGAACCCCTTCGGGGGTCCAGGTGTCCGGGCCGCCGGCGCGGACCAGCCGGCCGACCACCGAGTGGGCGGCCCGGAACGGCACGCCGTGCCGGGTCAGCGCGTCGGCGGCCGCGGTGGTGGTGGCGCCGGAGGCGACGATCTCCTCCCGGGTCGGCGGCGACAGCGGCTCCAGCTCGGCGAGGAAGCCGCCGACCAGGGCGAAGAACCGCTGGGCCCGGTCGTTGCTCTCCCAGAGCCGGACCTGCACGTCGGTGGTGGCGTTGTTGGAGTCCTCCCACCAGGCGGCACCCACGTTGTTCAGCACCGAGGCGGCGTCGGCGGCGGCCGCGCCGGCGTACGACACCAGGTGCTCCAGCACCACCGGGTTGCGCTTCTGCGGCATGATGCTGCTGCCCTGGGTGAAGTCGCCGGGGGTGGCCACCCAGTTCCAGCTCAACCAGTCCATCAGGGTCCGGGCCAGCCGGGCGCCGGTGGCCAGCGCCTGGGCGTTGAGCGTGCCCACCCGCACCAGGTGGTCGGCGCCGGCGACCGCCTCGTACGAGTTGGTGACCAGCCCGGCGAAGCCGAGCAGCTCGGCCACCCGGGCCGGGGCGATGTCCAGGTCGGTGCCGGCGAAGGCGCAGGAGCCCAGCGGGGAGACGTTCAGCTGGTCGATCAGGTCGGCGTACGCGACGGCCTCCCCCGCGAGGGCCTCGGCGTACCCGGCGAGGGCGTGCCCGATCGTGGTGGGCTGGGCCGGCCGGCGGTGGGTATAGCCGGTGATCACCACGTCGGCGTACCGGTCGGCCTTCGCCAGCGCCGTCCGGCCGGTGGTCAGCACCCGGTCGAGCACGCCGAGGAGCTGGTCGCGCAGCAGCATCCGGAACACCCCGGCGTCCAGGTCGTTGCGGCTGCGCGCCATCTGCACGTCGAGCTCGGAGGTGGGGATGCCGCACGCCTCGGCGAGCCGCTTCTCCACCAGGTAGTAGGTGTCCTCGAAGCTGCCGTCGTACGCCGGCGCCGGCGCGGTGTCGGCGCGCAGCTCGGCGAGCCCGCGCAGCAGTCGGGCACCCCGCTCGGCGGGGATCAGCCCCTGCTCGGTCAGCATCACCACGTGCGCCTGGCTGGCCCGCACCATCGCCGGGTAGAGGTGGCCGACGTGGTGGTCGTAGGTGGGCGCCAGGTGGTGCCGCTGGTAGGTGGTCAGCGCGGGTGTGCTCATGGCGGTTCCTTGTTCCTTCCTGTCCGGGGCGGGCGTGGTCGCGCTCCCCGGGGTTCGGCCGGTCAGTCGGTCAGGCCGAGCAGCCGTTCGGCGTTGCCGGCGAAGATCGCGCGCAGGTGGTCGTCGGGCATTCCCAGCTCGCGGCAGACCCGGAGCTGGTCGTCGAGGTAGCGGGTGACGTAGCCGCGCGGGAACCAGGACGAGTCGCTGCCGTAGACGATCCGGTGCGGGCCGATCGTCTCGTAACAGCGACGGAAGAGGTCCTCCAGCGTCAGCTTGTACGGCATCCAGCGCACCCACTGGTTGGAGCCGGAGGTGTCGACGTGGATGTTGGGGCAGCCCCAGGCGGCGAAGAAGAGCTCCTGCACGTGCTGGACGCCGAAGTGCGGCACCACCACGTTCAGCTCCGGGAAGCGGCGGGCCATCCGGGCCAGCTCGTCCGGGCCGCCATACCGGCCGAAGGACAGGCCGCCGGCGCTGCCGTAGTGGCCGATATGGACCAGCACCGGCACGCCGAGGCGCTGCGCGGTGGCCCAGAGCGGGTCCAGGGCCTCGTCGTCCAGCGGGCCGCGCAGCAGCGGGGCGAAGAGCTTCAGCCCGCGCAGGCCGCGCTCGGTCACGGCGCGTTCCAGCTCGGCGGCGGCGCCGTCGGCGTACGGGTCGTGGTGGGCGAAGCCGAGCAGCAGGTCGGGGTGGCGGTCGACCACGTCGGCGACGGTGTCGTTGCCTCCTCCGGTGACGAAGACGGCGCGGCGGACGTGCACCGCCCGCAGTTCCTCGGCCCAGCGGTCGGCCTCGTCCTGCCAGCGCTCCGCCGGGGGCTCCGGGTCGGGGAAGCCCCAGGCCTGCCGCCACTGCCGGGCGTACGGCGCGGAGCCGGCGGCGCGGACCGCCCGCTCGTGCTCTCCGCCCGGGTGCATGCCGGCGGCGTGCTCGCAGGCGTGGATCGTCTCGTCGGCGCCGATCCGGAAGTGCAGGTGGAAGTCGACGATGTCGAGGGCCCGGTTCACGGTCATGAGACTCCCCCGGTCGGCAGCGGGTCGGCGGTGGGCGGGGCCGGGGGCTCGGCGGCGACCCAGGCGACGACGATCTCGCGCAGCCGGGCGGCGGCCAGGTCGCGGACCCGCCGGCCGGCCTCCTCGGTGGCCAGCGAGACGTGCCCGGACCAGCCCTGCCAGGGGTCGGGGCGGGACTCGACCAGCACGTACGGGTGGCCGACCGGTAGCTTCGGCTTCGGCGGCAGGTCGCCGGCGGCGTCGAGGCGTACCGCGCCGGGGTCGAAGCCGAGCACGCCGGAGGTCTCGTACGCCCCGCCGTGCCCCCGCGACGGCAGCTCGCCGTAGATCTCGCCGGTCTCCGCCGGGGTGACCAGCTGGAACCAGTTCACCAGCAGCAGGCTGGCGGTACGCCGTCCGGAGACCCACTCCATCGCGGCCCGGACGGTGGACATGTTGGCGTCGTGGCCGTTGACGATCAGCAGCCGACCGAAGCCGGCGGCGACGATCCCCTCGATGACGTCGGCCAGGTAGCCGACCGCGATCTCCGGCCGGATCGCCACCGTGCCCGGCCAGGGGCGGGTCTGCCCCGGGCAGGCCGCGTACGGGACGGCGGGGAAGAGCACCCCGCGCGGCCCGGGGCCGTCGAGGGCGCTCTCGGCGGCGAAGCCCTCGGCGAGGATCAGGTCGGTGCCGAGTGGCAGGTGGGGCCCGTGCCACTCGACCGCGCCGACCGGCAGCACGGCGAAGTCCGCCGCCCGCGCCACCGCGGCCAGCTCAGCGCCGGGGATCCGGGCGGCGGGGAGCAGCCCGCCGCCCGCCGGCCAGGTCAGGCCGTCCACTGCGCCGCCTCCCGGCTGGCCTTGCGGCCGCTCTGCAGCCGGCCGGAGACCACCATCACCACGAAGATCAGGACGACCTGGAGCATGCCATACGCGGCGGCGGTGCCGACCTCGAACGAATACATCCGGTTGTTGATCTCGACGGAGATCGGCGCGGTCGACGAGGTGTAGATGAGCACCGAGGCGACGAACTCGCCGACGCCGTGCACGAAGGCGAGCAGCGCGCCGGCCACCACGCCCGGCAGCATCAACCGCAGGGTGACCGTGCCGAACGCCCGCCACCAGGACGCGCCGAGGTTGCGGGCGGCCTCCTCCAGCGACGGGTCGAGCTGGGCCAGGGCGGCCGAGCTGGACCGGAAGACCAGCGGCAGGAACCGCACGAAGTACGCCAGCGGCATGATCCAGAAGGTACCGATCAGCACCTGCCCGAAGCTGAACGCGTTGCCGGTGCTGAACGCCGAGATCAGGTTGATCGCCACCACCGTGCCGGGCAGCGCCCAGGCCAGCATGACCGCCACGTCGAGCAGGCCCCGGCCGCGGAAGTTCAGCCGGCGCACCGCGTACGCGATCAGCACGCCGACCACGACGCAGCCGACGGTGGCGATCAGGCTCATCTGCAGCGAGTTGAGGATCGGCTGAAAGGCGTTCGGGTCGGAGAAGATCGTGACGAAGTTCTGCATGGTGTAGGCGGCCGGGATCACCTCGGTGGTCCAGGAGCCGTCCTCCGAGAACGCGACCAGGGCGATGGTCGCCACCGGGGCGAGCAGCACGGCGGTGGCCAGCAGCGAGGCGAGCAGGGCGAGCCACTTGCCGAACGGGTTGGTGATCTCGCGGCGGTGCGCGGCGATGCCCTTGGACTGGGAGCGGTAGCTGCGCCGCCCCTCGTACCAGCGCATGCCGAGCAGGAAGAGCACCGAGACCACGCCGAGCACCGAGGCGTAGGTGGAGGCCATCGGCAGGTCGCCGTTGGTGCGGTTGATGTAGATCTGCATGGTCATCGTCTGGTCCACGCCGAACAGCAGCGGGGCGGTGTACGAGGCCAGCGACGTCATGAAGACCAGCAGCGAGCCGGAGACCAGCGCCGGGGTGAGCATCGGCAGCAGCACGGTGCGCCAGACCCGGACCCGGCCGGCGCCGAGGTTGTACGCGGCCTCCTCGACCGAGGGGTCCATACCGACCAGCGCGGCCGAGGCGGCCAGGTAGAAAAACGGGTACATGGTGAAGGTGTGCACCACCAGGACCCCGGCGATGCCGCTGAACGGCAGCACCGGCTCGGCGGTGCCGAAGAGCTGCTGGAGCCCGCGCGGCAGGATGCCCGTCTCGCTGTAGAGCAGCTGGAACGAGATCGCGCCGATCAGCGGCGGCAGCGCCGCCGGCACCAGGATGATCGCCTCGATCAGCTTGCGGCCGGGGAACGAGAAGCGCTTGAGCAGGAATGCCATCGCCACGCCGACGATCCCGCAGAGCAGCACGCTGGCCGCCGAGATGATCAGCGAGGTGACCAGCGAGGAGCGGGCTACGCCGTCGCCGGTGAGAAAGGTGCCGTAGTTCTCCAGCCCGTCCACCCCGACGCTCTCGGCGAAGGTGGCGAACATCGGCTGCACGACGTACCCGAAGAGGATCAGCGCCAGCGGCAGCACCAGCACGTACGGGAACCAGGGCGAGTTGGCGCTGAGGGCGGTGCGGGACCGGCGCGCGCGGGACGGCTTCGGGTCTTCGGTGACCGGCGGGACGGTGGCCGCGCCGGGGGTGGCCGCGCTGGGGGTGGCGGGGATGGTGCTCACGGCCGCACCACCCACATCCGCTCCCGGGACAGCCGCAGCCCGACCCGGTCACCGACCGCCACGCCGGCCGGCACGTCGATCGCCGCGACCTGCACCGGCTCGCCGGCGACGTCGACCACGAGGTTGGTGGCCATGCCGGTGAACTCCAGCTCGGTCACCCGGCCGGTGAGCACGCCGGCCTCGGTGGCCGAGGTGAGGCCGATGTGCTCGGGGCGGACGGAGACCAGCGCGGTCGCGCCCTCGTGCAGGCCGTGGTCGGTGGGGGCGGCTACGCCGACCTGCTCGCCGCCGGGCAGCGCCACGGTGACGGTCTGCGGGCCGGCCGACACCACGGGCAGGCTGAGCACGTTGCTGCGGCCGATGAACCGGGCCACGAAGGCGGTCGCCGGCCGGTGGTAGATCTCCTGCGGGGCGCCGATCTGCTGCACCCGGCCGGACTGCATGACGGCGATCCGGTCGGACATCGCCATCGCCTCGGCCTGGTCGTGGGTGACGTAGAGGGAGGTGGTGCCGGCCTCGCGCTGGATCCGGCGGATCTCCACCCGGGTCTCCTCGCGCAATTTGGCGTCGAGGTTGGACAGCGGCTCGTCGAGCAGCAGCGTACGCGGCCGGATGACCAGCGCCCGGGCCAGCGCGACGCGCTGCTGCTGGCCGCCGGAGAGCTGGTCGATGCGGCGGTCGCCGTAGCCGGCGAGGTGGACCTGGCCGAGCGCCTCCTCGACCCGCCGTTTGGAGTCGGCCCGGCCGACCTTGCGGATCTTCAGGCCGTACGCGACGTTCTGCGCGACGCTCATGTGCGGGAAGAGCGCGTAGTTCTGGAACACCATGCCGGTGTCGCGCTTGTTCGGCGGCCGGTTGGTGACGTCCTCCTGACCGAACCGGATCCGCCCCGAGGTGGGGAAGTAGAACCCGGCCACCATCCGCAGGGTGGTGGTCTTGCCGCAGCCGCTCGGGCCGAGCAGGGTGAAGAACTCCCCGGCGGCGATGGTGAGGTCGACGTCGTCGACGGCCGCGGTGTCGCCGGCGCGCGCGAAGCGCTTGCTCACCGACTCCAGCGTGACATCGATCATGATGTCTCTCCTTGCGTCCGGTACCGGGTCTGGCCGGTGGTGGGTGGCGGGCCAGACCCGGTCTGGCGGTACGTACGAAGATGCGGCGCCGGGCGTGGGAACCCGCCCGGCGCCGCCCCGGTCAGCCCTTGTTCTTGATCTGGCTGTTCCAGTGGTTGATCCACTCGGTCTCGTTCTTGCCGATCACGTCCCAGTCGACGTTCATCGGGGTGAGGTTGAGCTGGGCCAGCCACTCCGGCTTCTGGGCGATGTCCACGGCCGGGATCTGGTAGTAGTCCTTGGCCAGGTCGGCGCGGAGCGTGTCGTCGAAGAGGAACTCGACGAACTTCTGCGCGCCGGTGCTGTTGCCGCCCTTGACCGCCGCCAGGCCGTCGACCAGCACCGGGGCGCCCGAGGCCGGCACCACGTACCCGAAGGGCATGTTGGACTGGTTGGCCTGGAGCAGGATGTCCTGGAGGTTCCAGGCGCTCAGCACACCCTGCTGGCGGGACATCTTCAGGTAGAGGTCGGCCGGGTTGGCCGCGTACGCGCCGGTGTTGGCGTCGAGCTTCTTCAGCCAGTCGTAGCCGGGCTGCGGGTTGCTGCCGTCCGGCGACTGCCGCTGGATCATCGAGGCGTAGATCGACCGCATGGTGCCGGAGGCCGCCACGTCCCGGATGATGATCTTGTCTTTCCACTCCGGCTTGAGCAGGTCGTCCCAGTCCTTCGGGGCCTGCTCCGGGGTGAGCGCCTTGTTGTTGTACATGATGACCTCGGGCAGCAGGATCTCGCCGAACCAGCGACCCTCGGGGTCCTTGTACTTGGCCTCCATCTTGGCGGCGAACGCCGGCTGCCAGGAGGTGAGCAGGCCCTCCGAGGCACCGGCGGCCAGCCCCTGCTGGGTGCCGCCCCACCAGACGTCGGCCTGCGGGTTGGCCTTCTCGGCCCGGACCCGCTCCAGGATCTCCTGGGCGCCGAGATTGAGGACCTCGACCTTGCCCTTGTACTCGGGGTACTTCGCGGTGAACTTGTCGACGACGAAGGTGGAGACCTTCTTGTCGCGGGCCGTGTAGATCGTCAGCTTCTCGGTGCCGCCGGCGGCGGCGTCGTCCGAGCCGCCGCCGCAGGCGGTGCCCGCGGCGAGGACGGTGGCGAGCGCTCCGGCGAGGAAGAGTCGACGTCTCATGGGGTGGTACCTCCGAGGGGTGTGGGGGGAACTGCGCTGTTCGGGAAGGAAGGTCAGGGCGCCGGCAGCAGGGTCGGCAGACCCGCGGCGGCGGCGGAGAGGGCGTAGCTGACCGCGCCGTACAGCACGGCCCGGTCGCCGAGGACCGCCCGGCGGACCTCGGTGGCGCTCGGCGCGGCGGCGGCCACCAGCGCCTGGAGCCGGTCGACGGCGGCATCGTCGAGCTCGGCGGCGGCGCCGCTGAGCAGCACCCGGCCGGGGTCGATCACGCAGACGCAGGAGACGATCAGCCGGGACCAGGCGTGCAGCACCTCGTCCAGGTAGGCCGCGGCCCGCTCGTCCGTGCCGGCCAGCTCGACCAGCGCGCGGACCGGTGACTCGGGCCGCCGGCCGGGGGCCAGGGCGACCACCCGCTCGGCGATCGCGTTCTCCGACCAGCGCGCCTCGAACGGACCGATCCCGTCGTGCCTGCGGTCGGCCGGGTCGAGCGGCAGGAAGCCGACCTCGCCGGCGGCCCCGCCGGCGCCCCGGCGCACCTGGCCGTCCAGCACCAGACCGGCGCCGATGCCGTCGGCGACGTGCAGCAGGAGCAGGTCGGCCACGTCGGTGCCGGCTCCGGCGGCGTGCTCGCCGGCCGCCATCAGGTTGACGTCGTTGTCCAGCACGACCGGCACGCCGAGCCGGCGCTGGACCGACTCCCCTATCGGCCACCCCTCGACCAGGCCGACCGAGGGGGCGAGCCGGACGGCCCCGCCGGAGGAGACGCCGGGCGCGGCGATGGCCACGCCGCGCAGCGCCGGCAGGCCGTCCCCGGCCAGCTCGGGCACCGAGCGGCAGATGAGGTCGACGATGTCGCCGGTGAGTCGGACCGTGCGGTGGGCGACCACCGCCCCGTCGCTGTCGGCGATCTCGCAGGTGATCCGGGAGGGTTCCAGCGAGACGGCCGCGACCAGCTCGGCGCGCGGGTTGAACTCCAGCATCGCCCGGGGGCGGCCGGCCCGGGACGCCCCGGGACCACGCTCGATGAGGTAGCCCTCGGCGATCAGGTCGCGCACGAGCGGCGTGAGCGTGGCGGGACTCAGCCCGGTGAGCTCGGTCAGCTCGGCACGGGAGAGCACCCGCACCTGGCGGGCGGCGGAGATCACGGAGAGCCGCTTGATCTCCTTCGACCGCTCCCGGCTCACCGGGCTCGTCGGTGGCGTCACCACGTCAGTCACACTTCCTTCCTACGGCGAACGAACTATCAAGTCAAGTAACGAATGCGTCTCGACCGGCTGACATCTAGGCGAAGAGCAGCGGAAACGTCCTCGGTGCGACCGTTGTCCGGTGGACCGCACACGAGCAGGCCCGGGAGGGAAGCGCGTCCACCGCCACCGAGTTTGTTTCTTTCGCAAAGAAAGAAAGACCTTGCAAAGCATTGACGGGCCGCCACGCCGGTCCCTAGCGTCACCGGGCGAAGGCCTTCCAGTGTGTACGGACACCCGTACCGCTGCATACCCGGTGACGTGGCGCCCGTCGGCGCCCACCGTCCCGCGCCCACCACCCGCCGTCCGATCGCAACCCACGCCGACGCCGCCAGGCGTACGACGGCGATGGTCGCTGCGCGGACCTCGCGATACGCGGAAGGATCTGCATGCGTCTCAAGGCGTTCCTGCTACCCACGGCGCTCGCCCTGGCCCTCTCCGGGGCCACCGCCGCCCTCGCCGCCCCCGGCGACCGCACCAACGCCCGGCCCACCGACGCCGTCGACCTGGACGTGCTCTTCGTCAGCGCCCACCCCGACGACGAGGCCGGCAGCCTGGCCACCCTCGGCCAGTGGAAGGAGAAGTACGGCACCACGGCTGGCGTCGTCACCATCACCCGCGGCGAGGGCGGCGGCAACGCCGTCGGCCTCGAGGAAGGCCCACCGCTGGGCATCATCCGGGAGCGCGAGGAGCGCACCGCGATCGGCCGCGCCGGGGTGGAGAACCTGTACAACCTGGACCGGGTCGACTTCTGGTACACCGCGTCCGCGCCGCTCTCCGAGCGGATCTGGGGACACGACGACACCCTCGGGCAGATCGTGCGGGTGATCCGGCAGACCCGCCCCGAGATCGTCATGACGATGAACCCGTCGCCCACGCCGGGCAACCACGGCAACCACCAGCAGGCCGCCCGGTTCGCCGCCGAGGCGTTCCACGCCGCCGCCGACCCGCAGGCCTTCCCCGAGCAGCTCTCCGCAGAGGGACTGCAGCCGTTCCGGGCGGCGAAGTTCCTGCGTACGGGTGGGACCGGCGGCTCGTCGGCCGGCCCGGAGTGCGCGTCGAGCTTCATCCCGACCGTCCCGACCGACCAGGTCTTCGGCGTCTGGGAGGGCACCCCGAGCAGCACCGGGAAGACCTGGGCCGAGATCGAGGTGGACGCCCGCCGGGAGTACGTCACCCAGGGCTGGGCCGGCACCGCCGCCGCCCCCACCGACCCGGCGAAGATCCGCTGCGACTTCTACACCCTGGTCGACAGCCGCGTCCCGTACAACCCGGCGGACACCTCGCCGGAGGCGATCCTGCGCGGTTCGGTGCTGCCCGCGGTGGCCGGCGGGCTGCCGCAGGGCACCGAGCTCTACCTGACCACCGACCGGTTCGACCTCGCCCCCGGCGAGACGGTCGAGGTCACCGCGCACATGCGGGCACCCCGGGACCGGGCGCTCACCAACCCGACGGTCGGCCTGCGGCTGCCGCAGGGCTGGACCGCCACCGGCACCGGCGAGCTGCGCGGCGCCGTACCGGCCGGGCAGGAGCGGACCGCCACCTTCACCGTGACCGTCCCCGCCGACGCCGACACCAACCAGCAGCGGCTGGTCGGGGCCACCCTGACCACCGGGCAGGGCGCCGGTCGCACCGACCGGGCCGTCCGGGTGGTCGCCGACGTGCGCGGCACCCTGGAGCCGCTGCCCGAGGTGGGGCTCTTCCGGGACTGGGCCGGCGACAACGGCTACCCGCAGCTGGACACCCTGATCAAGCCGGTGCTCACCATCGGCTCCGGCAGGAACCGGTCAGTCCGGATCGACCTGCGCAACCACGGCGACGCCGCGCAGAGCGGCAGCGTCGCCCTCGGCCTGCCAGCCGGCTTCACCGCCGACGCGGCGACGAAGAGCTACGCCGACCTGGCGCCCGACGCCACCGGCGCGGTCACCTTCACCGTGACCAACACCGACGCCACCCTGCCGACCGCCAACGAGGGCGGCGCGGACGGCGACTACGGGATCACCATCACCACCACCAGCGCCACCGGCAGCACCGTGGAGACCGGCGCCCTGGAGATCGTGCCGACCAGCGAGGTCCCACACGCCGGGGCAGACCACGCCGTCGACGCAGTGGCCACCCCAGGCGAGTACCCCGGCGCGGAGCTGGACCTGTCCCGGATCTGGGAGGGGCAGGCCACGACGCCGCAGGACGCCTCGGCGAAGGGCCGGATCGCCTGGACCGAGGACGCGCTGAAGGTGTTCGTGCAGGTCACCGACGACGTGCTCGGCAAGAAGGTGGTGCCGCAGGACTGCAAGCGGCAGCGCCGCACCGACAGCGTGGAGATCATCGTCGACCCGAAGGGGAACTCGGCGGACACCTCCACCGTCTTCAAGGCCGGCATCTTCCCGGTCACCGACGACCCGGCCAACGGTGACCCGCCCTGCTGGCAGCGGGACGCCGACAACCGGCAGGGGCCAGGCGCGACCACCGCGCCCGGGATGACCGTGGTCAGCAAGGTCAGCGCGCCGTACGCCGGTTACACCATCGAGGCGAGCATCCCGTTCGCGGTGCTGCCGGACGCGGTGGACCCGGCCCGGATGGGCTTCAACGTGCTGGTCTACGACTCGGACACCCAGGACCTCAGCTCCCAGTCCCGGCTGGGCTGGTCCACCTTCACCGGCGTCCGGGCCGACCCGTACCGGTACGGCCTGGTGACGCTGCCCGGCTACCCGCCCGCCCAGCGCGGGCCGAGCGCGCCGGTCTTCCCGGACACCTCGGCGCGCAGCGTGCACAGCCCCCAGACCATCGCCCAGTCGGCGGTGGACGGGGTGGCCCCGGCCGCCGTACCCCGGCTGCCGGAGTCGGCGCTGCGGCTGACCGGCCAGCACCGGGTCGCCGGCGGGGTGGAGGTGACGCTCCGGGCCGACCGCACCGGGACGGCGTACCTCTACGCCTGGGACGGCGATCGCTCGCGCGGTGACCACACCCTGCGGCTGACCGCCGGCATTCCGGTGACGGTCCTGGTCCCGGTCGCCGACGGCACGCCGACGTCGCTGCTGGCCGCCTTCGAGGCCGACGGCGCCGCCCTGGCCCGCCAGCTCCCGCTGGGCTGACGGATCGACAGTGAGGGGCCCCGCCGACGCGGCGGGGCCCCTCCGGCGTACCCGCTCAAAGGACGTCAGCGGAGGCGGTATACCGCCATCCGGGAGTTGATGCGGCGCAGCTGCGCGAGGGTGGCCAGGTCCGGGGACTCGGGGTCGACCGCGCGGTCGGCGACCAGCCAGGCGCCGTCCGGGCTGATCGCGGGGAGCCTCAGGCGGCGCAGGCGGTGGCCGGCAGCCCCGGCACCCGCACCGGCGACCGGCCGCCCGGGCGCTGCCGGCCGGCGAGCACGTCGGCCAGGGCGGTCATCGAGGTACGGCTGGAGGAGTAGGTGGCCAGCAGGGTCGGCGAGGTCGCCTTCTCCAGCACGTACGGGGTGTCCATGGCCACCGTCACCGCCGCGTCGGCGCTCAGGTCGCTCGCGTCGTCGCCGTAGCCGACCAGGTGCACCTTCGTGCCGCCGCTGGGTATCACCGTCACCCCGGCCGCGGTCAGCGCCTCGGTCAGCGCTGCCCGGGTACCGTCCCGGCCGGCGGAGGAGGTGACGGTCACCGGGCCGCGGACCGGGGCGCCGCAGGAGCCGCGCAGCACGGTCACCGCCGCCGCCGCGAGGTCCTGCGCCGCCTTGCGGTGCTCGGCGCTGTTCAGGGTGGACATCGCCGGGTTGGGCCGGTCGGCGAGCTGGAACTTCATGGTCAGCACCCGGGTGGCCGCCTCGACCAGCCGGGCCCGGGGCAGCGACCCGTCGCGCAGCGCGGCGAGCAGCCCGTCGTACGCCTGGCCGACATGCGGCGTCATCAGGATCAGGTCGTTGCCGGCCAGCAGCGCCTTGACCGCGGCCTCGCCCGGGGACCAGCGCTTGGCCGGCGCCATGTTCATCCCGTCGGTGATCACCACGCCCTGGAAGCCGAGCTGCCCGCGGAGCACGTCGGTGAGGAGCTTGCGGGAGAAGGTGGCCGGGGTGCCCGGGTCGACCGCCTGGACGTCGAGGTGGGCGGACATCACCGCCATCGCCCCGGCGTCGATGCCGGCGGTGAACGGCGGGAAGGCGGTGGCGTCGAGTTCCTTGCGGGCCTGGCCGATCACCGGCAGGTCCTGGTGCGAGTCGGCGGCGCTGAGCCCGTGGCCCGGGAAGTGCTTGACGCTGGCCGCGACGCCGGCGCTCTGCAGGCCCTTCACCGCGCCGGCGACCTGGGCGGACGCCCGCTTCGGGTCGGCGCCGAAGGAGCGCGAGCCGATCACCGTGCTGCGGGTGGCCAGCACGTCGGCGACCGGGGCGAAGTCGAGGTTGATCCCCATCGCGGCCAGCTCGGTGCCGGCGGCCCGCCAGGCGGCCTCGGTCAGCGCCGGGTCGTCGGCCGCCCCGGCGGCCAGGGCGCTGGGCAGGGTGGTCACCCCGTCGGTGATCCGGGTCACCACGCCGTACTCCTGGTCGGTACCGATCAGGAAGGGCGCCGGGCCGGCGGGGAGCTTCGCCGCGGCGGCGCGCAGCCCGGTGGTGAGGTCGCGCACCTGCGCCGGGTTGTCGACGTTGGTGGTGGCCTGGTTGCCGGAGGTCGGGTCGTCGGCGCTGAAGCCGACCAGGATCACCCCGCCGAGGCGGTATTTCGCGACCATCTCGGCGGGGGTGTCGACCCCGGCGAGGGCCCGGTTGCCGGCGGCCGAGGCGGGGGTGACCTCCGTGGCGGAGCTGCCGTACGCGTAGGGCATCAGCACCTGGCCGACCAGGTCCTCGTCGGCGAGCGTGCCGACCAGCGCGGCGGCCCGGGCGGCCGGGTCCCCCGCTTGCGTGCCGGTCGGGATCGGCGCGGCGGAGGGGCTCGGCGCCGGGCGGGGCGGTTCCGGCTCCCCCGAGCAACCGGAGACGAGCAGCGCGGTCAGGGCGGCGAGGGCGACACCGGCACGTCGCGGGGAAATCGACACGCGGCCAATGAAACCCGGCATGGAGTGGGTGCGGCAACCTGACGAGGGGACGTGCCGCGCGGGGCGTGCCGGTCCGCGTTCGCTGTCCCGGTCCGGCGGCCGGGCTCAGCCGACCCGGGTGAGCAGTGTCACCGGGGCACCGTCCCCGGCGTACCGGTAGGGCTCCAGCTCGGCGTCCCAGGCGGTGCCGAGCGCCTTGTCCAGGGCGTGCGCCAGCGCCTCCGGCGCTCGGGCGGTCGCCATGATGCTGCGCAGCCGGTCCTCGCCGAGTTGGATGTCGCCGGCCGCACCGACGGTGGCCCGGAACAGGCCACGGCCGGGGACGTACATGAAGCGTTCACCGTCGGCGCCCGGGCTGGGCTCCTCGGTCACCTCGAAACGGATCATGGACCACTGCCGGAGGGCAGCAGCCAGCTCGGCGCCCGTCCCCGGGCGACCGGTCCAACCGCACTCGGCGCGACGGGCGCCGGGGTCGACGGGCTGAGCCGTCCACTGCAGGTTGACCGGCGCGACGAGGACGCGCGCGATCGCCCACTCGACGTGTGAGCACACGGCGAGCGGGGTCGAATGGACGTATACGACGCCACGCGTTGGCACGGTGACCTCCCGGAGAGCGAGGTGCGTCTTCCCCTACGACCTCGGCCAGCCGGGTGGCTTCTGCAACACATGATGACTGGTGTAACGGATGGTGCGCCAGGGAATCGGAAAATTCGCCGGCCGGAATAGCCGGGTGGGTGACCTCGGTTGTGCCCCTCGGACAGGCACGGTGACCAGCCAGGCGTCGTTGTCGTGTACAGTTCTCTGGGCGGTTCTGTGCCGCCGCACATCTTCGCGGGCTGAGGCTCATCCGGGCATCACCCCGCACAAGCCCCCGGACGTCATCGTCCTTCCGTACGTCTTGCAAGGAGTACCTCCGTGGCGAGCAACACCTCTAAGACCGCGCGCGCGTCAGTCCGGGCCGGCCAGGCTGGCCAGGGTGGCGCCCTCAGCGTGCTGGGCGAGTTCAAGTACCTCATCCCGCTCAACGGCGGCAAGCACGCCTACGTGCGGAACCTGACCAACGGCAAGACCGCGCACCTGCGCACCGACTCCGAGGCCTTCGTCGAGGAGATCCGGGTGCTGGCCGCCGCCGGCCACGCCGCCAAGATCCGCGCCGAGATCAACACCCTCGCCACGGCGCACCCGGGCGACGGCTGGGACAAGACCGAGAAGCGTCTCGTCGAGGCCGGCGTCTTCGAGGGCTGAGCCCTCCCCGAGCCACACCTGGAACCGCCCGTCGGGTCACCCCGGCGGGCGGTTCCGCCTTTCCCGGGTACGCCCCCGACGCGCGGTCGCCCGCACTTGATCGACTCCGTTTGCGGCGTGTCGCGGTGTGCCAACCCGAACGACACCGCGACATGCCGCAAACGGAGTGGATCTCCGGCCGGGCCGGGGCGAGGCCGGGACGGGGCCGGGGCGGGGCGGGGCCGGGGCGGGGCGGACGGGGCCGGGGCGGGGGACGGGCCCGGTCAGCGGTCGAGCAGGGTGACCTCGCCGGTGGCCAGCTCGTAGAGGGCGCCGACCACGTCCACCCGGCCGTCGGCGACCGGCCCGGCGAGCAGGTGGTCCACGCGCAGCGCGGCCACCGTGCGCAGCACGTGCCGGCGTACCGCCATCGGGTGCGCCCGCGGGTCCTCCGCGCCCACCTCGGCCACCGCCGGGGCGATCTGGTCCACCAGGTACGCCAGCGAGCCGCCGGGCCGATCCCCGGTGCGCAGGGTGTCCACCGCCGACGCGACCGCCCCGCACCGCTCGTGGCCGAGCACCATCACCAGCGGCACCCCGAGCTGGCCCACCACGTACTCGATGGAGCCGCAGACCGCCCGGTCCAGCACGTGCGCGCCGGTGCGGATCACGCAGATCGACCCGAAGGTCTGGTCGAAGATCGCCTCCAGCGGGACCCGCGAGTCGATGCAGCCGAGCAGCACCGCGTACGGCTGCTGGTCGCCGGAGGCGACCGCCGCGGCGGCGGTGACGTCGTGGCCGTGCACCGGCTGGCCGCTGACGAAGCGGCGGTTGCCGGCGAGCAGCTCGGCCAGGGCGGCCCGGGGCGTCCGCGCCGCTCCCACGCTCGAACCGGTCATGTCCCCCAGCCTGGTCACGGATTCGACCTCGCGGGGCGGGTTACGAATCTTCTCACCACCACGGTTGGCGTGGTCTCATGACGGGTAGCCGGTGTTACCGCCGGGTTCACCCGGTGCGACAGGACCGGGCGGCCCGGGGAGGTGGCGATGCCGGAGCAGCAGCAGGTACGGCTTCCCGACGACGTGCGCCTGCACGTCGAGGTGACCGGGCCGCCGGACGCCGAGGTCACCGCGATCCTGCTACACGGCTGGACGCTGGACGGGCGGGCCTGGCACCGGCAGGCCGCCGACCTGACGGCACGCTTCGGCGCGCGGATCCGGGTGGTGACCTACGACGCCCGCGGGCACGGCCGGTCCAGCTGCATGGCGCTGCGTACAGCGACCCTGGCCCAACTCGGCGACGACCTCGCCGCGGTGGTGGACGCGGTGGCTCCGACCGGCCCGGTGGTGCTGGTCGGGCATTCCATGGGCGGGATGACCGTGATGGAGTACGCCCACCGCCACCCCGAGCACTTCGCCGCCCGTACCGCCGGGCTGGTCTTCGTCTCGACCACCGCCGAGGGGCACACGCACACTGTCTACGGCCTGTCGCCGCGCATCGCCCGGCTGATCCGGATCGCCGAGACCACCGGCGCCGGGGTGCTGGCCCGGTGCGGCTCCTGGCGCCCGCCACGGGCGCTGCTGCGCGCGCTGCGGCCCAGCATCCGCTGGATGCTCTTCGGCGACCGGTGCGACCCGTCCGACATCCGCCTGGTCACCTCGGCGGTGGCCCGCGCCTCGCTGGGCTCGATCGGCGGGTTCCGCGCCTCGATCGGCGCCCAGCACCGGCTGGAGACCCTGGCCGCGCTGGCCCACCTGCCGGCGGCGGCGCTGGTCGGCGACCGGGACCGGCTCACCCCGCCGCCGTGCGCGGAGTCGATCGCCGCCGCACTGCCGGTGACCGAGCTGACCGTCTGCCCGGGCGCCGGGCACATGCTGATGATGGAGCGGCCGGACGAGGTGAACGGCGCGCTGGCCGGGGTGCTGCGCCGGGTGCTGGCCGGCTCGACGGAGCCGACGCCGGCCGGCTGAGCGGGCCGTGGAGGGTGTCCGAGGTCGCGGGGCCCGGCATGGCCCCGACACGAGGTGGGAGGCTGCCCGTACCCTCATTCCGCCTGGCGTGCGCCCGCGCCCGGCCGCCGCCGTCGCACAGGAGCCCTCACGTTGACCGACCAGACCACCCTGGAGCAGGAGATGGCCGCCGAGCAGCGGCATCTCGACCGGGTGTACGCCCGCCTGGCCGAACTGCGCCGCTCGGCCGCGCAGGCCGAGAAGGAGGGCTACCAACTGGCCCGGGTGGGCAACTTCGGGGCGCTGGTCGAGCGGGACGCGATGGTCTTCCACGCCGCGCAGCGGCGGCACGTGCTGGACGCCGAGCACGAGGGGCTGGTCTTCGGCCGGCTCGACCTGCGTACCAGCCAGGTGCTGCACGTGGGCCGGCTCGGCGTACGCGGCGAGAACGCCGAGACGCTGGTGGTGGACTGGCGGGCCCCGGCCGCCGCCGCGTTCTACCAGGCGACCCCGGCCGAGCCGCTGGGCGTGGTGCGACGGCGCACCATCCAGTCCTCGGCCGAGAAGGTCACCCGGATCGAGGACGACCTGCTCGACCCGGAGTCGGCGCCGGCCGACCTGGCGGTGGTCGGTGACGGGGCCCTGCTGGCGACCCTGTCCCGGGCCACCGGCCGGGGGATGCGCGACATCGTGGCCACCATCCAGCGGGAGCAGGACGAGGCGATCCGTTCCCCCAGCTCCGGGGTCACCATCGTCTCGGGCGGCCCGGGCACCGGCAAGACGGCCGTCGCCCTGCACCGGGCGGCGTACCTGCTCTATTCCGACCGCAGCCGGTACGCCGGCGGCGGCATCCTGGTGGTCGGCCCGTCTTCGGTCTTCGTGGAGTACATCGCCTCGGTGCTGCCCTCGCTCGGCGAGGAGACCGCCACCCTGCGCTCGCTGGGCTCGCTCTTTCCGGGCATGTCGGCGACCCGGACCGACCCGCCGGAGGTGGCGGCGGTGAAGGGCTCGCTGCGGATGCGGCGGGTGCTGGAGCGCGCGGTGCGCGACGCGGTGCCGGGGGGCCCGGACGAGCTGCGCCTGCTCTACCGTGGCGAGCTGCTCCGGCTGGAGCGCCGCGAGCTCGACGGCATCCGCGATCGGGCGCTGTCCCGGGGTGGCCGCCGCAACGAGGTGCGGCGGGCCGCCTTCGACGCGGTCCTCGCGGCGCTGTTCGCGCAGGCCCGCCGGCTGGCGATCCCCCGCCTGCCGGAACAGCGCGCGGTCGAGGACGAGATCATCGACCGGCCGGAGTTCCGCGAGTTCCTCAAGGCGTGGTGGCCCCGGCTGCACCCGCGGCACGTGCTGGGCTGGCTGGCCCGGCCGGAGCGGCTGCGCCGGTACGCCGGCGGCATCCTGTCCCGGGCGGAGACCGCGCTGCTGTCCGAGGCGTACCGGACGCTGGACGCGCAGGGGCCGACGGTGGCCGACATCGCCCTGCTCGACGAGCTGGACGCGCTGCTGGGCAAGCCGGTGCGGCCGGCCCGGGCGAAGCGCGACCCGTTCCAGCTGGCCGGCGGCGTACGCGAGCTGAGCACGTTCGCCGACCGGCAGCGCGCCGCCCGGACGGCGGCCCGGGAACGCCCGGAGGACTACCGCGACTACGCGCACGTGGTGGTGGACGAGGCGCAGGACGTCTCGCCGATGCAGTGGCGGATGGTCGGCCGGCGCGGCCGGCTCGCCTCGTGGACGGTGGTGGGCGACCCGGCGCAGACCGCCTGGACCGGCGACCCGCAGGAGCTGGACCGGGCCCGGGACCAGGCGCTGGGTCGGCGCCGGCGGCACCGGTTCGCGTTGACCACGAACTACCGCAACTCGGCGGAGATCTTCGCGGTGGCGGCGGCGGAGATCCGCCGGCTCTACCCCGACCTGGAGCTGCCGACGGCGGTCCGCTCCACCGGCGTGGAGCCGGTCGCGCTGACCGTCGACGCGGACCGGCTGCCGGCGGCGACCGTCGACGCCGTCGACGCGCTGCTCGCCGAGGTGGAGGGCACGGTCGGCGTGATCACGCCGGTGCCGCGCCGCGACGAGGTGGCCGGCTGGCTGGGCGGGCGCGGTGGCTCCCGGCTCCAGGTGGTGACCAGCCTGCAGGCCAAGGGCATGGAGTACGACGGGGTCGTGCTGCTCTGCCCCGGCGAGATCCGCGCCGACCCCGGCTCAGGCGTACGCACCCTCTACGTGGCCCTCTCCCGTGCCACCCAACGCCTCACCACCGTCACCCCCACCCCCTAACCCCACTCCCCCCGCCCCGAATCCGCGCACTTTCCGAGAAAGAGTGGCCATTCCGTCCGCGGAGGCCACTCTTTCTCTGAAGGTGCAGCCCGTTGGGGGTGGCGGGGTGGTGGGTGGGGGGCGGGGTTAGTTGCATATATAGCGATGTCAGCATAGGTTGGGTTCGGGGTGTGGGGGCGATGGAGGGGGTGGGTGTGGGCGCGGGTCATGAGCACCACGGGTCGGTCGCGGGCGCCGCGCACCGCCACCGGGGCCGGCTCTGGGCGGCCTTCGCGCTGCTCGCCGTGCTGATGGTGGTCGAGGCGGTCACCGCGTTCGGCACCGGCTCACTGGCCCTGCTCTCCGACGCCGGGCACATGTTCACCGACGTGCTCGGCATCGGCATGGCGCTGGCCGCCATCACCGCCACCCGGCGCGGCGACGGGGACCCGCAGCGGACCTTCGGGCTCTACCGGCTGGAGGTGCTGGCCGCGCTCGCCAACGCCGTCCTGCTCAGCGGGGTGGCGGTCTACGTGCTGATCGAGGCGGTACGCCGGTTCGGCGAGCCGCCGGAGGTGCGTACCGGGCCGATGCTGGCGGTGGCGGTGCTCGGCCTGCTGGCCAACCTCGTCGCGTTCGCCCTCCTGCGCGAGGGGGCACAGGAGAGCATCAACCTGCGCGGGGCGTACCTGGAAGTGCTCGGCGACCTGCTCGGCTCGCTCGGCGTGATCGGCGCCGCGCTGCTCATCGCCGGCACCGGCTG
Source organism: Micromonospora sp. NPDC047548 (assembly GCF_040642975.1). Taxonomy (NCBI): domain Bacteria; kingdom Bacillati; phylum Actinomycetota; class Actinomycetes; order Micromonosporales; family Micromonosporaceae; genus Micromonospora; species Micromonospora sp. NPDC047548. The sequence continues at coordinate 61,074 of NZ_JBEYTI010000022.1, forward strand.
GTGGTGGGCCGACCCGGCGGTGGCGGTGGCGATCGGCCTGTTCATCCTCCCTCGCACCTGGCGGCTCGGCCGGGCGGCGGTCCGCATCCTGGTCCAGGCCGCCCCGGAGCATCTCCAGGTGACCGCCGTGCACGACCGGCTGACCGCCGTCCCCGGCGTCGCCGAGGTGCACGACCTGCACGTCTGGACGCTCACCTCCGGCATGGAGGTCGCCTCCGCCCACCTCACCATGGCCCCGGGCGCCGAGGTCGGCACGGTGCTCGCCGCGGCCCGCAGCGCCCTGCACGAGGACTTCCACATCGAGCACGCCACCCTCCAGATCGAGCCGGGCGCCGCCCCCGGCGCGTGCGGCCCGGTCGAGTGGTGACGAAATCGGACGCGTATTGTCCGGTTACGCCACCTACACCAGGATTCTCTCCAGTACCCTCAGTCACGAAACGGGCGGGTGTCACACCCGTACCGGTAGGCTCGGGCCCGGCCTCCGCCAGGCGGCACCCTCCGGTGCCGGCGTTGGCCGCCGCCTAATCGCCCGCCCGGGCGAGCCGGGGAACCATGTTCGTGGGGTGCATCCGCGTCAGCGGTAGGGATCTTCCGTCCCGAACCCGTCAGCTAACCCGGTCGGCGGCTGACGGAAGGACATGTGCATGCACGTACGACGTACCACCGCCCGGCTGGCGGCCGCAGTCGTCGCGACACTCGCCCTCGGCGTGTCGTCCGCGCCGGTCCCGGTGGCCGCCGCTCCCCCCGCCACCCGGCTCGCCGCCGCACCCGGCGACGACGAGGGCGGCAGCCCGGCGCTGCGCGCCCAGCTCGACGCGGCCAGCAAGGGCTGGATCGACGCCAAGGCCGCCCTGGAACGCTCCACCACCCGGCAGCGGGAGCTCACCGAGCAGCTCAAGACCATCGAGTCGGAGCTGACCGTCCAGCACGGCAGGGTCGGCGAGATCGCCGGCGTGGCGTACCGGACCGGCCGGTTGGGGCCGGTGTCGGCGCTGCTGAACAGCTCCAGCCCGGAGGGCTTCCTGGACCGGGCGGCGGCGCTGGAGACGGTCGCCGCCAACGAGGACCGGGAGCTGCGCAGCCTGATCCGGACCCGCGACGAGGCCACCCGCACCCAGGCCGCCCTCGACAAGGAGATCGTCGAGGAGCGCCGGCAGGTCGCGGTGATGGCCAAGCGCAAGGAACAGGCCGAGCGGGCGCTCGCGGTGGCCGCCGCCGACAAGCCCGCCGCCACCACCACCGTCGGATCCAACCGGGGCACCTCCACCGCCAACGCCCGGCCGGCGCCGCGCAACTCCGACGGTTCCTGGCCCCCGGAGTCGTGCAGCGTCAACGACCCGACCCCGGCCGACGGCTGCATCACCCCGCGCATGCTGCACGCGCTCCAGCAGGCCCAGGCGGCCGGCTTCACCCGGTACGTCTCCTGCCACCGCCCCAGCGGCTCGGGCGAGCACCCCAAGGGCCGGGCCTGCGACTTCGCCGCCCAGAAGAACGGCTTCGGCGGCGATGCCACCGGCGGCGACAAGACGTACGGCAACAACCTGGCCGCATACTTCATCCGCAACGCCGACCGGCTCGGCGTGCTCTACGTGATCTGGTACCGGCAGATCTGGCTGCCCAGCAGCGGGTGGAAGTCGTACAGCGGGGCGGGCGGGGACCCGTCCAGCGACCACACCAACCACGTGCACCTGTCGGTCTACTGACCGACCCCGACCGGGCCCGTCCGGCGCGGACGGGCCCGGGGCCGTACGCCTACCGACGTACCCGCAATGTCGCCGGCCGGCCCACGACGGACCGCGGCGTCCGGACGAGCATCGGGGCATGACCCGACTCTCCCCCGCCGCCCGCAAGGCCCTGCTCACCCTGCACCTGGTGACCGCGCTGGGCTGGCTCGGCGCGGACCTCGTGCTGCTCACCCTCGGCGTCGCCGGGCTGCGCGGGGCCGCCCCGGGGGCGGTCTACCCGGCGGCGGCGCTGGTGGCCACCTGGCTCTTCGCGCCGCTGAGCGTGCTGGTGTGGCTGGTCGGGGTGGCCAGCGCGCTGCTGACCCCGTGGGGGCTGCTGCGCTGGCGCTGGGTGGTGGTCAAGCTGGTGCTCACCACGGTGATGACCGGCCTGGTGCTGTTCGCGCTGACGCCGAACCTGCGCGCCGCCGCCGGACCGGACGCCACCGCACACCAGCGGATCGACGTGGTGGTCGCCCCGGCGGTCTCCACCGGCCTGCTGGTCGCCATGACGGTGATCTCCACCTGGAAGCCGTGGGGCCGGACCCGCCGGGCGCTCCCGCCGCGCCGCCGGGCGGCGGCGGCCACGCCCGCCGGTCACCGCTGAGCGGGGGGCCGGAGGCTCAGTTCGGGACCGGGCCGCCGTCGGCCTACCGGTTCAGCACCGCGCCGAGCCGGCTGGCCAGGCCCAGGTGCGCGGCGCGGGCCTGGCGGAACGCGTACCCGAACAGCGGCGCCGGGGCGGAGAGGGTGATCTCCACGTCGATCCGCAGCACGTCGCCCTCCTCGCGGAGCCGGGTGTGGTTGCGCACCGTCGTGCCGGGCTGCTGCCGGGCCACCGTGACGATCTCGTCGTCGGTGACCACCAGGACGTCGGCCTGGTAGGTGACCGGGAAGCGCAGCGGCCCCAACTCCAGCCGGTCGGTGATCGCGTAGCTGGCCCGCGCGCCCGGACGGGTCGGCAGCTGGCGCACCCGGACGATCAGCGGATGCAGCTCCCCCTGACGGACCGGATCGCTCAGCAGCGCCACCGCGTCCGCCCGCGAGCAGCGCGCCTGCACCATGTAGCTGAACGACTCCCGCCGGACCACTCCACCCTCCCACGCGTCGTCGGTCGCCCGATCGTCCCGCACCGGGGCCGGGCTGGCAACGCCGGGCGGCATGACGGTGTCCCGGCGGGGAATCTCGGGCGGCGACGTGTCCGGGCTGAGCGGGGACTAACTCCCTCGACCCCACGCCGGCGGTGGGTCACCGCCGGATCGGCGGCATGGTGACGCTCGACCGGCCAGCGGGAGCCGGCGGGCGGGGTGCCCCGGTCAGGCGCCGGGAAGGACCTCCGGGGTCGCAGCGCCGGCGCCGGCGAAGTAGGGCTCCGGGGCGCCGAAGAGGCCGAGCAGGCCGGTGACCCAGAGCTGCCGGTGGACGAACCGGCTGGGCTCGGTGACCACCAGCTTGACGCCGCTCACCTCGGCCGTCTGGAACCCGGCGACCATCGCGCTGATGCCAACGGAGTCGATGAAGGTGACGAGTCGCATGTTCAGCTCGATCCGGGACGGACGGCCCTTCGCGAGCACCTCGGCGATCGCCTCACGCACCTCGTACGCGGTGTCGACGTCGATCTCCCCCCGCGGAGCGATTTCGATGACACCACCCGGCAGAACCGACTTCACGATCGACAGGCTCACGCGAGCACCTCCACTCGCCCGTCCACGGGCGCCTCGTCAGTACGCGGGCCGCGACCGAGCGTATTCCTCCGACGGCCTCGGTCGCCACCCCTCAGGATGAGCAATTCGTGGATCCGGACGGACCGGCCCACCTTCCGCGAGTTCTTCCTGGTCCCGTTCTCATGTAACGAAAGACCGGGCCCGGACGCTGCAACCGCCCCAGGGTAGCGGCCCCGGTCCCGTCGGGCCCGTATCCGGCCCGCCCGGCGAGCCTAACGGCCCCGCGCGCGACCCCGGCCGTGTTGCCAGCCCGGCCTAGGGTCGGCGGGCGAGGCTTCCACCACGACGGAAGGAACGATCGATGCTCAGGAGACTGCTCGGCCTGGCCGGTGTCGGCGCGCTGCTCGCCCTCGTCCTGGCCTGTGGCTTTGGCGGCGGGGAGGACGAAGACGATGACGATGACGACGACTTCGCCGGCGGCGTCGCGGTGGTCACGGTCGGCTGAGGTCCGACGTGGGTTTGCGGCGCGTCCCGGCTGGGCACTGGTGGGACAGGCGGACCGAGACGCGCCGCAGACGTCGACGTCCGACGTGGCCGCAGACTTCGGCACCCCGAGGAGGTACCCATGTTCGGCAGCAACCTGCTGGAGCGCCGCAGCAACCCGGGGCGGATCGCCGACCAGGCCTGGCAGCAGTTGGTCACGGCGGTCAGTTCCGCCGGTGACAGCGTCCGATATGGAAGCGCTCCCGGCCGGTGGGCCGGCCGGTCACCCGGTGCAGGCGAGGGGGACTCACCCAGCACGGTGGCAGGATCGCGGTCGGCGGGCGGTGACCCGCCCCGTGTCCCGAACCCGGGAGGAGTGAGCGCATGGCCAGCGCGACCACCGTCACGCGTACCGACCAGGACATCCAGACCGACGTGCTCGACGAGCTGACCTGGGAACCCCGGGTGAGCCCCGCCGAGGTGGGAGTCACCGTCGCCGAGGGGGTGGTGACCCTGACCGGCCGGGTGGACAGCTACGCCGCGAAGTGGGCCGCCGAACGGGCCGCGCACCGGGTGGCCCGGGTCCGGGCCGTCGCCAACGACCTGGCCGTGCGGATCGGCCCGTCGGCCCAACGCACCGACGCGGAGCTCGCCGGGGCCGTTGAGCACGCCCTGGAGTGGGACGCCTTCGTGCCGGTGGAGGACCTGGAGGTGACCGTCGCCGACGGTTGGGTCACGCTGCGCGGCGGGGTGGACTGGGAGTACCAGCGCCGGGCCGCCGAGCGCGTGGTCGGCCGGCTGACCGGCGTACGCGGGGTGAGCAACGGCGTCACCGTACGGCCGCCCACCGCGCCGGCCGGCCAGGAACTGCCCGACCGGATCGTCGACGCACTCACCCGCAACTCGGCCACCGAGCCGGACCGGATCAGCGTCCAGGTGTACGGCGACACCGCGGTCATCGACGGGCTGGCGCACTCCGTGCCCGAGCGCGACGAGGTGGAGCGGACCGTCTGGTCCGCCCCCGGCATCCGCGAGGTGCACAACCACGTAACAGTGGCCCGCTGAGACCACCCCGGCCGGGTGATCCGCCCTCACCCGGCCGGGCGGCAGGGTGGGAGTCATGACTGATTCCGACGGGCTGGTCCGGCCCGGGCGCCCGGACGCCGACGTCACCGACGCGCCGGAACACCTCGCCGCCGAACGGCGGGTGGTGGCGCGATGACCACGCCGCTGCAGGTGACCGCCCGGCTGCGGACGCCGGTTGACGGGAGCGACCACGTCCGGGGGCCGGTGGACGCGCCGGTCACCGTCGTCCAGTACGCGGACTTCCAGTGCCGCTTCTGCGGGGCGGCGTACCGGAACCTGGCCGAGGTGCTGCGCCAGCGCGGCGCCACCGTACGGCTGGTCTACCGGCACTTCCCGATCGCCAACGTGCACCCGTACGCCGAGAGCGCGGCCGAGGTCGCCGAGGCGGCCGGCCGGCGGGGCCGGTTCTGGGAGATGCACGACTGGCTCTACGAGCACCAGGACCAGTTGGACCCGGTGCACCTGTCGCTCGGCGTCGAACAGCTCGGCCTGCCGCCGGACGGGGTCCGCGCGGAGGTCGACCGGCAGGCGTACGCCGACCGGGTCCGGCGGGACTTCGTCGGCGGGATCCGCAGCGGGGTCGCCGGCACGCCCACCCTCTTCGTCAACGAGGTCCGCCACGAGGGCGGGTACGACCTGCCGGAGCTGCTCGCCGCGGTGGACGCGGCGGCCGGCGCCTGACCCCCGCCACTGCGCCGGCCGCCGCCGGGATCGCACCGCCCGGCGGCGGCCGGCGGAGCGGGATCAGATCAGCCGCAACTCGCGGGCCCGCCGGACGGCCTCCCGCCGGCGGGTCGCGTCGAGCTTGCGGTAGATGTTGCGCACGTGCGTCTTGACGGTGTTGACCGACACGGACAGCTCGCTGGCGATCTCCACGTTGGACAGGATGCTCTGGAGATAGCGCAGGATGGTCAGCTCCCGCTCGGTCAGCGGCTCGTCCAGCGCCCGCTCCGACCCGGCCGGCCCCCGTTCGGCGGGCTCGTCGGCGCCCCGGACCAGGTCGCTCACCGTCGGCCAGTGCGCGGTGCCGGAGTCCAGGTGGGCGGCGAGCAGGTCGCGCACCGCCGGCTCCGCGCGGGTGAACACCCGCCGGTAGCCCTCCGGGCCGGCCAGGTCGAGCACCCGTTCCAGCAGCCGACCGGCGCGCCGGTCGTCGCCGCCCCGGCGGGCCAGCACCGCCTCCAGCACGCCGGCGGCGAGGCGTACCGGCAACGGCCAGCCCTCGGCGGCCGGGGCGTCCCAGTCCGGCAGCGCGTAGCCGGCCGCCCGCACGTCGCCGGCCCGCAACTCCACCCGGGCCAGGGCCAGCGCCAGCCGCGGCGGCGGCTCGGGCGCCCGCGCCCGGTCGGCGAGCAGCCTGCGGGCGGTGTCCACGTCGCCCTGCTCGCTGCGCAGGTCCGCCTCCAGGGCGAGCAGCCGGTCGGCGAGGTCCCCGGCGGCAGGCCCGGATGCCAGCTCCATCCGGGCCCGGACCACCAGCTGGGTCGCCGCCGCCGGCTCGCCGGCGTCGCGCAGCAGCGCGCCCCGGCACAGCGCCGCCGCGGCGGCGACCGTCGCGTCCCCGCCGGCCGGGCCGGTGAGCGCCAGGTGCGCGGTGGCCTCCTCGGGCTGGTCGCGGTGCAGCGCCACCAGGGCCAACGCCAGGTGGGCGTGGCCGCACTCGGTCCGGCTCGACCACCCCTGGCAGGCCGGCATCTCCAGCGCTGCCCGGGCGGTCCGCTCGGCTGCGCGCAGCTCCCCCGCGAGCGCGTGCAGCACCGCGCAGCGCGCCGCGCAGACCAGCTCGGTGCGCGCCCGGCCGGCCCGCCGGGCAGCGTCGAGCGCCGCGCCGAAGCCGGCCGAGGCGGCCCGCAGGTCGCCCTCGGCGAGGTCGACCAGGCCGAGCGCGGTGCCGGCCACCGCCCGCACGTCGGCGTCCTCGCCGGTCCGCGGGTCGCCGGTGTCCGGGCTCTCCACCTGCGCCGGGTCGCGGGTGGACAGCAGCCGCGCGGCGGCGGCGCGTACCTCCCGGTGGTCGCCGGCGAGCCGGGCCAGGGTCAGCTCCAGGGCGGTGGCCAGCCGGCGGAACCGGTCCCGGCGCGGCGCGGCCAGCGACCGGGCCGCCGCCAGCGCGTCCCGCAGCCGGGCGGTGGCGGCCCCGATGTCCCCCGCGTACGCCCGTTCGGCGGCGCCGGCCAGGGCCAGTTCCGGGTCCCGGCGGACCGCCTCCGGCGGCGGCGCCGGTGGCGGCGGGCCGCCACCGGTCTCCCGGTCGTACGGGATCAGCTCCGGCCAGCCGGTGAGCAGCAGCTCGGTGGCCCGCTCCCACTCGCCCGCGGCCAGCGCGTGCCGCAGCGCCTCGGCCGGCCGGTTGTGGCCGGCGTACCAGCCCGCCGCGCGCAGGTGCAGGTCATGCCGCTCGTCGTCGGCCAGCCCGTCGAGCTCCTCGCGGAGCAGGTCGGCCAGCAGCGGGTGGGCCCGGTACCAGGGCGGATCGCTGTCGTCGCGGTGCAGAAAGCCGCTGTCCCGGGCCAGCCCGGCCAGCACCTGCCCGCCGTCGCCCCGGCCGGTCAGCGCGTCGGCGAGGTCCGCGCGGACCGCCGGCGCGACCGCGGCCCGCAACAGCAGGTCCCGCGCCGCCGGCGTCAGCCCGGCCAGCACCTCCGCCCGCAGGTACGCGACGACGTCCGGCTGGTCGCCGCCGAACCGCTCGGCCCAGCGTTCCGGGTCGGGCCGGTCCCGGGCCGCGAGCGCGGCGAACCGCAGCCCGGCCGGCCAGCCGCCGGTCCGCTCCCGGAGCCGGGCGACCGCCCCGGCGGGCAGCGGCGCGCCGTGCGCGACCAGCAGGTCGGCGACCTCGTCGTCGGTGAAGGCGAGCTCGTCGGGACCGATCTCGGTCAGCTCGCCGGCCAGCCGCAACCGGTGCAGGGCCAGCGGCAGCTCGGTGCGGGCCCCGGCGACCAGGCGCAGCCGCCCGTCGGTGTGCCGCAGCAGGAACTCCAGCCCGGTCAGCGCTGCCGGGTCGGTGACCCGGTGCAGGTCGTCCAGGACCAGCAGCACCGGCCGCTCCCGGGCGGCCAGCCCGGCGGCGAGCAGCTCCAGCTGGTCGGGGCGGGGCGGGGCGGCCGGTACGGGCGTCTCCGCCTCCTGCTCGGCCACCCCGCGCAGCGCCGCCGCCAGGTACGCCCAGAGTCGTTCCCCGGTGTCGCCCTCCTCCACCTGGACCCACGCCGGCCCGGGCTCCGGCGCGGCGCGCGCCCAGGCGGCCAGCAGAATGGTCTTGCCCCAGCCGGCCGGGGCACGGACCAGGGTGACCGGCCCGGCGGTGCCGACGTCGAGCCGTCCGGTCAGCCGCGGCCGGAGCAGCACCGGCTCGGGCAGCGCGGGCGGGGTCAGCCGGGAGGCGAGCAGCGGCGGCGGGCCGGCGGACGCCTCGGCGATCCCGTTGCTGCTGAGCTGCCACTGCGGCATGCACCCACCCCCGTCGACGCGTTCCTCCCCCGGTCGGCGGCGCTTACCCGGCCGGGACGGGTTCACCCCTTGAGGGGGAGCCCACCTCACCCGGGCCGCGCCGACCATAGGACGTACGCGGGCGACCGCGCGTGACCGGTCATCCGCAGCGCAGCCGGACCGGACGGCGGAGGGGCAGGTGGTACGGATGGGACGGGTCCTCGGTGGGCTCACCCTCGGAGCGGCCACCGCCGGCGCGGCGGTCCTGCGCACGCTGGTCGTACGTCGGCGGGGGTGCTGGCCGCGCGTGGCGGGCGCCGACCCGCGACCTGGCCGCTGGCAGGTGGTGACGGTGGACCGCCCGCCCGCGGAGGTGCTGCCCGGCCGGCGCTGGCCGGAGCCGCTGCGGCCGCTGGACGGCGCGGTGGAGCTGCGCCTGCGCCCGGCGCCCGGCGGGCGCGGCAGCGAACTGGCCGCCCGGCCGCTCGGCGGGATGACGACCCTGCCCGGGATGGCGGCGCACCTGGTCGGGGACGACCCGGGCCTGTTCCTGCGGGACGTGCTGCGCCGGGTCAAGCAGCTCGCCGAGACCGGCGAACTGCTGCGCGCGGACCGCTCACCGGTGGACCGCCCGACGGTGCCGGGGTGAGGGCGCTCTGCTGGGAGGGCGTCGACTCGCTGGCGGTACGCCAGGTGCCCGACCCGGAGCTGCGCAACGCGCACGACATGATCGTCCGGGTCCGGCGCAGCGCCACCTGCGGGGCGGACCTGCCGCTGCTCGGCGGTCGGCTGCCCTTCCAGGCCACCGGGGACGTGCTGGGGCACGAGTTCGTCGGCGAGGTGGCCGAGGTCGGCCCGGCCGTGCGCCGGCACCGGGTCGGCGACCGGGTGGTGGTCAGCGCGACGGTCGCCTGCGGCAGCTGCTGGTACTGCCGGCAGGGGCTGCATTCCTGCTGCGACAACGGGGGCACCGCCCCGGCTGTCGCCGAATCGGCGTGGGGGCAGCCCACCGCCGGCTGCTACGGCCATCCCCGGGCCCTCGGCGGCTTCGCCGGCAGCCATGCCGAGTACGTCCGGGTGCCGTACGCCGACGTCGGTGCGTTCCCCGTGCCCGACCCGGTCAGTTACGACCGGGCGGTCTTCGCCTCGGACGCCGCCCCGGCCGGCTGGATGGGCGCCGAGTTGGGCGAGGTGGGCCCCGGCGACGTCGTCGCGGTCTGGGGCGCGGGCGCAGTGGGCCAGTTGACCGCGCAGGCGGCGACGCTGCTCGGCGCGGACCGGGTGATCCTGATCGACCGACATCCGGAGCGGCTGCGGATGGCCGAGCGGCACACCGGCGCGGAGACGCTCAACTACGACCTGACCGACGTCCCCGCGGAGTTGCGCGAACGCAGCGGCGGGCGCGGACCGGACGTCTGCGTGGAGGCGGTCGGCGCGGCCGACGGCGCGGCGGTGCCCCCGACGCTGGCCGAGCGGTTCACCGGCCGCCGGGGCGGCGGCGAAGACCCGCTGGCGGTGCGGGAGGCGGTGCACGCCTGCCGCAAGGGCGGCACGGTGTTCGTTTCCGGCACCTTCACCGGCTTCGTCGACACGTTCCCGCTCGGCGCGGTGATGAACAAGGGGCTCACCCTGCGCAGCGCCCGCCAGCACGGGCAGCGGTGGATCCCGATGCTGCTGGACCGGATGGCCCGCGACGAGCTGCGCACGGAACACCTGGCCACCCACCGGCTCCCGCTGGAGCAGGGCCCGGCCGGGTACGCGCTGTTCCGGGACCGGGCCGACGGCTGCGTCCGGGCGGTCTTCACGCCGCAGGGGTGAGGCGCCCCTCCCGGGTGGCAGACTCGGCGGATGCGCGATGACCGCCTGTACGACATCGTCCTGTTCGGCGCGACCGGCTTCACCGGTGGTCTGACCGCCGAGTACCTGGCCCGGCACGCGCCCGCCGGGCTGCGCTGGGCCATCGCCGGCCGCAACCCGGCCAAGCTGGCGGCGGTCCGCGACCGGCTGGCCGACATCGAGCCGGCACTGGCCGAACTGCCGCTGCTCACCGCCGACGTCACCGACGCCGCCTCGCTGCGGGCGGTCGCCAAGAGTGCCCGGGTGGTGGCCACCACCGTCGGCCCGTACATCCATTACGGGGAGCCGCTGGTGGCCGCCTGCGCCGCCGCCGGCACCGACTATCTGGACATCACCGGCGAGCCGGAGTTCGTCGACCTGATGTACGTGCGGCACCACGCCGAGGCGGTGCGCACCGGGGCGCGGCTGGTGCACGCCTGCGGCTTCGACTCGATCCCGCACGACCTGGGCGCCTGGTACACGGTCAAGCAGCTCCCGTCGGACGGGCCGATCACCGTGGACGGGTTCGTCCGGGTGGGCGGGCGGTTCTCCGCCGGGACGTACCACTCGGCGCTGACCGCGTTCTCCCGGACGGGCGAGACGAGCCGGGCGGCGAAGGAGCGCAAGGCGGTCGAGCCCCGGCCCGAGGGGCGCCGGGTCCGCGCGGTGCCGGGCAGGGTGGGCCGGTCGAAGGAGATCGGCATGTGGGCGGTGCCGCTGCCCACCATCGACCCGCAGGTGATCCGCCGGTCCGCAGCGGCCCGCCCGGAGTACGGCCCGGACTTCCGCTACCGGCACTTCGCCGCGGTGAAGCGACTGCCCACGGTGCTGGTCAGCGGGGTCGGGCTGGCCGGCCTGATCGGCCTGGTGAAGCTGCCCCCGACCCGGCGTTGGCTGCTCGGCCGGCTCTCCTCCGGTCAGGGGCCGAGCGCCGAGCAGCGGGCGAAGTCCTGGTTCCGGGTGCGCTTCCTCGGCTCCGGCGGGGGCCGGCGGGTGCTGACCGAGGTCTCCGGCGGCGACCCCGGGTACGACGAGACGGCGAAGATGCTCGCCGAGTCCGCGCTCTGCCTGGCCTGCGACGACCTGCCGGCCACCACGGGGCAGGTCACCCCGGTGACCGCGATGGGTGACCAGCTGCTGGACCGGCTGTTGACGGCGGGCATGACGTTCCGGGTGCTGGACGCGCCGCGCTGAGCGCGGCGGGTCTGCCGCCCGGCCGCTTGACCCTCGACCTGGTTGAGGCGAGAGGATCACCGTCGTGGAGAGCGAGCTGCGCAGCATCGGCGAGCTGGCCCGGGCCAGCGGCCTGACGGTCAGCGCCCTGCGGTTCTACGACCGCTGCGGGGTGCTGGCCCCGGCGCTGGTGGACCCGGCGACCGGGTACCGGTGGTACACCGACGAGCAGGTGGCCCCGGCCCGGCTGGTCGCCGGGCTACGACGGGTCGGCATGCCGTTGGCAGGGATCGCCGAGGCGCTGCGCCACCGGGCCGAGCCGGCGGTGGTGGGGCGGCTGCTCGACGCGCACCTGCGCCGGCTGGAGGACGGCCTCGCCGACGCCCGTCGCGAGCTCTCCCGGATCCGCGCCCTGCTCGATCCCGAGGAGACCCCGATGACCACCCGAATCGTGCTGTCCCGCGTCGACCTGGCCGCCGCCGTCGACGCCGTCCGTTTCGCCGTCGGCGCCAACCCGGAGCTGCTGGTGCTGGCCGGCGTGCTGCTCGACGTGGAGCCCGACGGCGTCCGGCTGGTCGCCACCGACCGGCACCGCCTGGCGCTGGCGCGTACCCCGGGGCGGGTGGACGGCCCGGCGGTGCGCGCGCTGCTCCCGGTCGACGCGGTGGACGAGGTCCGCGCCCTGCTCGACACCGGCGCCGGGGTGACCCCCGAGGTCCACCTGACCCTGGCCGGCCCCGACGTGACGGTCTCCGTGGCGGGCCGCGAGGTCACCGCGACCGCCCTGCCGTACGACTTCCCCGACTACCGCCGGCTGCTGCACCGGGCGGGCGATGCCCCCGTCCGGCGGATCCCGGTGGACGCGCCCGCCCTGCGCGCGGCGCTGCGCGGCGGCGGCGCGCCCACCGTCACCCGCGATCACCACGGCGTGCCGCTGGCGGTGACCGTGCTCGGCCTCGACGAGCGGGACGGGCTGCGCCTGCTCGGCCCGGACGACCTGACCGCGGGCCCCGGCGAGCTGCGGGTCGGCGTGAACGGCGACTACCTGCTGGACGCGCTGGACGCCGCGGGCGGCCCGCAGCTGGTGCTGGAGCTGGACGGCCCGATCGCCCCGCTGGCGATCCGCCGCCCCGACGACGAGGACGCCTTCTCGATCCTGATGCCGATCCGGCTCTGACCCCGCCGGGATCGCCCCGCCCGCCGTCCTGCCGATCTCCGTCCGGCGGTGCTGCCGATCTCCGTCCGGCGGTGCTGCCGATCTCCGTCCGGCGGTGCTGCCGATCTCCGTCCGGCGGTGCAGCCGGTCGCCTCACTGGCCGCCCCGGCTCATCCAGCGTCCGGCTCATCCGGGGGTCCGGCCGCGAGCGGCCCGTCGGCGCTCACCCACGGTAGTGCTGGTCAGCGAGGTGCGGTCGGATCGAGGGGCGGCGGTGCGGGGCCGTCGCCTCGGCGTCCATCACCCACAGTCACACCAGCGCCCAGCGACGCCGACATCACGGTTGGTGAGCGGGCCTCGCCGGTGGGGAGGCACCGTTGGTCGAGAGGCCTCGCTCGTCCGGGCCGTACCGGGGGCGGAGAGGCGCGAAGGTAGCATCTGGGGGTCTCACCTGACATCCCGGACGGAGGCGTACGGAGCAGCATGCTCGACATGGAGTTGATCCGGAAGGATCGCGAGGCGGTGGCGACCGCGCTGGCGAAGCGGCTGGATCCCGCCGAGGTCAACCGGGTCCTGGACGAGATCCAGCGGCTCGACCAGGAGCGCCGCGCGCTGATCAGCGAGATCGACGCCGAGCGGCAACGCCGCAAGGCCGAGGCGCGGGCGTACGCGCAGGCGAAGCGGGCCGGCACCACGCCGGAGCCTGTCGCGCCGGAGGCCGAGCGCAAGCAGCTCGCCGAGCTGGAGTCCCAGCTGGACGAGGTGCAGGCCCGGCTGCGCGGCACGATGAGCGAGCTGCCCAACCTGCCCGCCGACGACGTGGTCCCCGGCGGTAAGGAAGCCAACCGGGTGGTCAGGACCTTCGGTGCGCCGCCGGTCATCGAGAAGATCCGCGACCACGTCGAGCTGAGCCGGATGCTGGGCCTGGTCGACCACGAGCGCGGGGTCAAGCTCGGCGGTTCCGGCTTCTGGATGTACACCGGCCTGGGCGCCCGGCTGGAGTGGGCGCTGATCAACTGGTTCATCGACGAGCACGTCAAGGCCGGCTACGAGTTCCTACTCCCGCCGCACCTGCTGCTGGACACCGCCGGCTACGCCGCCGGCCAGTTCCCCAAGTTCCACGACGACGTCTACCACCTGGACCGCGAGTCGGCCCCGCGCGGGCAGTTCCTGCTGCCCACCTCGGAGACGGCGATCCTCGGGGCGTACCAGGACGAGATCCTGGAAACGGCGAAGCTGCCGCTGAAGGCGTTCGCCTACACCCCGTGCTACCGGCGGGAGGCGGCCGGCTCGCACTCGGACGAGCGCGGCACCGTCCGGGGCCACCAGTTCAACAAGGTGGAGATCTTCCAGTTCACCCTGCCGGAGCAGGCCGACGCGGCGCTGGAGGAGATGCTCACCCACGCCGAGAGCCTGGTCGAGCGGCTGGGCCTGCACTACCAGCGCAGCCTCCTCTCCGCCGGCGACGCCAGCGCCTCGATGAAGAAGACCCTCGACATCGAGGTCTGGATGCCGAGCACCGGCAAGTACAAGGAGGTGTCGTCGGTCTCCTGGGCCGGCGACTACCAGGCCCGCCGGGCGGCCATCCGCTACCGGGAGCCGGGCGGCAAGCAGACCCGCTTCGTGCACACCCTCAACGGGTCGGCGCTGGCCACCAGCCGGCTCTTCCCGGCCATCCTGGAGCAGTTCCAGCAGCCCGACGGCTCCGTGCTGGTGCCGGAGGTGCTCCGCGACCGGCTCGGCACCGACCGGCTCACGCCGGTCCGCTGACCGCCTCGACGTCGGTGGGGTCCGGGTCTCCCGGTCCCCGCCGTCCGTCTTCCGGCATCGGACCCATCGGCGCGGCGGGACGGGCAGCGCCCAGCGCAACGACGTATGTCCATCCGCGCCGGATCGGGACCGGCACCCCGTAGCCGGGCTGGATCATCCGCCGAGCAGCCAGCCGTTCCGCTCGGCGATGCGTACGGCGTCGGCCCGGTTGCGGGCGCCGGTCTTGCCGATCGCCGCGGAGAGGTGGTTGCGCACGGTCCCCTCGGACAGGTGCAACGCCGCCGCCAGGTCGGCGACCGTGCCGCCGTTCCGGGCGGCACGCAGCACCTGGGTCTCCCGTCCGGTCAGCGGGCTCGCCCCGGCGGCCAGGGTCTCTGCCGCCAGGGTGGGGTCGACCACCCGCAGGCCGGCGTGCACCCGCCGGACGGCGTCGGCGAGCTGTCGGGCCGGGGTGTCCTTGACCACGAAGCCGTTCGCCCCGGCCTCCATCGCCCGGCGCAGGTAGCCGGGACGGCCGAAGGTGGTCACCACCAGCACCCGGCAGGCGGGCAGCGCCGCCCGCAGCTCGGCGGTGGCCGAGATGCCGTCCAGCCCGGGCATCTCCACGTCCAGCAGGGCCACGTCCGGGCCGGTGCGGCGGGCCGCGTCGACCACCTCGTCGCCCCGGCCCACCTCGGCGACCACGGTCAGGTCCGGCTCCAGCGAGAGCAGCGCGGCCAGCGCGCCCCGGACCAGCGCCTGGTCGTCGGCGAGCAGCAGCCGGATCGACGCGCTCACGCGCCCACTCGCAACAGGAAGCCCGGACCGTCGGCGCGGCGGCCGACGGTGACCGTGGCGTCCAGCCGGCGCGCTCGCTCCCGCAGGCCGGTCAGGCCGTGCCCGGCGCCGTCCGGATCGGACGGCCCGCGCCCGTCGTCGGTGATCTCCACCCGGTCCGGGTGGACCCGGATGACGCACCGCCGCGCCCCGCTGTGCCGCACCACGTTGGTCACTGCCTCCCGTACCGTCCAGCCGAACAACTCGTCCCGCTCCGCCGGCAGCTCCGGCACGTCGTCCGGCAGCTCCGCGGCGATGCCCGCCGCGGCCAGCGCCGACCGGGCACCGGCCAGTTCGCCGGCCAGGCTGATCTCCCGGTACCCCCCGACGGTGCGCCGCACGTCGGCGAGCGCCTGCCGGGCCAGCCGCTCGACGTCGGCGATCTCGGTTGCCGCCCGGGCCGGATCGAGCTCCAGCAGCCGGCCGGCCAGTTCCGCCTTGACCGCCACCACGGTCAGCGAGTGGCCGAGGATGTCGTGCAGGTCCCGGGCGGTGCGGACGCGCTCCTCGGCGACCGCGAGCCGGCGGATCTCGGCCTGGGCCGCCTGGAGTTCGGCGTTGCGCTGGGCCAGCCGGGTCACGCCGAACATGGCGAACGAGGCGAGCAGCACCGCGAAGGCCACCGTGCTCTCCGCCTCCCAGCCCGGCACCAGCCGGGCGGCGACCAGCGGCGTGAGCGCCGCGAGCGTCACCACCACCAGCGCCTCCACGCCGGGCAGCAGGAACACCCCCGCCGCGGCGACGAAGACCAGGGTGGTCAGCCAGTCCCCGGCGGTGCCGGGCATGCCGGCCAGCCCGAGCCCGAGCAGCAACGCGACGAGGACGCGTGCCCGCCCGACCGGCACCGGCCGGTGCGCCTCCCGGCGGGCCCGCGCCCACTGGAAGACCACGACGTAGAGCACGCCGAAGGCGACCAGCGTGGTCACGCCCACCACCCGCCGCCACGGCTGCGCCTGGTGCAGGGCGGTGGCCAGCGGGATGTTGAGGAAGAAGAGCCAGACCGCGGCGAGCAGCCAGCCGGTGACCCGCCAGTGGCGGTTCACCGACCGGGGGCGGCCCGGGGGAAGGTCCATCGGATACACGCTAACGACCGCAGGCTCGGTCAGACCCGGGCGGTGTCCCGGCGGAACAGCCGGGACGCGGCGTAGCCGAACAGCGCCGTCCAGCCGACAATGTTGCCCAGCTCCGCGAGCCCCACCCCGGTGTCGGTCAGCGGGGCGCGGGCCAGCTGGCCGACACCGTAGACCGGGGTGAAACGGGCGACCTGCTGGAGCACGTGCGGCAGCACGTCGAGCGGGACAAACAGACCGCCGAGCATGGCCAGCACCGCCAGGACCGGGCCCAGGTACTGCATGACGTTCTCGGCCGGGGCCAGGTAGCCGACGAAGAGCCCGAGGGCGGCGAAGACCAGCGAGCCGAGCCAGGCGGCCAGGCCGGCAAGCAACCAGACGCGCACCGGCAGGCGCACCCCAGCGGCCGCGCCGACGCCGAACTCGACGACGACCGCAGCCAGGCCGAGCACCATCGCGGTGACCGCCTTGGTCGCCACGTACGCCGCCGGCCGTAGTGGGGTGAGCCGCAGCTGCCGGGTCCAGCCGAGCGCCCGTTCGGTGGCGACCGCGGCACCGGCGCTGGTGGTGGCGACCATCGCGGCGTACACGGCGAGGCTGATCATGATCCAGGCGGTCACCGGCCTCCCGTTGGGCAGCTCCTGCCCGCGCTGCGGCAGGCCGAAGAGGAGGAAGAAGACCGCCGGCATGATCAGGGTGAAGCCCAGCGTGCGGCGGTTGCGCAGCAGCCGGCGGATCTCGATGGCGAGCACCGCCGGGGAAAAGCCGCCGAGGGCGGGCAGGCGGCGGGCCGGGCGGTCGGCGGCGACCGGGACGGACGAGGTCAGCGTCATCTCAGGCTCCGGTGGTGTCGTCGGTGGTCAAGGCGAGAAAGGCGTCCTCGAGGTTGCGGGAGGTGATCTCGACGTCCCGGGCGGCGGTGCGGGTCAGCAGGTGCCGGGCGACCGCGTCCGAGCCGGCGCAGCGGACGAGCACGCCGTCGCCGCGTACCTCGACGGCCAGGACGCCCGGCAGGGCGGCGAGGGCGGCCTGGTCGGCGCCGGGCAGGGTGGCCCGGACCAGCCGCCCGGCGGCCAGGTTCTTGATCTCGGCGGTGCTGCCGTCGGCGACCACCCGCCCCTGCCGGACCAGCACGATCCGGTCCGCGTACGCGTCGGCCTCGTCCAGGTAGTGGGTGGCGAAGACGACGGTCCGGCCGGCGCTGGCGTCGGCCCGGATGGACTGCCAGAAGTCCCGCCGCCCCTCGACGTCCATCCCGGTGGTGGGCTCGTCGAGGATCATCAGGTCCGGGTCGGGCAGCAACGCCAGGGCGAAGCGCAGCCGCTGCTGCTCGCCGCCCGAGCATCTGCCGACCGGGCGGTCCGCGACGCCGGTGAGCCCGGCCCGGGCCAGCACCTCCGCCACCGGCCGGGTACGGCCGTGGAAGTGCGCGGTCATCCGTACCGTCTCGGCGACGGTGAGGTCCTTGAGCAGGCCGCCGGTCTGCATGACGGCGGTGACCCGGCCGTGCCGGACGGCGTCGCCCGGGTCGCCGCCGAAGAGCCGGACGGTGCCGGCGTCCGGGCGGGCCAGGCCGAGCAGCATATCGATCGTGGTGGTCTTACCGGCGCCGTTGGGGCCGAGGAAGGCGACCACCTCGCCGGGGGCGATGCGCAGGTCGAGCCCGTCCACGGCGGTCACCGGTCCGAAGGTCTTGCGAAGGCCGGCCAGCTCGACGGCCGGTTGCGTACTGGTCATGACACCGATCCTGGGGTCCACCGGAACGCCGTCCCCGGCCCCCGCGTCACGACCCCGCCATGACAAATGTCAGCCTCGGGCGGCTGCGGCGGGGTTCCCGGGGCGTCCAGCGGGTATGCCGCCGGGTCCGCGCATACCGGCAGTCGGGGAGGTACACCAATGGGCACCGCGCCGACCGGACGGGTCGACACGATCGTGCTGATCCACGGTCTGTGGACGACGCCACGCAGTTGGGAACACTGGGCGCAGCACTACCGGGCCCTCGGGTTCCGGGTGCTCACGCCGGCCTGGCCGGGGATGGAGACGGAGGTGGAGACGCTGCGCGCCGATCCCTCCCCGATCGCCGGGTTGACCCTGGGCCGGATCATCGACCACTACGCGGCACTCGTCCGGGAGCTGCCGAACCCACCGCTGATCATGGGGCACTCCTTCGGCGGGCTGGTCTCCCAGGTGCTGCTCGACCGGGGGCTCGGCGGGGCCGTGGTGGCGATCGCCCCCGCGTCGGTCAAGGGCGTGCTCCGGCTGCCGGTGAGCACCCTGCGGTCGGCGTACCCGGTGCTGCGCAACCCCGCCAACCGGCACAAGGCCGTGCCGATCACCGCCGACGAGTTCCGGTACGCCTTCGGCAACACCATCTCCCGTGAGGAGTCCGACCGGGCCTGGCAGCGGTACGCGGTGCCGGCGGCCGGGCACGTGCTCTTCGAGGGGGCGTTCGCCAACCTCGACGCCCGGTCGCCGGCGACGGTGGACAACGGGCGCGACGACCGGGCGCCGCTGCTGCTGATCGCCGGCGGCAACGACCACGTGTCGCCACCGCAGCTGGTCAGGTCGAACGCCACGCTGTACCGGAAGTCCCGGGCGATCACCGACTACCAGGAGTTCCCCGGGCGGTCGCACTTCACCGTCGGCGAGCCGGGCTGGGAGAAGGTGGCCGACCGCGCGCTGGACTGGGCGGTGGAGATGGCCACCACCCGCTCGCCGGCCGTCGTCGGCGACGCGCCCCGCTGGTGAGTCAGGTCCTGACGAAGGCCCACAGGAACCGCCGGGAGCAACCGCCGTCGTGGTCGGGCCGGCTGTTGATCGCTCTCGCGCTCGAACCTGGTCGCGTGGTCCCGAAGGCAACGCTCGTCGACTGGATCTGGGGTGAACACCCGCCCGCCGACGCGAACGAATGCCCTGCACCGCTTGCCCGCTGCTGCCACTGACCATGCACCGACTCGACCACGACGAGCGACTCGCCACCGCACGCATCCCCAGACACGTTCCTATCCATCGTTGCGCCAGCCGGCAAGGGCGAGATCACCATGAAGATCGCCGGGCTCGGTGATTACTACTTCGCCGAGGACTGCCACCAGCTGTACCTGGTCCCGACCAAGAACCCGAACCGGCTACTGCAACCACGGCCCGAACGGGCTGAGCTGCCCGGTCGGCGTAGCCCGCACCGCCGGCTGAGCCACCCGGCCACGCAGACGAGCGTCTCGGATGAGCCATCCCCGACGACGAGGACCGGCGGTTTCGGCCGCCGGCCCTCGCGTTGTCCTCCTCCGACTGAGTCAAAGAAGGTGCTGAACTACTTTGTCCGGTACGGAGCGGCAAAGAATGCGAAGAAAATCAGCAGAACAGACCCGGCTGATTGCACCCATTCCTGCCCAGACCTCGACGCCACCACCTGGGTGACGAATGCCAGGACAATAATCCCGAGAACCCACACCGCCCATCTGGCGACGGTTGGCCTCTGCCCGCTCATCATGCCTCCCGGAGAGTCATCGGCGATCACCACCACCTGCTTGACCATTGGCGGAAGCCACGCTCACGGTGCGAGCCGGACGAACCGTACCGGCCTCGTCCAACGCCGCGGTGCGATGCCTTGACGCTCCGGCCTGCGTAACGGAGCTTGAGGTACTTACCGGCGCCGCCAGTCAGCGCGCCATAGGCCGCCCCCTTGGCCGCCTGACCGGTGCACCGCCTGCCCCACCGGTAGCCATTGTCGTGGTAGCAGTTGTAACCGTAACCAGCGCCGCCGACGACAGCACCGACGATGACGGCGCACGATGCCAGCGGAGGCGAGGCAGGCGGCTGCACCACCGAAGCCCAGCGCCCCGGCGACCACCCACTTACCGTTCGATCGCCACCAGCGCTTTTGAGGGCGTGGTGCAGGTCGCGGGGGTAGAAGGTGAGCATGCGGCTGCCGCGTTTCGCGGTGGTGCAGAGGGCCCGGACTGGGCAGGGTCATCAGGAGACCCTGAGCCGCCCCCACCCCCGCCTCGTCGATCATGATGTTGTGGCGCCAGACGAAACGGATCTACCTCAGAAGACAGGCGCCGCGCCTCCATGATCAGCGCCCGGAGAGGGCTTGGCGGAGTTCGTGGATTATGTGTTCGGGGCGGAGGTAGAGGTCGCGGTCGGTGAAGTAGCGCATGGTCCAGCCGCGGGCTGACAGCCAGTTCATCCTGGCTCGGTCCCTCCGGAGGCGCTCGCGGGTCAGGTGGGACCTGCCGTCGTATTCGATGCCGATCTTGTGGGCGCGGTAACCGAGGTCGAGCCGGAAGGTCGGTTCTCCGGACTCGTCGGCGACCCAGATCTGCGGCTCAGGTGGTGGCAGGCCGCCGTCGATGAGCACCAGACGTAGCTGGCTCTCCTGCCGACACTCCGACCTGGCGTCTGCCAGCTGCACCAACTGGCGAGCCTGGCACACACCACGCAGCCGGGCGTGTCGGGTCACCTCCCGCCTAAGGTCGGCCGGCCGGCACGCATCGGATCGCAACGCGAGATCGAGGAGGGGAAGCGCATCCATCCGCCGGACGGTGCGTGCCAAATCGACGGCGCAGCGGTCGGCCGTGGCGGTCAGTACGCCGGACAGCATCACCGGATCGCGCACCGGCAACACCGACTCGTGGACGGTCACCCCGCTGATTTTTGGTACGACCGAGCCGGCCGGCACGATGACGTGGAGGGAATCCTGTGGCACATCACCGAACCCGTGCAGACGGGCTCCGGTGTGGAACCCGACCATTGCCTCGGCCGGCAACCGCATGAGCACCGCCCGCAGCTCCTCGCCCGGCTCACGGTCTGCGGCGGTGTAGACCCCCCGGCTCAGTCGGCGGAGCCGCCCGGACTCGACCGCGTTCCGGACAACGCCTCGCGAGCTGCCAGCGGAAAGCAACTCCGGATAGCGACACAAATCATCAACCACGCCACCCGATGCTGCCGCCCCTCACCCTCCCTGCCCCCGCACTCCCATCCCACCTGTGGACAACCCAGCCCCCTGTGCACAACCCCCTGATCAAGCCCACACCTGCTACAACCGCCCACCCCCCACCTCGTCGATCATGGAGTCGGGGCTGTCCACAACACCGACAATCGACACCTCTCACGCACCACAACTTCATGATCGGCGCGGTGCACGGCTCCATGCCGCCCGGTATCGTGCTCGTCCGGCGATGGGACGGGTACGGGGGGCGGAACGGGCTGATGAGTGAGTATCAGTACTACGAGTTCCTGGCGGTCGATCGGCCACTGACCGCCCAGCAGCTCGACGAGCTGCGCAGGTTGTCGACCCGGGCCCGGATCACCTCGACGAGCTTCGTCAACACCTACCACTGGGGCAACTTCCGAGGCGACCCGCGCCGGCTGGTGGCAAACTACTTCGACGCCTTCCTCTACCTGGCCAACTGGGGCACCCGCCAGCTCATGATCCGGCTCCCCCACGGATCGCTGGATCTGCGCACCGCACAGCGGTACTGCGACACCGAGTCGGCATCGGCGTGGGCCGTCGGCGACCGGGTCATCATCGACCTCACCGATCAGGACGAGGAGGGCGAGTGGAACTGGGACGACGACGGAGAGGGGCGGCTCGCCTCGATCATCCCGGCCCGGGCCGACCTGGCCGGCGGTGACCTGCGGCTGCTCTACCTGGCCTGGCTGCTCGCGGCCGGACGGTACGAGATCGACGACGACGAACCGGAGCCGCCGGTCCCGCCGGGTCTGGGCACGCTGACCGCGCCGCTGCAGAGCCTGGTGGAGTTCCTGCGGATCGACACCGACCTGCTCGCCGTCGCCGCCGAAACGAGCGCGCCGCTGTCCCACTCGGAGCCATCGACGGCCGAGCTACACCGCTGGCTGCGGGGCCTGCCGACCGACGAGAAGGACGAACTGCTGCTGCGCATCCTGCGGGACGGGGACGTACCCGTGCGGGCCGAACTGCGGCGACGGCTCCGGGCCGCGAAACCCGACGGCGACCCGACGGGTGCCGCAGCCGGCGGCCGTACGGCGGGGCAGCTCAGGAAGGCCGCCGGGGCGCGGTGGACCGAACGCCAGCGGCAGGCACACCAGCGGCGCGCCGAGGAAAGCGCCCGCCAGGAGCGGGCGGCGGCGGCTGCCCGCGAGCGACGCCTGACCGAGTTGGCCGCCCAGCCCGAGCAGGCGTGGCAGCAGGTGGACACGCTGATCGCGACGAAGAAACCACGCGAGTACGACTCGACGGTCGGACTGCTGACCGAGCTGGCCGCCCTCGGCCAGCGGGACGGCCGGGAGGAGGCGTTCGCGGAGCGGATCCGACTGCTGCGCCAGACGCACCAGCGCAAGCCCAGCCTGATGGACCGCTTCGACCGGGCCGGTCTGCCGGGCGGGTAGGCCAGCGCTCACCGCCGCCGGAACCGCCGCGAGCACTCGCCGTCGTGGTCGGGCCGGAGCAGGCACCGCAGGCCACCGGGCAGGAGTCGGTCGCAGAAGACCCAGTAGCGTATGTTCTGGTCGTCCTCGGCCGACACCGTGGTGCCCCCCGGATCGGTCTGCGGCAGGACGTGCGTCCAGTGCGCCACCACCCGGGCGAGCCGCTGGGCGGAGACCAGGTCGCTGGCGACCACCGGCAGATGGATGACCCACCGCTCGCTCACCGGCCCTGGCTCCGCTCGGTGCGGGCGCGGGCCTGCTCGGACTGCCAGCGGCGCAGCGCGTCCTTGACCCGGTCGGTCTCCCGCCGGCTCTGGGCGAGCGCGTCGTAGACGACGGCCAGGTCCCCAGCGACGCGGTCGAGGAACTCCCGGACCTCCTGCGGGTCGAGCCCGCGCCGACCCAACGGGGTCGGCCGGAACCGCCGCTCACGAACCTGCCACGGCCGCAGCGGGTGGTAGGCCGCCGAGCGGTAGCAGCCCGGACCAGTGGCCGCCCGCTGGCGACGCCGGGCACGCCGGAAGAAGACTCGCATGACAGGACCTGCCTCTCACCGTCGAGATTGACCTGTGGAAGGGGCGGGCCCACCGGCCCGCCGCGCACCGGCGGACCCACCCCGGCACCTGCCACCGCAGCCCTTCGATCAGCAGTACGGCAGCAGGGCACACATGGCCGCTGAGCAGCGCGAACTCCACAGTGGCCGCAACCGTAGTCAAACACTGGCCGAACTCAATTGCAACATCGCAAGAGCGCCGTTGGATTGACTACCTCGCTATAGCGAGATACTGACTGTGACGTGTCTATTGCTTGTGAGACAGCACAGGGCTTCAATTGGACGGACGCGTGTTGACGGACAACTACGGCCGGAGGCGGAGAGTGTCACAGACAGTCACGGGCTCGACCATGTTGCGGCGCCAGATCGGGCGCAAGTTCGAGGCACTCCGCAAGGCGGCAGGACTGACGATGGAACAGGCCGCCGAGCGCCTGGACCGAGCACGCGCGACGCTGCACCGGATCGAGAACGGCGCCGAGCACGTCCGCTTCCGGCAGGCCGACGTACAGCAGATGCTCGATCTCTACGGCGCATCCGCCGAGGACAGCGAACTACTGCTCGCCCTGACTGCGGCAACCCGGGAGAACAAGAACTGGTGGCATGACTATGTTGGCTCCGGCCTGCCGCGCTGGTTTCAGCTCTACATCGGCCTCGAAGCTGCGGCGTCCGGCATCAGGCAATACGAGGCCGAACTGGTTCCCGGCCTGCTTCAGACCCGCGCCTACGCCGAGCAGGTCTTCCGGACGCCCGGCGGCTCGGTCGACGCGGGAGACACCGACGAGCAACAGCGGGCCGTCCAGCTTCGGGTCGAGCGACAGGCACTCCTCACCCGATTCTCCCCTCCGCAACTCAGCGTGATAATCAACGAGGCGGTGTTGCGTCGCCCGGTCGGCACCGCCACGATCATGGCTGAACAACTCCACCAGATCCTGAAGGCCGCCGAGCTACCCAACGTAACCGTCCAGGTGCTGACTTTTTCTGCCGGGCTGCACGCCGGGGCGATGGCCGGGGCTTTCTCGATCCTGGAGTTCCCCCGGGACAGCAGCGGCAAGGAGGTGGAACCGCCAGTGGCGTACCTGGAAGCCGCGACGGGAGCGATCTATCTCGACAAACCGCACGAAACCACCGCCTACGACACCATCTGGGCTGACATGACGGGCCGCGCCCTCAACGAGTCCCGATCGAAGAGCCTGATCCAGCAAGTCGCAGAGGAGTACTCCCGTGCCTGACCTAACCGGTGCCGTCTGGCGCAAGTCGACCCGCAGCAACAACGGCGGCAACTGCGTCGAGGTCGCCGACAACCTCCCCGGCATCGTCGGGCTGCGCGACAGCAAGGACCCGACCGGCCCGATGCTGACCTTTACCCCGATGGCCTGGGCCACCTTCGTCCAAGCCGCCAAGGGCGAGACGCTGAGCCGCTGATCGGCAGTCGCGCCGTCTCCTGGCCCTCGGAGGCGGCGTGCTAGCCCGTGCACCATCAGTCGAGGTTGGGCTCCCAACCGCGTCCGCACGCTGACCAGGTGCTCGCTGAGATCGACCGGCTGTCGTACCGCTGAGGGCCGCAGCCGCGCGCGAGGCGATCGAGGTCGACGCTGGCTGCGCTGCTGGCGGAGGAGATCGGCCAGGTGGTTCAGGCTGCGTCGTCGTGGCGGTTCAGCCGCCCAGCCGGCGGACCATGTTCATGATGGTCTCCACCTGGGCACCACCCTTGATCGGGTAGTTGGTCGCGCCGAGGTAGCCCCACCAGTCCCAGCAGCCGTTCGGATTGCTGGCAATGGTGCTCGCCTGCGGGTAGAGCACGATCAGGTTGTTGGTGTCGGCGTACTGGTTCAGGTTGGCCCGGTCCACGAAGGCGGCGCCGACCTTGCCGTACCCCTGGAGACATCCGTGCAGGGCGACCAGCAGCCGGCACGGCTGGCCGGCCGCGCACGACGACGGCACGTAGGCGAAGCCGTTGTCGTCCATGCTCAGGCCGGGGGCCCAGCCGTTGACCGCGTGGGTGCTCTGGCTGAATCGGGTGAGCGTGCCGCCGAGCGGGCCGGTGTTCGGTGCGTTCACGCTGCCCAGCAGCTTGCGCAGCAGGCTGTTCTGCGGGTCAGTCCCACAGTCCGTAGGACGCCCAGGTCCGGGTGTACGTCTGGAGGGCGGACACGTTGGTCGGGTACAGGTTGTCGCCACAGCCGTAGAGCGCCTGGGCGACGTTGTGCTGCGCGCAGTAGTAGGGCCCGGCGGCGAAGATCGCCGCGCCCCGGATCCGGGACGAGTAGGCGACGTGCAGTTGGGTGGCCAGGTAGCCACCGGAGGAGACGCCGGCGACGTAGACGCCGGAGACGTTGTAGGCGCGCAGCGACCCGGATACCGGGGCCTTGGTGGACGGGGTGGCGGCCTGGGCGGGCGAAGCGGCGGCCAGCATCAGCAGCAGGACGGCGGCGAGGGCGGTGGTGGTGGCTTTCAGCGGTGTCTTCATGACGCTCTCCGAGAGCATGACCGCGTCACGGAAGACACCGTGGGTGGAGTGGACACGGCCGCCTTCCCGCACGGTACGCGGGGAGGCGGCCGTCGGCTCAGCGCCCAACAGCTCAGATCAACGTCCCGATGGAGCGGGTCAGAACTGCTCCACCCAGTACGGGACGACGTCCATCCAGCCGTTGGCGCCCGCGCCGTACTTCCGGCCGCTGCTGTTGGTGCTCAGGGTGTACCAGGCGTCCACGAAGTCCGGATCATCGGTGTACCAGGAGGTCGGGATGGCATCCAGGATCGCATTTACCAGCGGGGTGTACGCGCCACCGTCCACGATCACCAGCAGGATGTCGGCGATCGCCTTGACCAGCGCCGAGTAGTTGGTGTCCCCGTCGTCCTCCATCATGACCACGTCGGCCAGGTTGTACTTGTACGCCGAGAAGTGCACCAGGAGTTGGTTCGGGTAGTACGTGGTGCCGTCGTGGTCCAGGTACGGCATCTGCACCAGGTCGACCTTGACCTTGCCGTCCAGCCCGAACCCGGCCACGACGTTGTAGATCTCGGCTGCGCCCTTGATCCAGGGCTCCTTGTCGTCGCTGAGCCGGATGGCGTTGACCTTGGTGGCCCAGTAGCCGGCCGAGGCGGTCACCTCAGCGGCGGAGGCACGGGACGCGGGCTGCGCCGGGGCCACCTGTCCGATGCCCCGCGCGCCCAGTTCCTCACGCATCAACGCCAGTCCGGCGGAGAGCGCCCGCTCGGCGTCCACGTCGACCACCAGCACCGGCCGCTGCGGCACCTGGGCGGCGTCCAGCACCACCGTGCCGCCGGAGCGGTCGTACGCGGTCACGCTCGTCGCCGAGTCGTCGGTCGGGGTAGCGGCCACCAGCGGTGCCTCGCCCCGGGCCAGTGCCGCGCGCATGTCCGGGTGGGCCAGCCGCAGCCGCAGCAGCGAGCCGGTGCCGCCCGGCAGGCCCTTGGCGATCAACAGCCGCTGGTTGGCGGCGCGGAGGTCGCCGGCGAGCCGGCCGTTCACGTTGACGGTGAGCAGGTCAATCGGGCCGTTCGCGGCGGAGATGCTCAGCCGGTCCATCGTGGTCCGGTCGGCAACCGACACCTGGCGAGCCACGCCGTCGATGATGGTGGACACCGGGCTGGCGGCGACGGCTACAGGCGCCGGTGCGACGTGGTCAGGCCGGGCGTACGCGGGGCTGGCGACCATTGCGGCCAGGGTTGTGGCCGCGATGCCCAGCGACAGGGCGGCGCGACGGAAGGTTCGTGGGTTCACATGGACTCCTCTGCGTGTCCCGGCCACCGCTCGTAACGGTGACCGAGAGACTGACGGCAACCATCACATAGATATACGCGCATGAAAAGATCGTCAATGGCTCGCTCGTGAACGCAGTGCAAACTGACCGGCGCATACCGGATGCCTGCAAGGCAGCGAACGCCGCGCCTCCGGTGAACCCGGCGACGGTCTCCGCGTTGCGGTCCCGCACCCATCCGGCGGCGCGCCATCGACGTTCGGCTCGTTCCTGCGCACGTTCATCCACGGGCACGTACGGCAACTGCAGGCCGCCGCCCGTGACACCCTGATCGGTCTGGCCGGCCGGGCACCGATCCTCGCCGGCGCCGACGTGCTGACCTTTGTGGACATCGACTCGATGCTGCGCCGCGTATACGGCAAGCAGAAGCAAGGCATCGGCTTCGGCCACGCCAAGGTCGGCGGCTACAACGTCTATCTGCGCGGCTACAACCCCCTCGTCGCGACGCTGTCCACACCGCTGTCGGCGCCGGTGATCGCCGCGACCAGGCTGCGGGCGGGTAACGCCGGCTCGGCCCGCGGCGCGGCGCGGATGATCGCCGAAGCGATCACCACCGCCCGATCATGTGGCGCGGGCGGTGAGATCGTGGTGCGGGCGGATTCGGCGTTCTACGCCAAGACCGTCATTGGCACCTGCCGGCGCCGCAACGTCAGGTTCTCGGTCACCTGCCGCATCGACGCTAAGATCCGCGCCTCGTGCGACAGCATCACCGACGACCAATGGATAGACATCAGATACCCGCAGGCCGTGTGGGACGAAGACGCCGGGCGGTGGATCTCCGACGCGCAGGTCGCCGAGACCACGTACACCGCGTTCGCGGGCACCCGCGACCAGGTGACCGCCCGGCTGATCGTGCGCCGCATCCGCCGCGACGACCCCGCCCAGGTCCCCGGCCAGGAAGAATTGATACCGACCTACCGGTACCACGCCGTGTTCACCGACAGCCCGTACACGCTCGTGCAGGCCGAAGCCCAACACCGCGGCCACGCGATCATCGAACAGGTCAACGCGGACCTGATCGCCGGGCCCCTCGCGCACCTGCCGTCGGGCCGGTTCAGCGCCAACGACGCCTGGCTGACCTGCGCCGCCATCGCACACAACCTCACCCGCACCGCAGGACACCTCGCCGCAGGCGCCTACGCCACCGCCCGACCCGCCACCATCCGGACCCGACTCGTCACGGTCGCCGCCGGCTTGTGCACCGGGCTCGCACCATCCACCTGCACCTGCCCGAGCACTGGCCCTGGCAAACGGCGTTCGACAACCTGTTCACCGCCGTCCACCCCGCACCCGGCTGAACACGCCCGGACCAGCTGAATCAGACGACCCGACCCCGGGTCACAATCCCGTTCCACCCCGAACACTCACCCTCGGAGCAAGCCGATCACGTGATCGGAGAATCCCGCCCGCCCGCCCGCCGAATCACCCACTACCAAGAATGATCATCCGGCGAACGACGTCAACTGCGTCGGTGGATCGATGCTGAGAACCCCAGGGAAGTCCTGCCGCAAAAGCGAAGCGTGAGGAGAGAGGGGCGATGCCCACTCTGCCCCTGGGTGGCTGCGCCACGGTTGGTCGACTTGCGACAGTGACAGATATCCGACTGCGGAGACAACCAACCACATGCACATCTGCGGCGTCTATCAATTGGAACGTCACTCGACAGAGCGGGGAATACATCAATGACAGTACGAAAAGTGCTGGCCGTGGTTGCCGCAGTAGCGGCCGGGGTGAGCGGGGGCTCGGTCGCGGTCGCAGCACCGGCCGAGCCGCAGTTGCGGTTCCTCGCCGCATCCCGCTCGGTGACCGTGGAGTCCTACCCGGACTCCGGCGTCGCGCTGGACCTGGGCACGCACCTGGTAGCCGGCAAGAATCCGTTCGAGGTGCGGCTCAAGCGCGGCTCGTACGGCGATCCCATCATGGCCGAGCGGATCGTCGACGGCTCCGCCGGCAAGCGCGTGGCGCTGCCCGCTGGACTGGTGACCGACTTCGCCGGGTTCCCGGCGTTCACCCACGTAATCATCACCGGCGGGGACGGCGCGGTCGTCCTCGAACGCGACGAGAGCTTTTGCCCGAACTCCTGGGACACGGCGCGGACCCGGCCGGACGCGCCGGACAGGTCGCCGTACCCACAGGATTGCCCGACCAACCCGTTCACCATCGGCGCGGTGTGGGGCATCCAGGCCGGGTGGAGTGCGCCAGCGGGCATGCCGTGGTGGCAGGCCGAGCCGGTCGACCTGGCCACAGGCACCTACACCGCGACGGTCCGAGTGAACCAGCCGTACCTCGACCTGTTCGGCATCCCGGCCGATCAGGCGTCCGTAACCATCGAGCTCAACGTGCGCGAGTACCAGGACGATCGGCATCGGGCCGCGACAGGCGCGAACGCCGCCCGGACCGGTGCGGCCCTGACCCCGGGCGCCCGCCCGGCGGGCAAGAACAGCATCCCGAAGGAAGGATCCAGGCCAGACCTCCGCTCGCTACCCGCATGGGGCATCCAGATCGGCGGGTACGGCGACAGCGGCGACCGCGACTACCTGTCGTTCAACGCTACCGTGTGGGTCGCCGGCCAGTCGCCGCTGGTGGTGGACGGCTTCCGCCGCTCCGGCGAGGACGTGATGGACGCGTACCAGTATTTCTACGACGCGAAGGGCAAGCAGACCGGGTACGCGCAGGTAGGCACCATGGAGTGGGACGCCCGGGACGGCCACCACCACTGGCACTTCACCGACTTCGCCCAGTACCGGTTGCTGGACGAGAACGCCCAACTGGCGGTGCGTAGCGGCAAGGAAGCCTTCTGCCTAGCCAACACGGACGCGGTCGACTACACCCTGCCGGGCGCCAACTGGCGGCCAGGCAACACCGACCTGCACACCGCCTGCGGTGACCAGTCCTCCCTGGCCGTCCGGGAAGTACTCGATGTCGGCTCAGGCGACACCTACGGGCAATACCTGCCGGGCCAGTCGTTCGACATCACCGATCTGCCCAACGGCACCTACTACATCGAAGTGGCCGCCAACCCGAGCGGCCGGCTGCACGAGGCTGACGCCACGAACAACACCTCGCTGCGCAAGGTGATCCTCGGCGGCGAGCCCGGTGCTCGCACCGCTGAAGTCCCACCGCACCAGGGCATCGTGGGCTGACCACGGTCAACATCCCGGCGCTGGTCGTCGTGTCCCACATCGGCGATGCGACGACCAGCGCCCAGCGGACGAACTGGGGAAGGTGCGGGCAACCCATCGCGCGCCATCTTTTAGATCGACCCCAGCTGATCAGCGGGCTGAGATCTCTCACCTCGTGCGCTCTACGACGCAGAGCCTCGCCGGTAAACCTACTGTTCGCGGACCTCCGGGTCGCTGGTGTAGCTGGCCAGGGTGAGGGTCGCGACCATCCGCCACAGCGCATCCTCACCTGGCCGATGTGACTGCGTCCAAGTCTCCGGCGACCTGACGCCCGGATCGTCGACGATCGACGGCCACCGACGCGTTGCGGCCGGCGTTAGCGGGTGAGCCGCACTGCGACTGTGACTGTCCAGATGAGCAGTGGGAACACGGCTATCCGCTCCATGCCGCCGACGCCGAAGCCGAGGTCGACCTGGGCCAGGAACAGGGTCGTGCCGGCCAGGCCGATCAGGCCCAGCGCGAGGCTGACCTCGCGCATCGAGCCCAGGACGGACGACCGCCGGGCCAGCGATGCCACGAGCATCCCGACATTCGCCAACACGAAGATCAGCAGCGCCGCGAGGAAGTGGTTGTTCTCGTTCACGTCCGCCGGATACGCCCCGGCCAGGATGTACCCGCCCGCGCCTGCGAGCGTCACCAGTTGCGCCGTCCTTGTGGCGACGCCGCGGCCGAGCGCGGACCAGGTGAGCAGGACCCCGAGTGCGAGCAGTACGCCGGTGGCCGTCATGGCGCTGTTCATCGCGAGATGCCAGGGGGAGCAGACCTCGCGCGGTCGGCTGGTGTCCCACCTGCCGCAGGTCACATTGCCCAGGTCGCTGATGTTGTTGGTAGCCCAGCTGAATGGCGGGTCCCTCCAGGCCAGTCCGGTGATGACGTTCGCAGCCAGGAACAGGGATGCGGCGAGCAGCCAACTGCAGGCGCCCAGTCGGTGGATATGCATTCGCAAACTTCAGCGCTTGGAGGCGGGCCATGCACTGGGCCTAGCCAGTCAACGTCAGATAGGGCTAGGCATACCCGAGGAGTACGTCCAGACGGCTGGGTTCGGCGGATCCGCCCTGGTTAGCGTTGCGGCATGACGTGGGATGAACCTCTGCACCTGGCGGCGGCACTTCGCCGGCGCGACTATCTGGTCTCCTCGTGGCCGTGGCGGGCGCTCGCGTACGTCGCCACCACCGTGCCGATTGCGGGCGTCCTGTCCGTCGGGTTGCTCATCATCGGGCCCCCTTGCTGACGGTTATCAATTCGATGCGGCAGGGGGCGCATCGTTGAGCTGCCCATTGTCCTGTTCCTCAGCGTCGCCGGCGTGCTTGTGCTGGCGCTGTCCCCGATCGTGAGCATTGCGGTGGCGGCGATAGAGCGGTGGCGGCTCTGCATCGTGGACCCGCGCCCGCTGTCCGGGCAGCACTTCCGGGGCCTGGCGGCGCGATACACCAACGCGGCGGCGTGGCGCGAGGTCGCGTACACCTTCTGGCTGGGCGGCATCGTGCCGATCACGTACTGGATGCTCCTGCTGCTCGCCATGCTCGACGTCATGCTAATCGCCAGCCCGTGGCTGGCTGGCGACGCCGATCGGATCGTCGTGGTCTGGACCACGGTCGATGAACCCCGTCAGGCGATCCCCTACGCGATCCTGGGCATCGGGAGGTGCTCGTGCTGCTCGCCGAGGGCCACTCCAACACAGCGATCGCGGCGAGGCTCTATGTCACCGAAGCGGCAATCGGCAAGCACGTTGGCAACATCCTGGCCAAGCTCGACCTGCCGCCCAGGGAGGAGACCAACCGCCGGGTGCTGGCAGTCCTCACCTACCTGCGCACCAGCCCATCCCGCTAGGCTTCCAATCCCGCCTCTGCCGCCCGCAAAGGGCCGCCACACGGACGCCCCGCATCGACTCTGCCGCCGACTGAGCGCTACCCACCGTGACACATCCTCGCGGAGGCCCCGCATCCGATCGTGGCCGATGAGCGGGCACGTAGCTCTCCCGCCCGCCGAAAAACCCGTTGCGAGTGGCCGGCATCAGATGTCTGGTTGATCGGCCACCAATCACGGGAGGGAACATGGCGCGCATGTCGCTGCCCACCCCCACGCTGCCCACCGCTCGCCTCCGACTGCGTCCCTTCGACGACGCGGATGCGAACGACCTCTTCGCGCTGCACAGCAGCGCCTACGTGTTGCGCTACTGGGACGCGCCTCCGTGGAGCGAACGCGTGCGCTCCGAGCGGTTCATCACGGCTTGCCGGCAGATGGCAGAAGGGGGCACCGGGGCGCGGCTGGCCGTGGATCGTGTCTCCGACGGGGCCTTCATCGGCTGGTGCAGCCTGAACCGGTGGAATCCGGACTATCGCAGTGCATCGCTGGGCTACTGCTTCGACGATGCAGCGTGGGGCCACGGCTACGCGACGGAGGCCGCGCGCGTTTTGCTGCGGTGGGCATTCGACACGCTGGACCTGAATCGCGTCCAGGCTGAGACCGATACACGCAACGTGGCATCTGCCCGCGTGCTGGAGAAACTCGGGTTCGTGCGTGAAGGGACGTTGCGGGAAGACTGCGTCGTGAACGGCGAGGTCTCTGACTCGTGGGTCTACGGGCTGATCAGGCGGGAGTGGCGGCCGTCGTCCGAGCCGGTTCCCGCCCGCTGAGTCCTCGCTCCCTCGCGAGACGTCGCCCGGCATCCAGGTGCTTCGCTTCGCCGCGCCGATTGGCCGGCACCGGGCACTCTCATGCCGCGATCCGTGCGCTGCGCAGGGTAAGGTGACCGCTCGCGGCTCGCGGTGCGGATTCGCCGAATTGTGCGGCACTCGTCAGGCAAAGGAGTGCGGGCGTCGCGAATATGGATGAGCCATCTCCATCGTGACAGTGCCGGTCACGGCCGGCCCCGTCGGTCACCGGTCGGCGTCCGCGCTGGTCGCGGGCGGGACGGCAAGTTGGTCCAGCACGTCCTCGTACATCCCGGCCTTGAAGTTGATCAGGTCGAGGCACTTTCGGAGCTGGTCCATCTGGTCGACGACCCGCTCCCGGTGCTCCCGTAGCAACACCAGTCGTTCCGTCTCGTTGCCTCCGCCCGCGCGGACTAACTCGGTGTAGCGCCGGATCGCCGGCAGTGGCATCCCGGAGGCGCGCAGGATCACGCAGACGGTGATCCAGTCCACGTCGTCCTGGTGATAGACGCGCCGCCCGCCGGGATCGCGCTGGATTGGGCTTGCCAGCAGCCCTTCCCGCTCGTAGAAGCGCAGGGTGTGCACGCTCAGCCCGGTGCGCTCGGCGGCCTCGCCGATGCTCAGGCGTGGGGCGACGTCGGACATACCGTCCAGCGTACGGGTTGACCTAGAGCCGACTCTAGATCCTAGGGTCTCGCATGGCAGCCGGCGACCGATCGCCTGGCGCCACGACCACAAGGAGCAGAAGCATGCGCTACCGCGTCCTCGGCCGCACCGGCATCCAGGTGAGCGTCCAATGCCT
Source organism: Micromonospora sp. NPDC047548 (assembly GCF_040642975.1). Taxonomy (NCBI): domain Bacteria; kingdom Bacillati; phylum Actinomycetota; class Actinomycetes; order Micromonosporales; family Micromonosporaceae; genus Micromonospora; species Micromonospora sp. NPDC047548. Next base: position 94,662 of record NZ_JBEYTI010000022.1, read on the forward strand.
GGGCACCATGATGTTCGGCTCCGTGGGCAATCCCGATCACGACGACTGCGCGGGGATCATCCACGCCGCTCTTGACCAGGGGATCAACTTCGTGGACACCGCGGACATGTACTCCGCTGGGGAGTCCGAGGCGATCGTCGGCAAGGCGTTGCGGGGCCGCCGCGACGATGTAGTGCTCGCCACCAAGGTCCACTTCCCGATGGGCGAGGGGCCCAACCGGGGTGGCAACTCGCGGCGCTGGATCGTCCGGGAGGTCGAGGAGAGCCTGCGCCGGCTGGGCACCGACTGGATCGATCTCTACCAGGTGCACCGGCCGGACTCCACCACCGACATCGAGGAAACCCTCTCGGTACTGACCGATCTGGTACGCCAAGGAAAGATCCGCGCCTTCGGCTGCTCGACGTTCCCGGCCGAGCAGATCGTCGAGGCACACCACGTCGCGGAGCGGCGCGGGCTGCATCGGTTTAGGACCGAACAGCCGCCGTACTCGCTGCTCGCCCGGAAGATCGAGACCGACCTCCTGCCGGTCACCCAGCGCTACGGTATGGGCGTGCTGACCTGGAGCCCGCTGGCCTCCGGCGTCCTGACCGGCCGCTACCGCAAGGGGCAGCCGGTGGATCTGTCCACCGGCCGGGCCGCGCTCACCCCGGCCCGGTTCGACCCGGCGATCGAGGAGAATGTACGCAAGCTGGGCGTCGTCGAGCAGCTCATCGAGTTGGCGTCGAAGATCGGCTGCACGCTGCCGGAGCTGGCGCTGGCCTTCCCAGTGGCCCATCCCGCGGTGACCTCTGTCATCATCGGACCGCGCACCATGGAGCAGCTCGACGCTGCGCTGAAGGGCGCCGCGCTCACCCTGGACGACGCCATGCTGGACCGGATCGACGAGATCGTCCCACCGGGCACTGATATGTACCAGGCAGACGGCGCCTGGCGCCAGCCAGCGCTGACCGATCCGGCGCTTCGCCGTCGCCCGCTCTCCGATCGCGCCGCCGCCTGACCGCACGCCCGCATTCGCACCCACTGCTCTCCGGGCGGCCATGTCACCTCGCCAGGCCATACGACCAGAGGCGGCATGGCGGGTGGCCAGCCGGTCTCGGCAGTTGCGTGGTGACGACTACGCCGGCGGCTTTGTGCTGCGCCGGTTCGAGTCGTTCGTTGGGGCGGAGGTGCGAACCTGGTGGGTCGACGGTTCCTGCCGCCTGGTCACCGCGCACCCCGATACCCCGGAGCACCAGCCACCCGCAGAGCTCGACCTGACGGCCGTGGAAGCTTCGGTGCCGATCGCGTCGAGCTCTGCCCGCATCGCTCTCGCATGGAGGAACACCGCGGCCCCGACAAATGGGGTCTCGCTCTGCCGTCCGTGCTGCTTGGCGTAGTAGCGGATCAGGCTGGCCAGCCGCTTCGCCTTCCGGTTGGCCAGGATGTACGGGTTGTCCTCCGGGATGAGCCGGGAGTTCGGCGCCCGGCGCACCCACTGGGTCCCGTCGCCGCGGACCTCCCCCTGCCAGTGCTTCAGCTCCAGCACGTAGAGCCCGCTGGGAGTGAGCACCAGGGCGTCGACCTCGTTGATCGAGCCGTCGGCCCCGACGAACTCGACGTTCGCCCACACGTGGTACGGGTCGGCGTCCGGCAGATAGCTGGCCAGCTCGCGCTGCCCGTCCTGCTCCCAGGTGTAGAGCTGGCGTTGATCTGCTCCCAGCGCGGCGAATCCTCACGCATGCGCCGACCCCTCCGCCCCGGCCGTCGTGTTCCGGCTCAGCCTTCGCACGTTACCGGTCGTCCCCCTGCTCAGGGGAATGGCAAGGCACCAACACAGCGGCCGACACTCAAACGCCCGTCACGGCCAGCCGGTCAGACTCCCCGGGGAGGCGTCTTCGTCCCCTGGCATGGCGGACGCGTCCCGGGGTATGCCGGGGGCATGAAGGCGAGCTTCCGGCTTGGCCGGATCGCGGGCGTACCCGTCGGGGTCAACTGGAGCGTCCTGGTCATCTTCCTGCTGATCGCGTGGGCGCTGGCGGCCAACCAGTTCCCCCGGTCCTACCCGGGCCGACCCACCTGGGAGTACGTGCTGGCCGGGCTGGCCGCCGCGGTGGTCTTCTTCCTCGGCCTGCTGGCCCACGAGGTCTCCCACGCGGTGATCGCCAAGCGCAACGGCCTCCAGGTCGAGGGGATCACCCTGTGGCTGTTCGGAGGCGTCTCCGAGCTGCGCGGCGAGGCGCGCGATCCCGGCGCGGAGCTGCGCATCGCCGGGATCGGGCCACTGGTCAGCCTGCTGGTCGGCGTCTTCTTCGGCGCCATCGCCGTGGTGCTCACGCTGGCCGGGCAGCGCGGTCTGCTGCTCGGCTCGCTGGCCTGGCTGGCCGGCATCAACGTACTCCTGGCGATCTTCAACGTCCTGCCGGCGGCGCCGCTGGACGGCGGCCGGCTGCTGCGCGCCGCAGTCTGGAAGGCCACCGGCGACCGGACGAAGGCGTCCGTGGTGGCCGCCCGGGCCGGCTGGGTCCTCGGCGCGCTGCTGATCGGCCTCGGGCTCGTGCAGTTCGCGACCGGCTTCGGGATCGGCGGGCTCTGGCTGGCGCTGATCGGCTGGTTCCTGATCGGGGCGGCCGGCGTGGAGGAGCGCCAGGCCCGGATGGGCAGCGCCCTGCACGGGGTGCGGGTCGGCGACGTGATGACCCCGCAGCCGCAGACCGCCTCGGCGGAGATGACGGTGGCCGACTTCGTCGACCACTACCTGTTCGCGTACCGGCACTCGGCGCTGCCGCTGACCGAGGACGGCCGGCCGATCGGCCTGGTCACCCTCGACCGGGTCCGCGGCATCCCCGCCGACCGCCGGAGCGCCACCACCCTGGGCGAGGTGTCCTGCCGGGCCGAGGACCTGGTGCTCGCCCGGCCGGAGGAGCAGCTCAACGAACTGCTCCCCCGGCTCAGCCAGTGCGCGGACGGCCGCGCGCTGGTGGTCACCGACCAGCGGCTGGTGGGCATCGTCTCGCCCAGCGACATCAGCCGCGCGGTGCAGCGCGGCAGCCTCCGCGACCAGATGGCCGGCAGCCGCCGCTAGGCCACGGGCGCCGTCAGTCGGGCGGGGACGGGGTGGCCCCGTACACCCGCAGGACGCTCGCACGCAGCGCGGCCTCGGCGTCGGCGGCTGGCATCCGGCCTGCGGCGACCTCGTTTCCGGCGGCGTGCCCGAGGGCGACGGTCGCGGCGATCAGCCAGGCCGGCGTCACGCCCGGGTCGAACTCGCCGGCGCGCTGCCCTCGCTGGATCAGCCGTTCCAGCCGCTCGAACACCGGCACGTGCAGCTCCGCGGCGTCGGCCTCGGGGACGGTGCTGAGCAGCGGAAGCTGCTCGAAGGTCCGCCAGTTGACGTCGAGCAGCCGCAGCAGCGCCTCGGCGGCCGGGCCCTGGTCGAGGTGGGCGGCGTCCATCGCCGCCACGACCTGCGCGGTGAGCCGGCGCGCCACGGCGCCGAGCAGCGCGTCGCGGGACGGGAAATGGGCGTAGACAGTCTGCCGGGAGACTCCGGCCACGCTCGCCACCTCGTCCATGCTGGCCTGCGGCCGTTCGCCGAGGATCCGCACCGCCGCGTCGAGGATGGCGGCGACGTTGCGCCGTCCCTCGGCACGCATTCGTCGGGGCCGCTCCCCGGGGTTCACCTCTGACACGCTTGTCAACGCTACACGGAGGCTTTAGCCTTTACAGCATCGTCAAGGCTAAGGGGGCAACATGACAGCGCTGCCCGACAGCGACCTCGCCGGCTACCTACGGTCCTACGTCCAGGAGATGGCCTTCAGCCAGGAAGATCCCGGAGTCGTCCTGGACCGCTACCACACCCCGGACGTCGTCTGGTTCAACGACGGCCTCCGCCTCGACCGGCAACGGCTGATCGACCATGCCCGGCCGGCCCGCCGCACCGTGAGCACGTGCCGCCTCGACATCCACGACACGCTGACCTGCGGCGACCGAATCGCGGCCCGCTACACCCTGCACGCCGTCGCGCGTGGTCGCCCGGTGGCGAGCGACATCCACCTCTTCGGCCGGCTCGCGCCCGACGGCCGGCTGCATCGCGTCGACACGCTCACCCGGACCCTTCCTCCCAGGGAGATGTCGTGAACGACCACCCGCGGCTGGTCCCCGCCGTACGCGCGCTCGCGCTGCTCTTCACCGGCCTGCTCGCCGGGGCCTTCGGTTACGGCGCGGTCAACGTGGCGCAGACCTTCAAGGCCGTGCCGCTGGAGGTCCGGCTCACCTTCCACACGGCGCTGATGAAGATGAACGGCCCGGTCATGCAGACCACGATGGGCCTGGCGATACTCAGCTCGCTGGCACTGGCCGTGCTGCTGCGCGGCGCCGCCCGACGGCTGGCCGCCGTCGCGTCCGCACTGGTGGCGACCTCATTCCTGGTCACCCGGTTCGGCAACGTGCCGATCAACAGCCAGATCAAAGTGTGGGCCGTCACCTCGGCCCCGCCCGACCACGAGGCGATCCTGCGCCGCTGGGAGCTGTTCAACGTTGTGCGGACCGTCGCCGCCCTGGCGGCATTCCTGCTGCTGCTCACGCTGGTCACCCCGCTGCTGCGGCAGCGAGGGCGAGGACCGTCCACCGCGCTGCCGGCGACGCCGACAGCGCGGTGAGGGTGCCGCACGCCCCGGGCGGCTACGGCGTGCTGTTCGTCAGGGCCCGCTCCACCGGGATCCACAACTCGGCGTCCGCGTGGGCGCCGTCCGTCGAGATCCGGGTACGGGAGATCTCCGGTCCCGGCCGGCTGCGGTACGGGTTGGACGGGAACCACTGGGTGAACACGTCCCGCCACAGGTCCTGCACCGCCGCCGGAAACTCCCCGGAGGCTTCGAAGACCGCCCACGTCCCGGCCGGCACGGTCACCGATTCCAGGTCGGCCGGGGCCTGCGCGCCGGTGACCACCCCGTGCCAGTAGTCCAGCTCGGTGCCCTCCGCCCGGTCGCTGCCCAGCTTGTCGCTGACGTTGACGATCCCCGCCGGCTCCTGGTCGGACAGGGCCGCGATCCGGGCCACCGTCTCCTTGTCGATGCTCCGGATGAACTCCACGATCGCCGGGTTCATCCCCTGGTGCACCAGGGGCACCCGGGCCCGCCGGCCCACCAGCCGGAACTCCGGCTTCTCCACCACGCGGTACCGCATGCTGCCACTCCCTTCGACGACGAGGCGGAAGGACAACCGCTGCTGGGAGCGCAGCACCGCGCCGGTCCGCCGGGCCTCACCGGGCCCCACCCCGTGCAGCGCGCGGAACGCCCGGGTGAACGCCTCGGTCGAGCCGTACCCGTAGCGGACCGCGATGTCGAGCAACGTCCGTTCGCCGGCCATCACCTCGGCCGCGGCGACGGTGAGCCGCCGGCGGCGGACATACTCGGACAGCGGCATGCCGGCCAGCGCGGAGAACATCCGCCGGAGGTGGTACTCCGACGTGAGTGCGATCCGCGCCAGGTCGGCGACCTCGATCCGCTGGTCGAGGTGACGCTCGACGTGGGTCATCGCCTCGTTCAGCCGCTCCAGCACCTGGTCTCCTTCTGCGTGTGCCTCGACGCTAGGCGGCCGGCGGGCGGCGGACCCGACATCCCGTGCCCGCTGCGGTCGGGTCCACGCCGCCCGCACGGGTGACCCGGCGGCTCAGCGCGGGAAGTGGCGGTCGAGCAGGTCGGTGCGGAACGTGCCGGCCGGGTCCAGCTCGGTCAGCAGGGCGGCGAAGTCGGCGTACCGGGGGAAGGCGGCGGCCACCGACGACGGGTCGAGGGTGAACACCTTGCCCCAGTGCGGGCGGGCGGGCGGCTGGTCGGCGAGCCGGGTGAAGGAGTGGCCGGTCCCGAGGGCCCGCACCCGCCCGGCACCGGCGACCAGCCGGCGCAGCTCGTCCAGGCTGGACGGCCGGTGGAAGCGGCGGGCCGCGTACGTGACGTTGCCGGCCCAGTTGCGCCAAGCGCCGGCGGTCATGAGGGCTCCCGTGCGGTGGGGTCGGCGGCCAGGGCGGCGTCGAGGGCGTCCAGCACCTCGTCCACCTGCCGCGTGCTGTAGCCACGGTTGGCGGGGCGCAGGGCATGCTGGCGTCCGAGGGCGAGCACCTTCCGGGCCGCCCCCCGTTCGCCCGGGTCGTCGGAGCGCAGCGCCTCCTGCCCGATCCGGATCAGCTCGTCGGCCTCGTCGGTCCGGTAGCCGCGCAGGGCGTACGTCCACTCGACGGGGGCGAGCGGGGAGCCGGCCGGCGGCCGGGCGTCGCGGAAGCGGGGGCCCGCGCACCGGGTCAGGGCGGCGGCGATCTCGTCGGGGGTCTCCCGGACCTGGGCCAGGTCCAGCAGCTCGACCGCCGGACGGCCGTCGACCCGGGCGTCCAGCGGCCGGCCGAGCGCCACCCCGGTCGCGGGGACGGCCACCAGGCGCGGGGCGGCCGGTGAGCCGCTGCGGGGCGGCGGCTGTTCGAGCACCAACGCGTCCAGCTCCGGCCAGCGGACCAGCCGGCGCAGCCCTGGCCGGCGCAGGTCGAGCCCGTCGTCGCCGATCCGGAAGCGGAACGGCCGGTACGCCAGGAACAGACCGGCGAGGCCGGACACGATCCCGACGGCCGCCGCCGCCAGCCGGGCCAGGCGGCCGTCGGTGTAGCCACCCACGGTGATCCCCATCAGCAGGAGCAGCCACGGCCACACCTGCCGGCTCGCATGCCGGTGCAACTCCACGTCGTCCCCCGTCCCGCGGCGCCAGTCGGGGGCATCATCCGGCACGGTTGTCGCCGACGTCCATGGGTCCGGTCCGGCGCGGCCCGGACCCGTGCCCGCCGAGCCGCCGCGGCCGGCTCAGAGCTGCGGCATCACCTCGGCGGCGACCAGCTCCAGGTGGTCCAGGTCGGCGAGGTCCAGCACCTGGAGGTAGATCCGCTCGCTGCCGGTCGCGGCGTACCGGCCGATCTTGTCGACCACCTCGGCCGGGGTGCCGGCGAGGCCGTTCTCGCGCAGCTCGGCGGCTTCCCGGCCGATCGCCTCGGCCCGACGGGCGACCTCGGCCTCGTTCCGCCCACAGCAGAGCACCAGGGCGTTGGACCAGCGCATGGTGACCGGGTCGCGGCCGGTCGCGGCGCACGCCTCGCGGACCCGAGCGAACTGCGCCGCGGTGTCCTCCACCGAGGCGAAGGGCAGGTTGAACTCGTCGGCGTACCGGGCGGCGAGGCGCGGGGTGCGCTTCGGGCCCATCCCGCCGAGCAGGATCGGCGGGCGGGGCTGCTGCACCGGCTTGGGCAGCGCCGGCGAGTCGGTGACCGGGTAGTACGTCCCGGGGAAGTCGAAGGTCTTGCCGGCCGGGGTCTCCCAGAGCCCGGTGATGACCGCGAGCTGCTCCTCCAGCCGCGCGAACCGCTCCCCGAGGGCGGGGAACGGGATGCCGTACGCGGTGTGCTCCTCGGCGTACCAGCCGGCGCCGATGCCCAGCTCGACCCGGCCGCCGCTCATCTGGTCGACCTGCGCGACGGTGATGGCGAGCGGGCCGGGCAGCCGGAAGGTGGCGGCGGTCATCAACGTGCCGAGCCGGATCCGGGAGGTGTCCCGGGCCAGGCCGGCCAGCGTGGTCCAGGCGTCGGTCGGCCCGGGCTCGCCGCTCACCGAGCCCATCTTCAGGTAGTGGTCGGAGCGGAAGAAGGCTCCGTACCCGGCGTCCTCGGCGGCGCGGGCCACGGCGAGCAGCTGGTCGTAGCTGGCGCCCTGCTGGGGTTCGGTGAAGATCCGCAGTTCCATGTCCCGAGCATATGGACCGGGCGGCGTCGTCGTGTCCGGACCTGGACGGCACCCCCCGCGTCGCCCGGGGGCGGTCCGCCACCAGCGCGGCCGGCCCTTCCATTCCTTGACAGGCATATGAACGTTCAGGCATATTGTGGAGGTGTCCGTCGACGCCTTCGCCGTGCTGGCCGAGCCGACCCGGCGCCGCATCCTCGACGCGCTGCGGCGCTCCGAGTGCAGCGTCGGCGAGCTGGTCGACGCGCTGGGAGTGAGCCAGCCGGCCGTCTCCAAGCACCTCAAGGTGCTGCGCGAGGCCGGCTTCGTCTCCTGCCGCACGGCGGCGCAGCAACGCATCTACCGCATCGACGTACGCCCGTTCCGCGCCGTGGACGGCTGGCTCGCGCCGTACCGCGAGATGTGGACCGCGCACCTGGACGCCCTGGAGCGCCACCTCGACCAGGAGTGACCATGGACCGCGACTCGTTCCGCCCCGGCCTCCCGGCCGAGATCACCGCCGACCGGCGGCACCTCGGCCCGCCACCCCCAGGAGCCGCCATCCGCCGGCCAGCCCCCGTGCCCGCCGACCTCGGGCGCCGCGAACCGCCGGCCTCAGCTTGGCGTTCAACCCGGTTGCTTTCGTCGTTCGGTGATGCTGAGGGCGCGCGTGACGGTCTTTCCGACGTCGTAGCTGGGCGTGGGTTGCCGGTTCTTCGATCCTTGAGGGCGTCCGGGTCCGGCCTTGCTGGGTTTCGGTGCGCTGGCGGGGTGGTGTCGATCATTGATGTCTCAGCAACACCATGATCATGGCAGGGCCGTCCACTGTCGACGGCCGCAGGCCAATCCCGGGTCGAATCCGCAGCTGATCGGGCCGGCAGGGTCGGGTGGCCCAGGGCGTCGCAGCCCTGGGCTCCCACGGAACGGAGCGTGACAGTCTCCCGTCACTCCGCTCTTCTCACCAATTCC
>NZ_JBEYTI010000023.1:0-28363 GCF_040642975.1 Micromonospora sp. NPDC047548
ACCGGGCTGGTCGCAGAACAGACGACGCACGGTCAGCACGAGTGTCACCTCCCGCCCGCCGATACCCGTGTCCACGAGCCGGCGCACGTACCTGCTGTGCACTCGAGTCGATGCCGTGCCGCAGTCAGGACAGCAGCTCACGTCCGCGCACGTTCTGGCCTCGACCCTGACCCGAACTCCTTTCATGTATGCCCTGACCAGCTGCAACCCGGCCAGGTGCGGTAGCAGGACCGTCGCCCCATCCATAATAGACACAAAATGATCAAGGCTACTCGATCACCGAACTTGTGCCAGAGCCATTTTTCACGCGTCGTCGACAACGGGAGCCGGGGGTTGCGTCGGGTTTCTCCTTGCCAGTGCGGGTAGGTGGCGACCAGGTGAGCCGACCTGTGGACGGGAGCGAGTACGCCGCGAGCGTGAAGCGCATGTTCCCGGCCGAGCTGGCAGAAGCCGTTCTCGACTCTCCCGACAGGATGCGTCCGTGAGCGGGGTAGGCATGTCCAGGCCGTTTTAAGCAACGGCCTGTTCGCCCGACCCGTGACGCCTCGCTTACAAGTTTTGGGCGCTTCATCCAGCGGTGTTCGTGCGCGTCCGCACTGAGTGAGCCATCTGCTGGTGGGCGCGCCTCCGCCATTGATCATCGCGGCGCGGAGGCGCACCCCTGCCGGCAAAGCCGGCGGCAGACAGGAGGCCCGTGGAGGCATCCCTTCTAGTTGCGAGTGTTTCGTAGTTGCCAAGAATTTGCAATAAGGCATACTGGCCTAGACGATCTTCATCTCGCGAGAGAGGTTCCGATGGCCGTCTACACGCTTCCCGACATGCCCTACGACTACGGCGCGCTCGAACCCGCTATGAGCGGTCAGATCCTGGAACTGCACCACAGCAAGCACCACGCCGCGTACGTCAAGGGCAGCAACGACACCCTCGATCAGCTCGCCGAGGCGCGCGACAAGGGCGACTACACGGCGCTCGTCGGCCTGGAGAAAACCCTCGCCTTCAACCTCTCCGGGCACGTCCTGCACTCGATCTTCTGGAACAACCTCTCCCCAGACGGGGGTGACCGTCCCGACGGCGAACTGGCCGCCGCCATCGATGAGCACTTCGGTTCGTTCGACAGCTTCGCCGCCCAGCTCTCCACCGCCACCAAGAGCGTGCAGGGCTCCGGCTGGGGCGTCCTGGCCTGGGAGCCCCTGTCTCAGCGGCTCATCGTCGAGCAAATCTACGACCACCACGGCAACGTCGGTCAGGGCTCCACGCCGATCCTGGTCTTCGACGCCTGGGAGCACGCCTACTACCTGCAATACAAGAACGTGCGCCCCGACTACGTCGACCGGCTGTGGAACCTCGTCAACTGGGCCGACGTCACCAAGCGCTTCGACGCTGCCCGCGCCGCTGGCAACCCGCTCATCGTGGCACCGTGACCGCCGCCGACCCGACGTCGGCCTTCACCGCTGCACAACGCGCCGCCGGGGTCATCGCCGCCAAGCACCGCGGTGACCTCGACGGCGCTGAGCAACTGCTCGCAACCTTCCCCGACGACGGCTCTGCACATCGCCGCCGCCACCGAACGGCCGCCGTCCCCGTAGACGCCGTCAGCAGTGCTCAACCCGCCCTCACGCACGCCGGATGAGAGAGGAGGCCAAGGCCATGAGCCACACGCGACCCTGGTGCCCGCTGACTTCACGGGCGACCTAGAGGTTGAGGTTTGCCCTCGGCACTTCCAACGCGTGGACGGGGACCACATGACCACCGGCAGCCCCCGGCTCCCTAGGAACGGCGCAGCCGGTCTGCCGATCGGGATCAAGCGGATCACAATGATCGGCTTGGGAGTCCTGGACGCAGGTCTCCTGCGGCAACCGTTCGAGAAGGCCCGCATCACGGGAGAGACCCAGGTGCTACCGGTCCGATGACCCTGTGAGATCGCCTCCAGGTTGCCCCGTCGCGGTTGCGGCAAGACGTCACTCAGTTAGTCACCCAGCTGGTTTTCGGCCCAGTCTCCGCGTCCCTCGGGTATGCGCCCCTACCAGGGTCCTCCGCGTTCGATCTTCAAGACCTCAGCCATGGGAACCTTCGCCACAAGAACAAGGACAGTCCCAGCCTGAAGCGCCCAGTCCAAGACTTGGACCTGCTCTCGCTCCTCGGCCGTCCCACGAGCAAGAACAGAGAAGAGTGGGTAGCCCTCGTGCTCGGTGTAACGGTCAGTGGCCAGCTCCAGCACCGCTCCGGACCGGAGAGTGACCAGCCACCGGCCAGGTGGCCCTACGGCGAACTTCATGATCTTGAATGTGCGGACCGGTACACCGCAGCGCCCCCGCCGGAGGTACTAGTGAGGCAGAATCCAAGGACATCAAGCAGATCATCGGGGAGATGCGGCATGGCTGACCTGACCGGCGTCCGTTGGCGCACGAGCCCGCGCGGCGGAGGCAACGGCATGAACGGCCTCCCCTGGCAGGCGGGAGCATGACGGTCACCATCGCCCAGGTGATCGCGTTCGCTGCGGTCATGGCGGTGGGCGCGCTCTCCCCCGGGCCGGATTTCGCAATCGTCGTCCGTCGTGCTGCCGTTTCGGGGCGAGCGCGCGGGATGGCGACGGCGGCGGGGATCGCGGCCGGCGTCTTCGTTTGGGCCGTTGCCGCCGCGACGGGAGTGGCCACGCTGCTGGCGGCCTCCGCGGTCGCCTTCACGGTCGTCAAGGTCGGCGGCGCCGCCTACCTCACATGGCTCGGCGTCCGGGCGCTGATCGCGGCGGCCCGAGGTGGCGCTGGGACGCTCGGCGGACCGGCCGGCGAGGATGACACGACCATGCTGGCGGCGTTCCGGCAAGGCCTTCTGTGCAACGTGCTCAACCCCAAGGCGGCTGTCTTCTTCGTGGCGCTGATGCCGCAGTTCCTGCGTCCGGACGCGACGGTGGTCGACGCGGCGCTGGTGGCGGGAGTGGCCGCGGCCGTCGCCCTGGTGTGGTTCTTCGGCGTGGCCAACCTGGTGGCCGCGATGCGGCGGCTGCTCGACCGGCCACGGGTACGTCGGACGCTCGACGCGGTCACCGGCGTCGCGCTCATCGCGCTCGGAGTCCGGCTGGCCGCAACACGCCTTTGAGCCTTCGCACCCGGTCACGCCACCCCCGACCCGCCACTCGATCCTGCCCGTGACCGGCGATGCCACCAGCGCCCCCAGCACCACCAGCGGACCAACGTCCACGGCTGGTGGTGCTTCGTCTCCCGTCCCTGCCACCCGATGAGGAGGAGTCATGTCCACCCCGCTCACCCTGTACCGTCCCGGCCTTGCCGCCGGCCGAGACGCCCAGGCGCTGCACCGCGCCGCCACCATGGAGTTCTCCGGCTGGCTGGAGCGCACACCCGCACCGCCGGCGGCTGCTCCCGCCCGATCCGCCTCACCGGCACCATCGCCGCCGCCGACCGAGACACCGGCAGACTCCTGAGCGAGCAGCACACCGAGGAGTTGCCCGACCGCACTCTCTACAAGGCGTGCGGCAACCGCCGCGAATCGCAGTGCCGAGACTGTGCCTGGGTCTACCAGGGCGACGCCAATCAGCTCGTCCGCTGCGGCCTGACCGGCGGCAAGGGCGTCCCCGCCTCGGTCGGCCGGCACCCGGTCGTCTTCGCCACCTTCACCGCACCATCCTTCGGCGCGGTCCACCACCGGCACGTCCCTCGCCACACCTGCGCCACCCGCCAGCGCTGCGACTGCCGTCCCGCTCCCTGCCGCGCCCGGAGCACCGCCGGCACCTGCCCGCACGGGCAGCCCGCGGTGTGCTTCGCCCGCCACGATGCCGACGATCCGCGACTCGGGCAGCCGTTGTGCCTGGACTGCTACGACCACAGCCACCAGGTCGTCTGGAACTACTTCTCCGGCGAGCTGTGGCGGCGCACCAAGCAGGCCATCGAGCGCCGCCTTGCCGCGCTCTGCCGCCGGCGTGGAATCTCGTTCATCCGGGTCATTACCGCCTCTGGCAAGGTCCGCTGGGTGCCGTCCGTGAGGGTGTCGCACGGCAAGGTCGCCGAGATGCAACGCCGGGCCGCCGTGCACTTCCACGTCCTGCTGCGCCTCGACGGCGTCAACCCCGACGACCCAGACGCTCTCGTGCCGCGCCCGGCCGGCGTCACCGTCGACGACCTGGAGGTCGCCGTCGGCACCGCTGCCCGCCAGATCACCGTCCCCACGCCCCGCACCCCGACCGGCCACAAGGCTGGCTGGTCGCCCGGGGGCGAGCAGGTCGACGTCCGGCGAATCAACAGCGCCGGCGGAGAGCTGACCGACGGCAAGGTAGCTGCGTACCTGGCCAAGTACGCGACCAAGGCGACCGAGGCCACCGGCCACTGCTCCACTCGCCTTACCCCGGCCACCATCGACGACTACGCCGACCCGGCGGGCGACCACCTGGCCCGCCTCATCGACGCCTGCTGGCCCATCGGACGGCCCACCCATAGCGATGGGACCAGCGGCGCCGCAACAGCCGAGGACCGTCAAGGCAGCCTTGACTCCGCGTCCAACGCCTACGCCGGCCTGCGGCGCTGGGCGCACATGCTCGGCTTCGGCGGCCACTTCCTCACCAAACCCGCCGCTACTCCGCCACGTTCGGCCTGCTCCGCGACACCCGCGCCACCTACCGCCGCACCGAAGACGACGACACGGCCGACACCGTGACCGTCGGCACCCTCACCTACGTTGGGTCCGGCTGGCTCACCGAGGGCAGGCGGTCTGATGCCCGGACGATCTCGCGCGAACGGGGAGGGCTCGATCTTCCCCTACCGAAACGGCTTCGCCGCGTACGTGTGGGTCGAGAAGCCCGACGGCAAGCGGGGACGGAAGTGGGTCTACGGCAAGACCCGCGAGGAGGTCCACGACAAGTGGATCAAGTTGCATGGGCAGGCCAAGGCCGGGCCGGTGGCTACCCGGTCCCCAACAATAGGGGAGTATGCCGGCTACTGGCTGCGGGAGATCGTCAAGCCGAACCTCGCCCCGGGAAGCTACGTCACCTACGAGGTCGTGGTCCGGCTCTACCTCGTGCCCGGGCTGGGTCGCAAGCGCCTCGACAAGCTGCGCGTCAGCGACGTCCAGACCTGGATCAACGAGGTGGGGCGGACCTGCCAGTGCTGCGCCCAGGGCAAGGACGAACGGCGCAAGCCCGCCCAGCGTCGCTGCTGTGCCCTCGGCCGCTGCTGCCGGGATCTCCCATCGCCGACCGTGCGCAAGGGCGAGATGCTGGGGCTCACCTGGGCGGACGTCGACCTCGACGCGGGGGAGTTGACCATCGATCGGCAACTCCAGCGGGTCGGTGCCGAACTGCTGCACCGGGAGACGAAAACGGCCGCCTCGGACGCCACCCTTCCGCTGCCGGACATCTGCACCGTGGCGCTCGACCGCCGCCACGCCGCACAGATCGCCACCTGGGACACCACCGGCCCGGCCTGGCAGCCCTCCGACCTGATCTTCACCACCCGCTATGGGCGACCGGTCGAGCCAAGGAACTTCAACCGCTTCTGGGACCGGCGCTGCGACGCGGCGGGAGTCCGGCGGATCACCGTCCGGGATGCCCGGCGGACCTGCGCCTCGCTCCTGGCCGACCTGGACGTGCACCCCCGGGTGGCGATGCAGATTCTCCGGCACGCACAGTTCGCCATCACCATGGAGATCTACACGGTGGTCTCGTCGGCGGCCACCCGCGACGCGCTCAAGCGACTCGGCAAGGCACTCGACCGGTGACCAGGCTACTGCTGTACTTCGCTGCTGTATCGGCCCCGGTTGCGGCGACCGGGCAGCCCGGCCAAGGCGCTGGGGAGAGTGGGCCGCCAGGGACTCGAACCCTGAACCTATGGATTAAAAGTCCACAGCTCTGCCATTGAGCTAGCGGCCCGCCGCACCAGGCTACCGGACCTGCGCCGCCGAGGCATTCCGGCGTCCGGCCGTACGTCGATGCCCGCCGAGCCCAGACGCCCACGGATGCCCCCGAGCTTCTCGACCATGGGCAACAGGGCCACGCCGGGTGAGCCTGGAGGGCATGAGGACGTTCTCGCTCGCCGCCGCCACCGGAGTCACCGGGCTCATGGCGGGGCTGTTCTTCGCGTACTCGTGCTCGGTCATGCCGGGCCTGGCCGCGGTCGACGACCGCACCTTCGTCGGGACCATGCAGTCGATCAACCGGCGGATCCTCAACGGTTGGTTCCTGGCGGCCTTCCTCGGCGCGGCGTTGCTGATCGGCCTGGCGGTGGCGCTGCACCTCACCGTCGGCGGCCGGGTGCTGGCCTGGACGGTCGCGACGCTGGTGCTCTACGGCGCGACGCTGCTGATCACCATGCGGGTCAACGTGCCGCTCAACGACCGGCTCGACGCGGCCGGGCCGGTGGACCGGATCGCCGACCTCGCGGCGGCGCGGGCGAGCTTCGAGGCGACCTGGGTGCGGTGGAACCTGGCCCGCACGGTCACGACCGTCGCCGCCTTCGCCTGCCTGGTGACCGCGCTGGTATCTCGGCGCGCCTGACGGGGGTGATCGACTCCGTGTCGGCGAGGTGGCGGCTTCCGGGTGGATGGAATGGCGCGATGCCGGCGGCATGGAGTCGATCAAGCGGCGGGGCCCGGTGACCGGATGGGGCGATGTCGGCGGGGTGGCAGTCGATGATGCGGGCGGGCGGTTCTGAACGGGCGGGGGCGGGGAACCGGGACGGAATGAGGACGAGCGGCACCCCGGCCGTGGCGGCGTCGAGCGAGGAGACCGGGCCGGACGGCGTACGGGAGCCGGGCGGTGAGGTGCACGCCTGGCAGCCCGGCCAGAACTCCACCGTCTGTGGACTCCAGCTCAGCCGCACCCGGCTGCGCCGCTTTCCGCACGTGCCGTTCGACTACACCTCGACCGACGTGCTCACCCAGGCCGACCCGGTCGGCTTCGTCTGCCCGCGCTGCCTGGCCGCCACTCAGGGCCGCCGCCGGCAGGAAAAGAGCTGGATACGCCACGCGCCCCGCCCCTGACCGACGCGGGGGTTGGAGTCCGGTTCAGCGGGTACCGCAGCCCGCATGCGGATCCGTGATCGTGGGCACCAGCGGCAACGTGGGAACGGCCCTGCTGCGGCGGCTGCGCCCGGAGTCGGGGCTGGAGTTGGCCGGCGTGGCCCGGCGGCTGCCCGGCCCGGACGCGGGTGAACCGTACGACGGGGTGGCGTGGCACTCCTGCGACGTCGGGGCGCCGGGGGCGGACGGCAAGCTCGCCGCGATCTTCGCGGGGGCCGACGCGGTCGTGCACCTGGCCTGGCAGATCCAGCCCAGCCACGACCAGCGCACGCTGCACCGGACCAACGTCGGCGGCAGCCACGCCGTTATCGAGGCCGCCGTCCGGGCCGGCGTTCCCGCTCTGGTGTACGCCTCGTCGGTCGGCGCGTACGCGCCCGGCCCGAAGGACCACCCGATCAGCGAGCGTTGGCCGGCGACCGGGGTGCCCGGATCGTCGTACAGCCGGGACAAAGCCGAGGTCGAGTCGATGATCGACCGCCTCGAGTCTGAGCACCCGTCGCTGCGGGTGGTACGGCTGCGGCCGGGGCTGGTCTTCCAGCGGGACGCCGGCACCGAGATCACCCGGTACTTCCTCGGGCCGCTCGCCCCGGTCCGGCTGCTCCGCTTCGGGCGCATCCCGGTCGTACCCGCGAACCGCCGGCCGCGGATGCAGGCGGTCCACGCGGACGCGGTTCCGCCGACCTCCCCGGCCGCCCCGCCGGCCTCCTCAAGGCCCGCACCCCCGGCCGCGGCAACCCCTACTGAGCAGAGGCGGGGTCAGCTCAGGCGGGAGGAGGTGATCGTGGGTGGGCGGGCGCCGCGGGGCGGAGGGCGGGCCGGCGGGTCGGTCAGGCGTGGGAGAGGGCGAAGGCGGGGCGGGGGGTGTTAGAAGTCGGCGAAGAGGTAGGGGAGGGCGCGGGGGAAGAGGCGGCGCAGCTCGGCTGCCGCGTCCGGGCCGATCGAGCCCAACCCGCGCACGTCCACCTCGACCGGGTCGAGCACCCCGTACGCGAGCGCGGAGAGTCCGGCGGCGGTGAGCGTCGCCGACGGCGCGGGGCCGCCCGCGGCCAGCTCCAGCTGGCCGGTGGTGCCGTCGAGCAGGTGGTTGCCGGCCAGCCAGCGGTCGCCGACCAGCTCGACCCGGACCCGGCCCGGGCCGGCGGGGAGACCGGCGAGCGTGTCCAGCGCGAGCAACCGGGCCATCGGGGCGAGCGAGCCGGACCGGGACACCCGCGCCTCCACGTGCACGGCCAGGTCGGTCAGCCAGAGTTCGGGCAGCTCGTCGGCGGGCACCTGGAGGCTGATCCGGTCGACCTGGTCGACATGCCGGGCGAGGAACTGCAACAGCAGCGCCCGGGCGTACGGGTCGGTGGTGAGCAGGTCGTCGCCGAGCAGTTCGCCGTCGTCGTCGATGCGGTACGTGAGCGCGCCCATGGTCGTACCGTCGATCCGGGCGGTGACCAGCCAGCGGTCGTCGCGGTCGCGCAGCCCGACAGCGCGGAACTCGGGGAAGATCGCGAAGCCGTGCCGCTCCCGGACGCAGCACTCGGTGAATGCCCGGTAGCCGGCGTAGCCGGCGCCGATCCGTTCCCAGGTCACCTCGCCGGGCAGTTCGGCCCGGAGCAGCGGGTCCAGGTCGGCGGGGGAGAACCGGACGGTACGCGTCCGGGGCAGCCCGACGTAGCCGAAGCGCTCGTAGAAGCCGGCCCGGAACGGGTGCAGCGCGGTCAGCTGGTGCCCCTCGTCGCGCATCTCGTCGAGGAGCTGGTGCAGCAGCGCCCGCACGTGACCCCGCCGGCGGGCCAGCGGGTGGGTGGCCACCCCGGCCACGCCGGCCATCGGCAGCACCCGGCCGCGCAGGTTCTGCCGCATCGGGATGGCGCTCGCCGCCGCCTGGGTCTCCCCGTCCTCCTCGACGACCAGCGTCCGGTTGCCCCTGTTGTACGGCAGGTACCGGTGGAACGCCTCCACCCGCTCCCCGCTCAGCGGGGACGCCTCGAACGCGTACGCCTGGAGCGGGAAGCTGGTGGTCAGGCGTTCCTCGGCGGCCAGGCGACGGATGAGCACCCGTCCATCCCAACCCGGCCGGCGGCCCGCCGCAACCCGATTGGTCCGGTTCAGGCCTCCATCAGGTCGGAGACCACGACGGTCACGTTGTCCGGCGCGCCGGCCTGGTGGGCGAGCTTGACCAGCTGCTCGCCGCAGAGCTGGCGGTCGCCGTACGTGGTCAGCGCGGCGTGGATCGCCCCGTCCTCCACGTAGTCGGAGAGGCCGTCGCTGCACACCAGCAGCCGGTCGCCGACGAACATGGTCAGCGCCCCGATCGCCGGTGGGGCGTCCGCGCCCTGCACCGCGCGGGTCACCAGGGACCGCTGCGGGTGGTGCCGCGCCTGGTCGGGGGAGAGCGCGCCCTGGTCGACCAGCGCCTGCACGAAGGTGTCGTCCCGGGTGAGCTGGGTCAGTTGCCCGTTGCGCAGCAGGTAGCAGCGGGAGTCACCGACCTGGGCGAGGACCAGGGTGTCCCCGGCGAGCAGGCCGGCGGTCAGCGTCGTACCCATGCCGTCGCGGGCCGGGTCGGCGGAGATGGCGGCGCGGATGCGCTGGTTGGCGGCGGTGACGACGGCGCGCAACGCCTCGACGGCCTCGTCGGTGACGGTCGGCGGGACCAGCTCGTCCAGGATCCGGATGACGATCTCACTCGCCACCTCGCCGGCGGGGAGTCCACCCATGCCGTCCGCCACCGCCACCAGGCGGTCACCGGCGAGAGCGGAGTCCTCGTTGTTGGTGCGGACCAGGCCGACGTCGTTGAGGATGGCCGAGCGGAGGATCAGCGTCATGCCACAAGCTTGCCAAGAACACCCTTGATCCGTCTCTACGCACTAGTGCGTAGGGTGGCAGAAATGATGCCGGTGTCCATGGTCGGGCGCGCCGGCGAGCGAGCCGAGCTCGACCGCGCGTGGTCCACCGTGGTCGACGCCGGCCGTCCGTCGCCCGCCGTCACGGTGATCACCGGGGCGGCCGGGGTGGGCAAGAGTCTGCTGGTCGCGGCCGCCGTGGAGGGCTTCTCGCCCCGCCCGGCGGTGGTCCTGTCCGGCGCCGCCCGGGTGCATGACCCGGCCCCGTACGACTGGTTGGCGGCGGTGCTCAGCGGTCGCGTCACCCGCGCCCTCGACCTGCCGCCGGACGCGCTGGCCTGGCTCGCCCAGCAGCCCACCGCGCCGCGCGAGCGCTACGCCCCCGGCACCCTGCTCCGGTTGGCTGTGCGGACCGTCCGGCTGCTGGTCGGCGCCGGCCCGGCCGTGCTGGTGGTGGAGGACCTGCACGCCCTCGACCCGGCCAGCCTCAACCTGGTCGGCGAGCTGGCCGCCGCCCCGGACCTGCCGGCCCTGCTGGTGGTGGCGAGCCGGCCGCCGGCCGACGCGGTGGCGCCGGACCTCGCCATCCGCGTCCTGTCCCGCCTCTGCGGGGTACGCGGCGCGGTGCGCCAGCACCTCGGCCCGCTCGCGGTCGCCGAGGTGGCCGAGGTGCTGGCCCAGGTGTACGGCGGCGACCGCCCCGCCGACCGGATCGTGACCGCCGTCTGGCAGCGCACCGGCGGCAACCCGTACGCGCTCACCGAACTGCTCGCCGCGCACGCCGGTCAGGGCCCGGAGGCGCTGGTCCACCGGCCGCTGCCGGAACACCTGCGGCTGCCGGTGCCCCGCCCGGCCGCTCCGCCGGACGCCGAGCTGACCGGCCGGGAGGTGGAGGTGCTGGGCTGCCTGGTCGCCGGGATGTCCAACAAGCAGGCCGCCCGCGCGCTCGGCATCTCGGTCCGTACCGTCACCGTGCACGTGTCGAACCTGCTCCGCAAGACGGGCTCGGCGTCGCGTACCGAGGCGGCGTTGTGGGCGGTGCGGCACCGCGTCCCGTCCCGCCCGCCCGGCTGAGCGGTGCCTGGTTAGGGTGACCGCGACACGGACGCGGAGACGGGGGTGTGCGGTGGCGGGACGGCTGCAACCGGTGCTGGCCGGCGTGGTGACCGCCCTGGTCGGCTTCGCCAGCTCGTTCACGGTGGTGCTGGCCGGGCTACGGGCGGTCGGCGCCGACGAGGCCCAGGCCGCCTCCGGGCTGCTCGCGGTCAGCGTCGCGTCCGGGCTGTGCGCGCTCTGGCTGGGGCTGCGGCACCGGATGCCGATCACCATCGTCTGGTCCACCCCGGGCGCGGCGCTGCTGGTCGCCAGTGGCCCGGTCCCCGGCGGCTGGCCCGCCGCGGTCGGCGCGTTCGTGCTCTGCGGGGTGCTCATCATGGCCGCCGGTCTCTTTCCCGTGCTGGGCCGGGCGGTCGCGGCGATCCCGGGTCCGGTGGCGGCGGCCATGCTGGCCGGGGTGCTGCTGCCGCTGTGCACCGCTCCGGTCCGGGCGCTGGTCGAGGTGCCGTGGCTGGCCGCGCCGGTGATCGTCACCTGGCTGCTGCTGCACCGGTTCGCCCGGCGCTGGGCGGTGCCGGCGGCGCTGGTGGTGGCGGCGGTGGCGATCGCGCTCACCTCGCCCGGCCGGGGCCTCGGCGGGTTACGGCCGGTGGTCGAGCTGACCGCGCCGGCGTTCACCGTGCCGGCGCTGGTCGGGCTGGCGCTGCCGCTCTTCCTGGTCACCATGGCCGCCCAGAACGTGCCCGGTGTCGCGGTGCTGCGCGGCTACGGCTACCAGCCGCCGCTCGGCGCGGCGCTGCGGGTGACCGGGCTGGCCGGCGCGTTGGGCGCGCCGGCCGGCGGGCACGCGGTGAACCTCGCGGCGATCACCGCCGCCCTGGCGGCCGGGCCGGACGCCCACCCGGACCCCGAGCGGCGCTGGATCGCCTCGGTGACCGCCGGCCTGGGACTGGCGCTGCTCGGGCTGGGCGCGGGGGCGGCGACCGCACTGGTGCTGCTCTCGCCGCCGGTGCTGATCGAGGCGGTGGCCGGGTTGGCGCTGCTCGGCGCGCTGGCCGCCGCGGTCTCCGCGGCGGTCGCCGAGCCGGAAGGTCGGGAGGCGGCCGTGGTGACCTTCGTGGTCAGCGCCTCCGGGGTGAGCCTGCTCGGGGTGGGCGGCGCGTTCTGGGGCCTGCTCGCCGGTTGGCTGATGCTGGCGCTCTTCCGCCGACGGGCCGCGTCGCCGCCGGCCGCCGGGTCCGCTCCGGTCACGGTGCCGGCCCCCGCCCGCGAGCCGGAGACCGGGCCGGGTGGTAGCGAGTCGGGTGCCGGGTCGGGCGAAGCCGGGTCGGCCGGAATCGGGTCGGGGAGACGTACCGCTCGACGGTCGCCGTGAACTCCGTCGCGTGCTCCAGGGTGTCGAACAGGACCAGTGCGTGCCCGGTCTCCGCGTCCGCGTGGTCCGGCCCCCACCAGTCACGCACGAACCCCGGGCTCTGCCGGACCACCTGCGCCATGTGCGCGAACTGCGCCCGCCGCTCCTCCGAACCGTCGCCGGGCATCCGCTGTTCCCCGATGACCAGGTACATCCGTCCACACTAGATCGGCGCCGGTCGCCGACGCGGCGATGACGGCCCCGGTTTGCGGCATGTCGCGGTATCCGACCGGCCCGTACACCGCGACACGCCGCAAAGCGCGCAGGGGGCAAGGACACGAACAGGGCGGGTCACTCCTCGGGGGGGAGGTCGCCGACGCCGACGTCGAGGCGTACCTGGCCGTCGGCGACGGTGGCGATCTGGTCGGCCAGCACGTAGACCGCGCCGGTACGGGCCAGTTCGGTGGAGACCTTCAGGTAGCCGGTGCGCAGCAGCCGGGCGGCGAGGTCGGCGGGTACGTCCGGCTCCTCGACCGCGGCCGACTCGATCAGCTCGTTCAGGCTGCCGCCCGGGTCGGCGGTCGGCGCCTGCACGGTCACCGCGTTCGGGTCACCCCGCTGCACGAGGTCGACCGTGCCGACCTCGACGCCGACGGTGTCGATGACCCGCATGCCGGTGGTGACCCGGGAGATGGCCGTCTGCTGCTCGGTGCCCTGCTGCTCCATTCCCGGGCGGTTCCCGGCCCGGCGCGGCGCTAAACGCCGGGCGGGTTCTCCCCGGCGCTCGGCGGGGTCCAGGCGCTCGGCGGGCGCGGGGAGAGTTCCCGCCAGCCGTCGGTCCCCGCCAGCAGGGCCCGGACGGTCTCCTCGGCCTCGTCCGCGCTGCCGTACTCGTAGAACTGGGAGACGCCCTCCGCACCGCCGGCCCGCTGCTCGACGTGCCAGCGGTCGGCGTCCACCCGTAGGAAGACGTCCCGCCGGGCCAGCCGCCCCCACTTGCCGTTCCACCAGTGCCTGCGCTGCTCCATGGCCGGACCCTATCGAACATGTGTACGACACGGGCCGGCCCCCGGGGATTCCCACGGGGGCCGGTGTGCATGCTCTCGTGTCAGCGCGGCGCCGGCGGCTCCGTACGTCGACCGAGCGCGTCGTCCAGCGCGCCCCGCTGCCGGGCCGGGGTGGTGTGCCCGCCGGCGACCAGGGCGTCCCGGATCTCGGTCAGCAGCTTGACCTCCTCGCTGGGCGCGGCGGGCGGCGGCTCCTCGCCCCGCTTGCGGCGCTCCGCGAGCCGGTTCATCGGGTAGACGACCAGGAAGTAGAGCGCCGCTGCGGTGAGCGCGAAGGTGATCACCGCGTTGACGAAGGCGATCCAGTCGAAGGCGATGCCCCGGAACTTCGGGGCGGTGCCCGCCAGGCCCTTGTCGCTGCCGGTGATCAGCAGCACGAACACCCGGATCAACGGATCCAGGAACGACTTGGTCAGCTGCGTGACCACGCCCGTGAACGCGGCGCCGATGACGACACCGACCGCGAGGTCGACGACGTTGCCGCGCATGATGAAGTCTTTGAAGCCCTTGAGCATCCGCACTCCCGTGCTGTCCGATTCTGCGTCCGGGACAACCTATGCCCCGGACGGCGGCTCCAGAAAAGCACCGGCCTCGATCGCCGCGCGCGCCGGATCGCCGTCCCGGATCGCCGCGACGAGTCGAGCGTGGTCGGTGTACCGCTCGGGTTTCAGCGCGTCCCCCATGCTCTGGGCGACGCTGCTGCGCAGCGCGGCCCCGACCGAGGCGTAGAGCTCGGCGAGCATGCCGTTGTGGGCGGCGGCCACCACCGCCGTGTGCAGCGCCGCGTCGGCCTCCACGAACTCCGCCACCCGGCCCGCGTGCCAGGCGGCCTCCCGGGTGGCGAGCGCCCCGTCGAGCGCCGCCAGGTCCTCCGGCGTACGCCGCAGCGCGGCCAGCCGGGCGGCCTCCACCTCGAAGGCGCGCCGGACCTCGACCACCTCGGCCATCCGGTCGTCGGTGAGCCGGCGGGCCACCACCGGGGCCAGTTCGTCGGTGGACACCACGTACGTCCCCGAGCCCTGCCGGCACTCCAGCACCCCGGCGTGCACCAGCGCGCCGACCGCCTCGCGGACCGTGTTCCGCCCCACCCCGAGCGCGGCGACCAGTTGCGGCTCGGTCGGGATCCGCCCGCCGACCGGCCACTCGCCGCCGAGGATCCGCTCCCGGAGCTGCTCGATCGTCTGGCGTACCCGGTGGCCGCGCGGGGGCACGGCGACGGAATGGATGACGGGTGTCACCGGTTACACCTCGTGCCGAAATTCATCCCATGATTGTAGGTTCGAGGTCATGACACCGCCACCCGCCGCCACCGAGGCCCCCACCGCCGAGCCGGCCGCGCCCACCGTCGAGGTGACGCCCGGGCCCGCGCCGGCCGCCGTCTCGCCTCCGGCCGGCCAGTCGTCGGCGGCCGGCGGGAGCGCGCTGGTGCTGGTCGGCATGCTGCTGGTCGCGCTCAATCTGCGCGCCGCGGTGACCAGCCTCGGCGCCCTCCTCGACGAGGTACGCACCGGACTGGCGCTCTCCGGGACGATGGCCGGCTTCGTCACCACCCTGCCGACGATCGCCTTCGCCGGCCTCGGCGCGCTCACCCCGTGGCTGGTCCGCCGGTACCAGCCGGCCCGGGTGCTGGTGGTGGCGATGCTCGCCCTCGCCGTGGGGCAGGTGCTCCGGGTGGCCACCGACTCCGCGCTGGTCTTCGTGCTCACCAGCGCGCTCGCGCTGGCCGGCATCGCGGTGGCGAACATCCTGCTGCCGATGCTGGTCAAGCAGCACTTCCCGCACCGCACCGGGCTGGTCACCGGGGCGTACACGATGGCCCTGACGGTGGGCACGACGGTGGCCGCCGCCTCCGCGGTGCCCATCGCGCACGCCTTCGGCTCCTGGCGGGCCGGGCTCGGCGTCTGGGCCGGGCTGGCCGCGGTGGCCGTACTCCCGTGGGTGCCGCTGGCACTGCGGGCCCGCGCCGCCCGGCGGGCCGCGACCCCGGCGGCGGCCCCGGCCGCGCGGGTGCGGATCCGGCCGGAACGCACCCGGCTCGGCTGGGCGATGGCGGTCTACTTCGGCGCGCAGTCGCTCAGCGGGTACGCGATCATGGGCTGGCTGGCGCAGCTCTTCCGGGACGCCGGCTACCCCGCCGAGACCGCCGGGCTGCTGCTCGCCGGGGTGACCGCGCTCGGCGTGCCGGTCGCGCTGGTGATGCCGACCCTGGCCGGCCGGCTGCGCACGCTGCGGCCGCTGGTGCTGGCGCTGACGGCGGCGTCCACCGCGTCGTACGTCGGTCTCGCCCTCGCCCCGCACGGCCTCGCGCCGCTCTGGGTGCTGCTGCTCGCCCTGGGGCAGGGCGCCTTCCCGCTGATCCTGACCACCATCGGCCTGCGCGCCCGCACCGCCGAGGGCGCCGTGGCGCTGTCCGCCTTCGCGCAGAGCACCGGGTACGTGATCGCGGCCCTCGGGCCGCTGCTGGTCGGCGTCCTCTACGAGGCGACCGGGGGCTGGACGGCGCCGCTCGGGTTCCTGATCGGCGCGCTGGCCGTGCAGACGACCGCGGGCATGATGATCGCCCGTCCCCGCTTCATCGAGGACGAGCGGTAAGGAAAGAGGTCAGGAGGAGGCCGGCGTCGGGTCGCCCGCGACGGCCTGCTCGACCGTCGGGTACGTGTGCAGCACCTCGACCAGGCCGCTGACCTCGAGGATGCGCAGCACGCCGCGCTGCGGGGCGGCCAGCCGGACCACGCCACCGGCCTCGTCGCAGCTGTTCTTCGCGCGCACGAAGACCGACAGCCCGGTCGAGTCGCAGAACGACACGTCGGCCAGGTCGAACACCACCCGGCTGCGGCCCTTGTCGAGCAGATCGGTGATCTGGTCCTGCAGCTGCGGTGCGGTCGCCATGTCGAGCTCGCCCGCGACCGAGACGACGACCACGTCGCCGCGCTGTTCCGTTTGCACCGTCAAGGACATTCGGACCTCCTGTTATCGCTGGAACGGTATCCCACGAATGCGGGAACACGCAGAACGGGAGAGGCATCGGGTGATCATTTCGCGCTGCCAGCCGGACTTCACCGGTTCCGCCGGTTCCTCCCGGTGACCCGCCGGTTCCTTAACGGAGAGTGATTTCCGGTCGTTCTTACGCACAGTGACATGGCCGGCTTTGCCGCGCCACCCACTCCGCATCCTTTGCTCTGCTGCCTCATCCGCAACACCGCTCCGAGCAGCGAACCGGCGACGCCGACCAGATTCACACCCTGACGCGATGGTTACTCTCCGCTCGTGTTGCGTGGGCGGCAGCAGAGCAAAGGGGTCGCGGGGGGTCCGTGGGGGGTGGGGATGGGGTGACGGTAGGTGAGGGATTTGGGGGCCGTTGGTCAGTGCAGGGAGCGGACGTAGGCCGTGGGGGAGACGCCGGTAACGGCGGTGAAGTCGCGTACCAGGTGGGCCTGGTCGCTGTAGCCGAGGTCGGCGGCGAGCGCGGACCAGTCGGGCGGCCCCTCGCCGGCCCGCTCGATCGCCTCCTGGAGTCGGTAGCGGCGGATCACCCACTTCGGACTGACCCCGACGTGGTCCAGGAAGAGGCGCTGCAGGCGCCGGGTGGAGATGCCGTGCCGGCGCGCCAGATCATCCACCCGCAGTACGCCCCGGTCGGTGCGGATCGCCTCGGCCAGCGCCATCGCCTCGACCGCCGCCGGGTCCGGCTCCGGCGCCCAGGCGGTGAGGAAGGCGTCCAGGGCGAGGCGGCGCTCGGTGTCCGTACCCTCGCAGCGGCCCGCGCCACCCGCGGAGCCGGCGGCGGCCCGGGCGGCGGCGGGGACCTCGGCGAGCGGGCGGCGCTCGCCGGTCAGTTCGGCGACCGGGCGTCGCCAGAACGGCCGGAAGCCGCCCGGGCGGAGCTGGATCCCGCTGACCCGGCCGATGCCGGTCAGGGTGATCGAGAAGAGCCGTCGACCGACGCCGGTGATCTTGGCGGTCTCCGGGCCGCCCTCGGTGCGCTGGAAGACCACGTTCACGGCCGGGTGCGGCACCAGTTGCCCCGGTTGTCCCCGCGTGGCTGTCGCATTCTTTCAAGACCACCTTCGTACGCTGGGGTTATGGCAACGAAGACTAGCGATCTCCTGGCCGCCGCCGCACCGCGAACCGTGGCGGTGGTCCGGGCGATCACCGACGATCAGCTGGACCTGCCCACGCCCTGCCAGGACTTCACCGTCCGTGACCTCGTCAACCATGTGTACGACGTGGTGGTCAACTTCCAGACGCTCGCCCTGCGGCGGGAGGTGGACTGGTCGGCGAAGACCGACCACGTGACCGAGGGGTGGCGGGACCGGTTCGCCGACGAGACCGGGCGGCTGGTCGAGGCGTGGGCCGACTCGGCCGCCGAGGAGGGCGCCTCGCCCGGCATGGGGCTGCCCCAGGAGACGGTCGGCCTGATGGGGGTGATCGACCTGGTCGTGCACGGCTGGGACCTGGCCCGGGCCACCGGGCAGCCGTACCAGCCGGCGCCCGAGGGCGTCGCCGCGGGCCACCGGTTCATGGACGGGATGGGCTCGATGGGCCGCCAGATGGGCGCCTTCGGTGCGGAGGTGGAGACCGGCCCGGACTGCACCGAACTGGACCGCCTGCTCGGCCGCGCCGGCCGCGTGCCGGCCTGGAGCCGCTGAACGCATCGACGGTGCTTGACGCCATACTATTCACCGAGTGAATCCTGCGCGCCAACACGGCCGTGGAGGAGCTGCGCCCGGCCTGAGGGTGTAACACGGGGTGAGGCCGCGGCGCTTGTGACTCCGGAAGGCCGCCAGCGGGGGTGAGGCGGTCCGGGGCGGGCGGCGGCACAGGGAGATCACCAGATGCACAACCAGCCGAGCGGTGCGCCGCCGGTGTTCGTCGACCGGACCGGGAAGCGTCGTCGACTCATGATGATCGCCGGCACCGCGATGGGGGTCGGCCTGGTCACCAGCCTCGGGCTGGTCCTGGCCGGGCTGTTCGGCGACACCACCGTCCCGTTGCCGGGCTGGACCGACCCGAAGGCCCGCCCGCCGGTCGAGGCGGGTGTGGACGGCCTGGACGAGATCGGCCAGCCGGCCGGCCGGACGCCCGGGCCGCGTCCGTCGGCGTCGACCAGCACCGCCGTTCCGGTTTCGACGCCGACCCGCACGGCCGCGCCCGCGGCCACGACCGCACGCCCGGCCGGCCAGCCGTCCGCCACCGTGCCCGGCCAGGGCGACGTGCGGCGCACCGTCAAGCCCAGCCGGTCGCCGGGCAAGCCCCACTGACATGGCGCTACACGTAGCCCGCCGCGACCCGCGGGCCCACTGGGTACTGCTCCTGCTCGGCCTGCTCCTGCTGCTCGCCGCGCTCACCGTCAACGGGCTGGTCACCGGGATCGCCGGCGGCTCCGGGCCGTCTGGCGCCCCGGCCGCGCCGGCCCCGCAGAAGGTCACCGACGGCGGCCCGGTGCTGCGGCTGGACCAGTCGGAACCGGTCAGCCGGCGGATGCCGGACCGGACGGTCGCGCTCACCTTCGACGACGGGCCGGACCCGGAGTGGACGCCCAAGGTGCTCGACGTGCTCCGCCGACACCGGGCGCACGCCACCTTCTTCGTGGTCGGCTCCCGGGTCAACGAACACCCCGAGCTGGTCCGGCGCATCCTCGACGAGGGGCACGAGCTGGGCTCGCACACCTACACCCACGCCGACGTCGCCTCGGTCCCCCGCTGGCGGGCCGACCTGGAGCTGTCACTGACCCGCAAGGCGATCGCCGCGGCCACCGGCCGGGAGGTCACCCTGTTCCGGCCTCCCTTCTCGTCCACCACGCCGACGCTGACCGCCGGCGGGTACGAGGCGCTGCGCGCCGCCGCCGGCAGCGGGCACGTGGCGGTGCTCGCCGACCTGGACGCCAAGGACTGGCAGCGGCCCGGCGTGCCGGCGATCGTCCGGGCGGCGACCCCGCAGCCGGGGCGGGGCGCGGTGGTGCTCATGCACGACGGCGGCGGTGACCGCGGCCAGACCGTGGCCGCCGTGGACCAGCTGCTCACCCGGCTGTCGACGCAGGGCTACCGGTTCACCACCGTCTCGGCGGGGATCGACGCCCCGCCGTCGACCGTTCCGGCCGGCGTCGGCACCCGGCTCAGCGGCCACGCGCTGCGTTGGACCCAGGCCGGGGCCGAGTGGGCGACCACCGGAATGAACCTGCTGCTCGCCGTCGCGCTGGTGCTCGGACTCGCCCGGCTGGCCGTGCAGGTGGCCTGCGCGCAGATCCACGTCCGCCGGGTGCGCCGGCCCCGGCACCGCCGGCCGCCGGTCACCGCGCCGGTCTCGGTGATCGTGCCCGCGTACAACGAGGCGGCGAACATCGCGGCGACCGTGCGGTCGCTGGTGGCCAGCGCGTACCCGGCGCTGGAGGTGATCGTGGTGGACGACGGCTCCAGCGACGGCACCGCCGACATCGTCGAGCGGATGGGCCTGCGCGGGGTGCGCGTCATCCGGCAGGCGAACGCCGGCAAGCCGGCCGCGCTGAACACCGGCATCCGGGCCGCCCGCGCCGAGCTGCTGGTGCTGGTCGACGGGGACACCGTCTTCCAGCCGGACACCGTGCACCGGCTGGTGCAGGGCTTCGCCGACCCGACCGTCGGCGCGATCTCCGGCAACACCAAGGTCGCCAACCGTCGCCGGCTGCTGGGCCGTTGGCAGCACCTGGAGTACGTGATCGGCTTCAACCTCGACCGCCGGATGTACGACGTGCTGGAGTGCATGCCGACCATCCCCGGCGCGATCGGCGCGTTCCGCCGCGACGTGCTGCTCACCGTCGGTGGCGTCCCCTCGGACACCCTCGCCGAGGACACCGACCTGACCATGAAGGTGCTCCGGGCCGGCTGGCGGGTGGTCTACGAGGAGGCGGCGATCGCCTGGACCGAGGCGCCCTCCTCGCTGCGGCAGCTCTGGCGGCAGCGGTACCGCTGGTGCTACGGCACCATGCAGGCGATGTGGAAGCACCGGCACGCGCTGCGCGAGCCGGGGGCAGGGGGCAAGCTGGGCCGGCGCGGCCTGCCGTACCTGACGGTGTTCCAGATCGTGCTGCCGCTGGCGGCCCCGGCGGTCGATGTGTACGCCGTCTACGGCCTGTTCTTCATGCCCTGGTCGACGCTCGTGCTGGCCTGGGTGGGCCTGCTCCTGCTCCAGGGGCTGACCGCCGCGTACGCGCTGCACCTGGACCGGGAGGGCTACGGTCCGCTCTGGACGCTGCCGTTGCAGCAGCTCGTCTACCGCCAGGTGATGTACCTGGTGGTGGTGCAGTCGGCGGTCACCGCGGTGATCGGCAACCGGCTGCGCTGGCAGCGGATGGTCCGCACCGGCGAGGCGGCGGCAATGGTCGGCGCGGGCACGCCGGGTCGCCCGGGCTGACCGCCGCCGGCCGGGTGGGGTGCCACGCGGCCGGCGTCAGCGGGGGTGGAAGACGCCGGCTGACCAGGAAAGGGCCAGGCCGACCACCGCCGAGCAGCAGCAGACCAGCAGGGCGGCGGCGACCACGCCGACGATCAGCCAGGCCGGCCCGCGCCGGGCCGCGCCCGGTTCCGCTTCCGGCGGCGGTACGTCCGGGCCGGGCGGCACCCCGTCCGCCCGGCCCTCGTCTCGGCTGGTCATCCGGGCAACCTTCAGGCGCGCCCGAGCTTGTCCAGGATCCAGGCGTTGATGAACGCCTCCTCGCGCCAGGCGTCGTACCGGCCGCTGGGGCCGCCGTGCCCGGCGCCCATCTCGGTCTTGAGCAGGTAGTCGCCCTGCGGCGCGGTGGCCCGCAGCCGGGAGATCCACTTCGCCGGCTCGTGGTAGAGCACCCGGGTGTCGTTGAGGCTGGTCACCGCGAGGATCGCCGGGTAGTCCACGGCGGCCACGTTCTCGTACGGGGTGTACGACTTCATGTACGCGTAGACCTCCGGGTCGGCGAGCGGGTTGCCCCACTCCTCCCACTCGGTGACGGTCAGCGGCAGCGACGGGTCGAGGATCGAGGTGAGCGCGTCGACGAAGGGCACCTGCGCGACGATCCCGGTGAACGCGTCCGGGGCCAGGTTGGCGACCGCGCCCATCAGCAGCCCGCCGGCCGAGGCGCCCCGGGCGACCAGCCGGTCGCTGGCCGTCCAGCCGGCCTTGACCAGGTGCCGGGCGCAGGCGACGAAGTCGGTGAAGGTGTTCTTCTTGGCCAGCAGCTTGCCCTCGTCGTACCAGCGCCGGCCCAGCTCGCCGCCGCCGCGGATGTGCGCCACGGCGAAGACGACGCCGCGGTCCAGCAGGGAGAGCCGGGCGATGGAGAACCACGGGTCCATGCTCGCCTCGTACGAGCCGTACCCGTAGATCACGCACGGGGCCGAGCCGTCCTTCGGCGTGCCGGCGCGGCAGACCAGCGAGATCGGCACCCGGGTGCCGTCGTCGGCGAGCGCCCAGTCGCGGTGCTGCTCGTAGTCGGCCGGGTCGTACGCCCGCCCGTCCGGCCCCGGCCGGACCGGCTTGCGCCGGCGCAGCACCATCTGGCGGGTGACCAGGTCGTAGTCGTACACCGAGTCCGGCGTGACCAGCGAGGTGTAGCGCAGCCGGATCTCCCGGGTGCGGTACTCCGGGTTGGCGTCCAGCCCGACGCTGTAGATCGGCTCCGGGAAGTCGATGTCGTGCGGGTCGCCGCCGCCGACCGGGATGACCCGCAGCCCGGTGAGGCCGTTGCTGCGCAGCGAGACGACGAGGTGGTCGGAGAACGCGTCGACCGACTCCAGCCGGGTGCCGGGGGTGTGCGCGATCAGCGGCACCCAGTCGCCCGGCGCGTCCGCCGAGGTGTACGCCAGCGCGAAGTCCTCCGCGCCGTCGTTGTGCAGGATCAGGAAGCGGTGGCCGTGGTGCTCCACCGTGTACTCCACGCCCTGCCGGCGCGGGGCGATCACGGCTGGCACGCCGGTGGGGTGGCCCGCCGGGATCACCAGGACCTCGCTGGTGACCTTGCTGTGGATGTCGATGACCACGAAGCGCTCGGATCGGGTCAGGTCGACGCCGACCCAGAACCGCTCGTCGTCCTCCTGGTGGACGACGACGTCCTCGCCCGACGGGGTGCCGACGGCGTGCCGCCACACCCGGTTGGGGCGCCACGCCTCGTCGACCGTGACGTAGAAGAGCACGGAGGCGTCCGCCGACCAGGCGGTGCCGTAGAAGGTGTCGGGCACCTCGTCGGCGAGCAGCTCGCCGGTGGTCAGGTCCTTGATCCGCAGGGTGAACCGCTCGTCGCCGGTGAAGTCCGTCGAGTACGCCAGCCAGCGCCCGTCCGGGCTGACGTCGAACGCGCCGAGAGCGAAGAAGTCGTGCCCCTCGGCGAGCAGGTTGCCGTCGAGCAGCACCTCCTCGCCGTCGAGCGGGGCGCCGTCGACGCTGACCGGCGGGCTGGTCTCGCCGTCGCGGACCGCCCGGCGGCAGTGCACGCCGTACTGCTGGCCCTCGACGGTGCGGGTGTAGTACCAGTAACCGTCCTTGCGGCTGGGCACCGACAGGTCGGTCTCCTGGGTGCGGCGGCGGGTCTCCTCGAACAGCTCCGCGCGCAGCCCCTCCAGGTGCGCCGTGCGGGCCTCGGTGTACGCGTTCTCGGCGGTCAGGTGGGCGATCGTCGCCGGGTCGTCCTTGGCGGCGAGCCATGCGTACTCGTCGACGATGGTGTCGCCGTGGTGGGTGCGCTCGGCGGGCACCCGCTTCGCGACGGGCGCGGGGGTCTCGGTGGTCACGGCGTCACGTTACCGGCCGGCTGCCGCCGGCGGCGTGGCCTCTTCGCCCGACCCGCCGCCAGGTCTTTAGAACATGTGTACGATGACCGGCATGGCGGCAGCAGCACGTTCCACCGGCGCAGCGGAGATCACCCGACGACTCACCGCGATCTGCGGTCCGTCCTTCGCCCGTTTCGCGGGCGCCGCCGACGAGGTGGCCGGGCGGGCCGCCCGCTGGGTGGCGGTGCCCGGCGGGGCGGACGCCGCCGCCGAGGTGCTGCGGCTGGCCGCCCGGCACGACCTGACCGTGGTGCCCAGGGGCGCCGGCACGAAGATCGACTGGGGTGCCGCGCCCGCGCGGGTCGACGTCATGCTCGACACCGGCCGGCTGGCCGGCATCCGGCACCAGCCGGTCGGCTCGCCGGTGACCGAGATCGGCGCCGGCACCCCGCTGCGCGCGGTGCAGTCGACTCTGGAGCGCACCGGCCGGCGGCTGCCGCTGGATCCACCCTCGCCCGGCGCCACCCTCGGCGGGGTGCTCGCCGCCGACGAGGCCGGCCCGCTGCGGCACCGGTACGGCACCGCCTGCGAGCAGCTGGTCGGCCTGCGCTGGCTGGATGCCGACGGCGCGTTGGTCAGCGCCGGCCCGGCGGAGCCGCCGACCGGCCCGGCGCCCGTCGGGCTCGACGCGGGCCGGCTGCTCTGCGGCTCGCAGGGCGGACTCGGGGTGCTCGTCTCGGCCACGGTGCGGGTGCAGGCCGCGCCGGCCAGCCGGGTCTGGGTGACCCGGCCGGTGTGGACGCCTCTGGAGGTGCACGACCTGGTGCGCGGGGTGCTCGCCGCCCGCCTCGACCCGGCCGCCGTCGAGCTCGACCTCCCCGCCGCCGGTTCCCGGCCGCGCCGGCCGGTGCACCCGTCCCTGGCGGCGGCCCACGCCAACCACCCCTCGATGGCCGGGCGGCGGGACGACCCGTGGGCGGCGCGGAACGGCGCCGGCAGCCTGGCAATCCTGCTGGAGGGCGGCCCGGCCGAGGTCAGCGAGCGGGCCGAGCGGCTGGTGACGCTCTTCGAGGGCCGGGCGAGCGTGGACGACGCGGCCCCGCCGTGGTGGCGGCGCTACCCGTTCGGGCCGGGCGACACCGCGCTGCGCATCGAGGTGCCGATCACCGACCTGCACGCCGCGGTCTACGCGCTGCGCGACGCGGCCGGCGCTCCCGTCCCGGTGCGTGGCTCCGCCGGTCTGGGCGTGGTGTACGCGGCCCTGCCCGGGGCGCTGCCCGGGGACCGGGTGGCCTCGATCCTCGCCGCCGTGCGCGGGGTGCTGCTCGCCCGGCGGGGGCGGTGCGTGGTGGTCAACGCGCCCGCGCCCGTCCGGCAGGCCGTCGACGTGTGGGGCGAGGCGGCGGTGATCCCTCGGCTCCGGGCGGCGAAGGACCACCTGGACCCGCACCGGCGGCTCGCCCCGGGCCGCCTGCCGGGCGGTCTCTGAGCGGCGCGGCGGGCGGTCAGTTGCGGGTGACCCCTCAGAGGGCGTCGTTGCGGAGCACCAGGATGGCGATGTCGTCCCGGGGCGCCTCCACCGAGAAGTTGATCGCCGTGGCGCGCAGCCGGGCGGCCACCACGTCGGCCGAGTACCCGGCCAGCGGGGCGGCGGCGTCCCGGAGGCGGTCGACGCCGAACAGCTCCCGGCCGCGCCGGCGCTCGGTCACCCCGTCGGTGTAGAAGACCAGCGAGTCGCCGGGCGCGAGCGGGATCTCCGCCGTCGGCGAGCTGATCGCGTCGATCAGGCCCAGCGCGGTGCCGCCGGCGCCGACGAAGGACGCCCCGCCCCCGCCGCGCAGCAGCACCGGACGGTCGTGGCCGGCCAGGTGCAGCGAGACGTTGAGCTGCCCGTACCGGCCCGGCCCGACGGTGGCGAGCGCGAGGGTGCAGTAGCGCCCGCCGCCGCGCTCCACCAGCGTCTCGTTCAGCCGGGTCAGCACCTCGGGCAGCGGCTTGCCGTCGCCGACCAGCACCCGGATCACGTCCCGGACCAGACCGGTGACGGCGGCCGCCTGCACCCCCTTGCCGGACACGTCGCCGATGACCACCAGCCAGCGCCCGTCGGGCAGCGGCAGCACGTCGTAGAAGTCGCCG
Source organism: Micromonospora sp. NPDC047548 (assembly GCF_040642975.1). Taxonomy (NCBI): domain Bacteria; kingdom Bacillati; phylum Actinomycetota; class Actinomycetes; order Micromonosporales; family Micromonosporaceae; genus Micromonospora; species Micromonospora sp. NPDC047548. The sequence goes on from NZ_JBEYTI010000023.1 coordinate 25,187, forward strand.
CCGACCTCGGCGTCGTCGCCGGTCGGGACGTACTCGGCGGCGAAGCCGATCCCCTCGACCACCGGCAGCACCGGCGGCAGCAGCGACTGCTGGAGGGTCTGGGCCACCCGCCGCCGCTCGGCGTGGATCCGGGCGTTTTCGATGGCCAGGGCGGCCCGCCGGGCCACGTCCTCCAGCACGGCGACCTCGTCCGGGTCATGCCGGTGCCGCAGGTGCCGCCCCACGGTCAGCGTGCCCAGCCGCTGGCCACGGGCGATCAACGGCACGGCGAAGCCCTCCATCGGGGGGCCGAGCGGCACCTGCGCGGCGCTGCGGGACGCCTCCCGCAGCCGGGCCTGGACCGAGTCGGGGCCGGTCTCCTCGAGCACCTTGTGCAGCTGCGGCAGCATCGACTCGTCGGCGTGGCTGGAGGCGGCCAGCCGCAGCCGGCCCCACTCGTCGGTGGTGTGCACGGCGCACCACTGGCCCAGCCGGGGCACCACCAGCTGCGGGATCAGCGCCATGGTCAGCTCGACGTCCAGCGACTGGGCGAGCAGTTCGCTCGCCTCGGCGAGGAAGGTCAGCCAGGCCTGCCGGCGGACGTCCGCCCGGCGCAGCCGGTCGTTCTCCAGGTGCAGCGACAGCCGCTCGGCGGCGAGCACGGCGAGTGGCCGCGCGTACGCCGAGGGCGCGGCGTCCAGCTCCAGCTCCCCGGCGTACGGGCGGTGCACCGCCAACGGCACCTGGAGCAACTCGCTGCCGGGGCGGGGCTGGCGGCCGTACCGGGCCAGCGGCTGGGTGCCTTGCCCGTCGCCGCGGTCCAGCCGGACCACGCCGCCGGCCGCGCCCACCATCTCGGCGACCCGGGTGAGCAGGTCGGCGGCGAAGTCGGGCAGCGGATCGTCGGCGTTCGGGTCGGGGCTGGTCTGGGTCAGCTCGCTCATCGCGGCGGCGCTCGGCGCGGACTTCGCCGGGACCGTGCCCTCCCCGCCGCCGGCCGGGACGTGCTCCATCGCCACCGGGCCGGCCGGCGCGGCGCCGGGGCGGTCCAGCCGGAACCAGACCCCCTTGCCGGTGGGCAGGTAGGTCGTCCCCCAGCGGCTGGCGAAGTGGTCGACGAGCAGCAGCCCGCGGCCCCGCTCGGAGATCTCGCCGAGGTCCTCGGTGTCGCTGCGGATGCCGACCACCAGCTCCTCGACCGGGCCGGTGGCGAAGTCGGAGACGGTGACGGTGAGCCCGACCGGGTCGGCGAGGACCTCGATGTCCAGTTCGGTGCGGGCGTGCTCCACCGCATTGGTGGAGAGTTCGGTGGTCAGCAGCAGCGCCTCGTTGAGCAGGTCGTCGAGGTCGGCCTCGGCCAGCACCGAGCGGACCAGCGCCCGGGCGGCGGCGGGGGTACGCCGGTCGGCGGGCAGCCGGACGCGCCGGACGTGCTCGTCCCGGCCCCCGTCCGTCGCGGGCCCCGTCTCCGCTGACACCCTCGTATCCTCCTCCGCCGCCAGCCGAGGTGCCAAGCCGGACGCCGAGGCCCGGACGCCCCACGCGGGGCGCGCGGCGCACTTCGCGTCCGTGGTGTCGACGCCCGCGCGGGCACAATGATGGGATGGCGGCGTGTCGGCATGTGCCAGAGGCCCCGAGCTGAGCGAGGAATGATGAGCGCGAAACAGTCGGTGACCGCGGATCCCTCCGGCTCCGAGCACGCGGCGCTTCTCGTCGAGCTGGCGGAGGCGCTGCGCCGCGTACGGGGCGGCGACTTCAAGGTCCGCCTGCCCCGGCGGGCGGGTGCGGCCGGCGAGGTCGCGGAGGCCTTCAACGACGTGGTGTCGATCCAGGAGCGGCAGCACCTGGACCTGCGCCGGATCAGCCGGATCGTCGGCCGGGACGGCCGACTCACCGAACGGCTCGACGAGGAGGGGTTCGACGGTTCCTGGGCGGAGGGGCAGCGGGCGATCAACTCGCTGATCGACGACCTGGGCCGGCCGACCACGGAGATCGCCCGGGTGATCGTGGCGGTGGCGGACGGCGACCTCTCCCAGCACATGGCGCTGGAGATCGACGGTCGCCCGCTGCGCGGTGAGTACCTGCGCATCGGCCGCACGGTCAACACGATGGTGGACCAGCTGTCGTCCTTCGCCGACGAGGTGACCCGGGTGGCCCGTGAGGTGGGTACCGAGGGCAAGCTCGGCGGCCAGGCCGACGTCCGGGGCGCCGCCGGCACCTGGAAGGACCTCACCGACTCGGTGAACACCATGGCGTCGAACCTGACCGGCCAGGTGCGGTCGATCTCGCAGGTGGCGACGGCGGTGGCCAAGGGCGACCTGTCGCAGAAGATCACCGTCGGCGCGCGCGGCGAGGTCGCCGAGCTGGCCGACACGATGAACTCCCTCACCGACACCCTGCGGCTCTTCGCCGAGCAGGTGACCCGGGTGGCCCGTGAGGTGGGCACCGAGGGCAAGCTCGGCGGTCAGGCGGAGGTGCCGAATGTCGCCGGCACCTGGAAGGACCTCACCGACAGCGTCAACTCGATGGCGTCGAACCTGACCGCTCAGGTGCGCAACATCGCCCAGGTCTCCACGGCGGTGGCCCGGGGCGACCTGTCGCAGAAGATCACCGTGGCGGCGCAGGGCGAGATCCTGGAGCTGAAGGACACCGTCAACACGATGGTGGACCAGCTCTCGTCGTTCGCCGACGAGGTGACCAGGGTCGCGCGCGAGGTGGGCATCGAGGGCAAGCTGGGTGGTCAGGCCCAGGTGCGGGGCGTCTCCGGCACCTGGCGGGACCTGACGGAGAACGTCAACCAGCTCGCCGGCAACCTGACCAGCCAGGTGCGCAACATCTCGCAGGTCTCCACGGCGGTGGCGAAGGGCGATCTGAGCCAGAAGATCACGGTGGACGCGCAGGGCGAGATCCTGGAGCTGAAGAACACCGTCAACACGATGGTCGACCAGCTCTCCTCGTTCGCCGACGAGGTGACCCGGGTGGCCCGCGAGGTGGGCACCGAGGGCAAGCTGGGTGGCCAGGCCCAGGTCAAGGGCGTCTCGGGTACGTGGCGGGACCTGACCGACAACGTGAACTCGATGGCGTCGAACCTGACCTCGCAGGTGCGCAACATCGCCTCGGTCACCACGGCGGTGGCGAAGGGCGACCTGTCGCAGAAGATCACCGTGGACGCCCGGGGCGAGATCCTGGAGCTGAAGT
>NZ_JBEYTI010000023.1:28460-102014 GCF_040642975.1 Micromonospora sp. NPDC047548
AGTCGACGGTCAACACGATGGTGGACCAGCTGTCGTCGTTCGCCGACGAGGTGACCCGGGTGGCCCGTGAGGTGGGCACCGAGGGCAAGCTGGGCGGGCAGGCCCAGGTGCGCGGCGTCGCCGGCACCTGGCGGGACCTGACCGACAACGTGAACTCGATGGCGTCGAACCTGACCGCCCAGGTGCGCAACATCGCCCAGGTCTCCACGGCGGTGGCGAAGGGCGACCTGTCGCAGAAGATCACCGTGGACGCCCGGGGCGAGATCCTGGAGCTGAAGTCGACGGTCAACACGATGGTGGACCAGCTGTCGTCGTTCGCCGACGAGGTGACCCGGGTGGCCCGTGAGGTGGGCACCGAGGGCAAGCTGGGCGGCCAGGCGGAGGTCAAGGGCGTCTCGGGTACGTGGCGGGACCTGACCGACAACGTGAACTCGATGGCGTCGAACCTGACCTCGCAGGTGCGCAACATCGCCTCGGTCACCACGGCCGTGGCGAAGGGCGACCTCGGTCAGAAGATCACGGTGGACGCGCAGGGCGAGATCCTGGAGCTGAAGAACACCGTCAACACGATGGTGGACCAGCTCTCCTCCTTCGCCGACGAGGTCACCCGGGTGGCCCGCGAGGTCGGCATCGAGGGCAAGCTCGGCGGCCAGGCCCAGGTGAAGGGCGTGTCCGGCACCTGGCGTGACCTCACCGAGAACGTCAACCAGCTAGCCTCGACGCTCACCACCCAGCTGCGGGCGATCGCGCAGGTGTCCACCTCGGTGACCCGCGGCGACCTGACCCAGCGGATCGCGGTCAAGGCGCAGGGCGAGGTCGCCGAGCTGAAGGACAACATCAACCAGATGATCGTCACCCTCCGGGAGACGACTAAGGAGAACGCCGAGCAGGGCTGGCTCGACTCCAACCTGGCCCGCATCGGCGGCCTGCTCCAGGGCCAGCGTGACCTCGGCGAGGTCTGTCGCATGATCATGATGGAGGTGACCCCGCTGGTCGACGCGCAGCTCGGCGCGTTCTTCCTGGCGGACACCTCCGAGGGCGTGATGCGGCTGCGGCTGACCGCCTCCTACGGCTACGTGGCCCGTGGACACGACGTGACCTTCGGGCCCGGGGAGGGGCTGGTCGGCCAGGCGGCACTGTCCCGCCGCACGATCCGGGTCAACGCGCTGCCCGACGGGCGGCTCACCCTGCGGTCCGGGCTGGCCGAGACGACCCCGGCCGATCTGGTCGTGCTCCCCGTCCTCTTCGAGGGCGAACTGCTCGGCGTGATCGAGTTCGCCAGCGTGGCCCGCTTCTCCGAACTGCACCTGCAGTTCCTGGAGCGGCTGGTGCTCACCACCGGCATCGCGGTCAACACCATCCAGGCCAACCGGCGTACGGAGGAACTGCTGGCCCAGTCGCAGCGGCTGGCCCTGGAGTTGCAGGACCAGTCGGCCGAGTTGCAGCGCACCAACGCGGAGCTGGAGGACAAGGCCAAGCTGCTCTCCGAGCAGAAGGGCAACATCGAGACCAAGAACCGGGAGATCGAGCTGGCCCGGCTCGGCCTGGAGGAGAAGGCGCAGCAGCTCACCCGGGCCTCGGCGTACAAGTCGGAGTTCCTGGCCAACATGAGCCACGAGCTGCGTACACCGCTGAACTCGCTGCTGCTGCTGGCCCGGCTGCTGGCCGAGAACTCGGAGCAGAATCTGACCCGCAAGCAGATCGAGTTCGCCCGCACCATCCACAGCGCCGGCTCCGACCTGCTCTCCCTGATCGACGACATTCTGGACCTGTCCAAGATCGAGGCTGGCCGGATGGACGTCCAGCCCACCGAGATCCGGTTCGACGAGATCCGCGGGTACGTCGAGCAGGCGTTCGCCCCGCAGGCCGAGGAGAAGGGCCTGGACTTCCAGGTGCGGGTGGCCAAGGAGCTGCCGCCGGCGCTGGTCACCGACGCCCAACGGTTGCAGCAGATCCTGCGCAACATGCTCTCCAACGCGGTCAAGTTCACCGACAACGGCGCGGTGACATTGCGGATCGCCCCGGCGCCTGAGGGCGCGGTCTTCGACGTGCCGGCGCTGACCAACGCCCGGCAGGTGATCGCGTTCACCGTGATCGACACCGGCATCGGCGTCCCGGACGACAAACTGTCGCTGATCTTCGAGGCGTTCCAGCAGGCCGACGGCACCACCAGTCGCCGCTACGGCGGGACCGGGCTGGGGCTGTCGATCAGCCGGGACCTGGCCCGCCTGCTGGGCGGCGCGATCAGCGTCACGTCGGCGCCCGGTCAGGGCTCGACCTTCACCCTCTTCGTACCCGACGTGCTGGCCCCGGACGCGGTGGTGGCGCCGCAGGCCCCGTCGCCGCAGCGCGCGGGCCTGCCCTCGTCGCTGCTGATGCCGCCGATGGAGCTGCTGCCCCAACCGCCGCAGGCCCCGGCCACCCGGCAGCTCGACGGCGCCACCGTGCTGATCGTCGACGATGACGTCCGGAACGTCTTCGCGCTGACCTCCGCGTTGGAGCTGCACGGCATGACCGTGTTGTACTCGGACAACGGGGCGGATGGTGTCCGCCTGCTGGCCGAGCATCCGGAGGTGGACATCGTGTTGATGGATGCGATGATGCCGGACCAGGACGGGTACGAGACCACGAGGCAGATCCGCCGCAATCACCGCTTTGCGGACCTGCCGGTCGTCTTCCTGACGGCGAAGGCGATGCCGGGCGACCGCGAGTCGGCGCTCGCGGCCGGTGGCAGTGACTACATCACGAAGCCGGTGGACCTGGACGGGCTGATCGAGCGGATGGCGTCGTGGATCGGTGGCAGCCGAGGCGGGGAGAATCCGTGACGCAGACAGCCAAGGCACTGCTGGTGGACGACCGGCGGGAGAACCTGATGGCCCTGGAGGCCATCCTCCAGGGCCTGCCGGTGCAGTCGGTCGCCGTGGAGAGCGGCGAGGCGGCGCTGAAGCAGTTGCTGGTGGACGACTTCGCGGTGATCCTGTTGGACGCCCAGATGCCGGACATGGACGGGTTCGAGACCGCCAGCCACATCAAGCGGCGGGAGCGGACCCGGCACGTGCCGATCATCTTCCTCACCGCCGCCGACAAGGACGCGCAGCTCGCCCTGCGGGGCTATGCGGTGGGCGCGGTGGACTACCTCACCAAGCCCTTCGACCCGTGGGTGCTGCGGGCCAAGGTGTCGGTCTTTGTGGAGCTGTGGGTGAAGACCCGGCAGTTGGCCGCGCAGTCCGACCTCGTCCGGGAGCGGGACGCCCAGTGGCGCGTGCTCACTGACGCCGTAGACGAGGCGACCGCGCTCCTGCGCGCCAACGATGACCTGAACGCCCGCGACCGAGCCGTCGAACTCCTCGAACAGGCCCGCTGGGGCAACACCGCCTGACCCACCCCCACCCCCCAAGATCCGCGCACTTTCCGAGAAAGAGTGGCCATTCCCGCGAGGATGGCCACATCTTTCCGTGGAAGTGCGGCCGTCAGGAGTCGGCGCGGGGGGCGTGGCCCGCGGCGGCTCGGCGAATGCGCCAGCGTTCGCCGAGCGAGTCGATCTCCTCCTGGACGAAGACGAAGAAGTCGCGCATCTCGGCGACCCGTTCGCCGCCTGGCGTGACCGGGCCGCGCAGCGCATCGACGCCGGCGCTCGCGATGTCGATGAAGTTCTTGTAGAGGCCGGTCTTGGTGATGGTGGCCTCGTACCAGGGGTTGTCGGGCACCCGGTAGCGGTCCCGGCGGGAGCGGGGCACCGGCTCCCGCAGCAGCATGCCGAACTGGGTGAGGTAGCGGACGGCCCCGGAGACGGCCGCCGCGCTCACCCCCAGCTGTTCGCCGATCTCGGCGGCGGTCAGCGGCTCGTCGGCGCTCATCACCGTGAACAGCACCCGGGCGGCCATCCGGGGGAAGCCGACGTCGGCGAAGGCCATCGCCATCCGTTCGACGAAGAGGTGGACCTCCTCGGCGTCGGGGGCGGGACGGCGGTCGTCAGCCATCGGCGGTTGCTCCTCACTGCGGGTCGGACGTCGATCGCGCCTCGGATCTCAATGTCTTCACGAGTTTGTGAAACGAGTGTAGCTTCTGATGCATGGAAACTCCCATAGAGGTGACCGGCCTGGTCAAGACCTTCGGCCGGACCCGGGCGCTCGACGGTCTCGACCTCAGCGTCCGCGCCGGAGAGGTGCATGGCTTCCTCGGCCCCAACGGCTCCGGCAAGTCGACCACCATTCGGGTGCTGCTCGGCCTGCTGCGGGCGGACGCGGGGGCCGTCCGACTCCTCGGCGGCGACCCGTGGCGCGACGCGGTCGCGCTGCACCGTCGGCTGGCGTACGTCCCCGGCGACGTGACCCTCTGGCCGAACCTCTCCGGCGGGGAGGTGATCGACCTGCTCGGCCGGATGCGCGGCGGGCTCAACCCGAAGCGCCGCGCCGAGCTGCTGGAGTCGTTCGAGCTGGACCCGCGCAAGAAGGGACGTGCCTACTCCAAGGGCAACCGGCAGAAGGTCGGCCTGGTCGCCGCCCTGGCCTCCGACGTCGAGCTGCTCATCCTCGACGAGCCGACCTCCGGGCTGGACCCGCTGATGGAGGAGGTCTTCCAGCGGTGGGTGCGCCGGGCCAAGCAGGACGGCCGGACGGTGCTGCTCTCCAGCCACATCCTCGCCGAGGTGGAGGCGCTCTGCGACCGGGTCACCATCATCCGCAACGGGCGGAACGTGGAGACCGGGACCCTTGCAGAGCTGCGCCACCTGCACCGCACCTCCATCGACGCCGAGGTCGCCGCCCCGCTGGACGGCCTGGCGGACCTCGCCGGCGTGCACGACCTGCGGGTGGAGGGCAACCGGGTGCGCTTCGACGTGGACAACCCGGCGCTGGACGCCGCGCTGCGCCGGCTCGCCGAGCTGGGCGTACGGAGCCTGGTCAGCCAGCCGCCGACGCTGGAGGAGTTGTTCCTGCGGCACTACGGGACGACGACCGACGAGCCGGCGGGGGCGACCCGATGAGCACCCTCACCGGCACCCGTCACCTGGTCCGGCTGATCCTGCGCCGCGACCGCGTCCTGCTGCCGCTCTGGGTGCTGGTGCTGGCCGTGCTGCCGGTGACGTACGCGACGAGCTTCTTCGAGCTCTTCCCGACTGCCGCCGACCGGGCCGCGTACCTCACCGGCACCGCGACGAACCCCTCGATCGTCGCCCTGCTCGGCCCGGTGTACGGCGACAGCGTCGGCGCGCTCACCGCCCAGCGGGGCGGCTTCCTGACCCTGATCGTCGGGCTGGTCAGCCTGCTCACCGTCATCCGGCACACCCGTACCGAGGAGGAGGCCGGTCGCCGGGAACTGCTCGGCGCCACCGTGCTCGGCCGGTACGCCGACCTGACCGCCGCGCTGCTGGTCACGTACGCGGCGAACCTGCTGCTGGGCCTGCTCACCGCCACCGGCCTGCTCGCCACCGGCCTGCCGGCGGCCGGCTCGTTCGGGTACGGGCTGTCGACCGCGCTGGTCGGGGTCGTCTTCGCCACCGTGGGTGGGCTCGCCGCCCAGCTCACCGAGACGGCCGGGGGCGCGCGGGGGATCGCGGTCGCGGTGCTCGGCCTGGCCTTCGCGCTGCGGCTCGCCGGGGACACCGCGAAGCGGGACTGGCCGAGCTGGCTCTCGCCGCTGGGCTGGGCCCCGCGCGTCCGGGCCTACGAGGGCGAGCGCTGGTGGGTGCTGGCGCTGCCCGTCGCGCTGAGCATGCTGCTCGCCGCGCTCGCGTACCCGCTGTCGGTGCGCCGCGACCTCGGCGCCGGGCTGCTGCCGCCCCGGCTCGGGCCGGCCCACGCCGGCCGGGGGCTGTCCGGGCCGTTCGGGCTGGCCTGGCGGCTGCACCGCGGGCAACTGCTCGGCTGGTCGGTGGGCTTCGGGCTGCTTGGGCTGATCCTCGGCGGCGCGGCGGAGGCCGCCGGCAGATCGGTCGAGGGTAACGCCCAGCTGAAGGAGATCATGGCCCGGCTCGGCGGTACGTCCGCGCTCGCCGAGGCGTACCTCGGTAGCGCGCTCGCCTTCGTCGGCCTGGCCGCCGCCGGCTACGGCATCGCGGCCGCGCTGCGGATGCGCACCGAGGAGACCGCCGGGCGGGCGGAGCCGCTGCTGGCCACCGGGGTGCACCGGTCCCGCTGGCTCGCCTCGCACCTGTTCTTCGCCCTGCTCGGGCCGGTGGTGGTGCTGGCCGTCTCCGGGCTCGCCACCGGGCTCACCTACGGGATCAGCGTGGGTGACGTGCCGCGCCAGCTGCCCCGGATGCTCGGCGCGGGCCTGGCGCAGGTGCCGGCCGCCTGGGTGCTGGCCGGCCTGGCGGTGCTGCTCTACGGGCTGCTGCCCCGGTTCGCCCCGGTGGCCTGGGGGGTGCTCGTGGTCTGCGTGCTGCTCGGTCAGCTCGGCGCGGTGCTGAAGCTGAGCCAGTGGCTGCTGGACGTCTCCCCGTTCACCCACACCCCGCAGGTGCTCGGCGGCTCCTGGACCGCCACCCCGCTGCTCGCCCTCACCGCCCTGGCCCTGCTCCTGGCCGCGGCCGGCCTGACCAGCTTCCGCCGCCGCGACGTCCCCACCACCTGACCCGCACCTCGTTGATCATGAGGTTGGCGGCGGCTCGGGAGATCGACGTCGCCGCCAATCCCATGAGTTCAGAGGACGGTCTCGTTGCGGATCATCAGGGCGGAGCGGAGGCCGGTGATGTCCAGGACGCGGAGCAGGAAGTCGCCGACGTTGCTGAGCACCAGCAGGGTCCGCGCGTGGCTGGCCTTGCGGCTGAGCACCACCAGGGTGCCGAGGCCCTGGGAGTCGCAGAACGAGACGCCGCCCAGGTCGAGGACGATGCGCGGCGGGGGGTCGGCGAGCACCTCGTTGACGACGGTCGACAGTTGGCCGGCCGTGAGCAGGTCGATCTCACCGGCCAGGCGAAGCACCACTTCATCGCCCGTCCGGTGTAGCGTGATGGACAGTTCGGCACGATCCACCCGGCCAGCCTATCGCGATCTCGACAGCTCGACCCGGTGAGACTGTTCCGCCGACAGGCGCACGCGCCGGGGTGAGTCTGGTAACCCCGCCCCGGGGTGGCTGCCGATCGCCGGCCCGGCGCTGACACAATGGCGGCATCGTGACCGACACCTTTTCCGCCGGATCCGGCCGCTACCCGGCCGAAGCGCCGGCCTCCGAGGCCCTGTTCGACCGCGCCAAGGCCATCGTGCCGGGCGGGGTGAACTCTCCCGTGCGCGCCTTCCGTGCCGTCGGCGGCACCCCGCGCTTCATGGTCCGGGGGGAGGGGCCCTGGCTGTACGACGCCGACGGCCGGCGCTACGTCGACCTGGTCTGCTCCTGGGGCCCGCTGATCCTCGGCCACGCCCACCCCGAGGTGGTCGAGGCCGTCCGGGAGGCCGCCGGCAAGGGCACCAGCTTCGGCACCCCCACCCCCGGCGAGGTCGAACTGGCCGCCGAGATCGTCGACCGCACCCCGGTCGAGCAGGTCCGGCTGGTCAACTCCGGCACCGAGGCCACCATGTCGGCGATCCGGCTGGCCCGCGGCTTCACCGGCCGCTCCAAGATCGTCAAGTTCTCCGGCTGCTACCACGGGCACTCCGATGCGCTGCTCGCCGCCGCCGGTTCCGGCGTGGCCACCCTCGGGCTGCCCGACTCGCCCGGCGTCACCGGCGCGGCGGCGGGCGACACCATCGTGCTGCCGTACAACGACCTCGCGGCGGTGGAGAAGGTCTTCGCCGAGGAGGGCCGGCACATCGCCGCGGTGATCACCGAGGCCGCCGCCGGCAACATGGGGGTGGTTGCCCCGCGTGACGGCTTCAACCAGCGGCTCGCCTCGATCGCCCACGCCGACGGGGCGCTGCTCATCGTCGACGAGGTGATGACCGGCTTCCGGGTCTCCCGCGCCGGCTGGCACGGCCTCGACCCGTCGGATGCCGACCTGTGGACGTACGGGAAGGTCATGGGTGGCGGGCTGCCCGCGGCGGCGTTCGGCGGGCGTGCCGAGATCATGGCCCGACTGGCCCCCGCCGGCCCGGTCTACCAGGCCGGCACGCTCTCCGGTAACCCGCTGGCCTGCGCCGCCGGCCTGGCCACCCTGCGGCTCGCCGACGACGCGCTCTACCGCAGGCTGGACGGCACGGCCGCCGCCGTGGGCCGGCTCGCCACCGACGCGCTGGCCGCCGCCGGGGTCCCGCACCGGCTGTCGTACGCCGGCAACATGTTCTCGGTCTTCTTCACCGACGCCGAGGTGCGTGACTACGACAGCGCCCGCACCCAGCAGGTGCCCGCGTTCAAGGCGTTCTTCCACGCGATGCTCGCCGCCGGTGTCTACCTGCCGCCGAGCGCATTCGAGTCGTGGTTCGTCTCGGCGGCGATCGACGACGCCGCACTGGAGCAGATCGCCGCCGCGATGCCGGCGGCGGCCAACGCGGCGGCAGCGGCGGGCCACGGAAGGTAGGGAACGTGAGCGCAACGGTTGTCCACGTGCTCCGGCACGGCGAGGTGCACAACCCGGACCAGATCCTGTATGGACGGCTGCCCGGCTTCCGCCTCTCGGAGCTGGGCGTCCAGATGGCCAAGGCGGCCGCCGAGGTGCTCGCCGAGCGGGAGATCGTGCACGTGGTGGCGAGTCCGCTGGAGCGGGCCCAGCAGACCGCCGAGCCGATCGCCGCCCAGTTCGGGCTCCCCGTCGGGGCGGACGAGCGGCTGATCGAGAGCGCCAACTGGTTCGAGGGCAAGAAGGTCTCGCCGGGCGACGGCTCGTTCCGCGACCCGCGCAACTGGTGGGTGCTGCGCGACCCGGTGACGCCCTCCTGGGGCGAGGCGTACCGGGTCATCGCGGAGCGGATGTTCGCCGCGCTGCACGCCGCCCGGGTCGCCGCCGAGGGGCGCGAGGCCGTGCTGGTCTCCCACCAGCTGCCCATCTGGACGCTGCGGCGCCACGTCGAGCGCAAGCGGCTCTGGCACGACCCGCGCCGCCGGCAGTGCGGGCTGGCCAGCCTCACCTCGTTCCACTTCGACGGCGCGAAGGTCACCGGGATCGGCTACACCGAGCCCGCCGCGCACCTGATCGCGATGTCGACGACAGCCCGGACGGCCAAGGGGGCCTGATGCGTTCCCGGAGGCCGATCGTCGCCCTGCTCGCCGCCGTCACCGCTGTGACGGCGCTGGTCGGCTGCTCCTCCGAGAGCGGGGAGAGCCGCTGCGCCAACGACGGCGGCATCATCGCGTGCGCGCCGGAGCAGCGCTCAGCCGCTCCGAAGATCGCCGGTGACCTGCTCACCGGCGGCCGGTACGACGTCTCCCAGGCCCGCGGCCAGGTGGTCGTGCTCAACTTCTGGGGCTCGTGGTGCGCGCCCTGCCGCGCCGAGGCCGACGACCTGGAGGCCACCTACCAGGCCACCAAGGGCTCCGGCGTGACCTTCCTCGGCATCAACGTGCAGGACAGCCGGGACAAGGCGATCGCCTTCGAGGAGGGCCGGGTCACCTACCCGAGCCTCTTCGACCCGGCGGGCCGGCTGGCGCTGGCCCTGGAGATCCCGCCGAACACCGTCCCGGCCACCGTCGTGCTCGACCGCGACGGCCGGGTCGCCACCGTGATCCGGGCGGCCGTCAAGCAGGACGGCCTGCAACCGATCGTCGAGCGGATCGCCGCCGAGCAGCCGGCCGCCGGTTCCCGCTGATGGGCGAGACGTTCAGCCAGGTCGCCGAGTCGGGTCCGCTGCTACTGGCCATCGGCGCGGCAGCGCTCGCCGGGCTGGTCAGCTTCCTCTCCCCGTGCGTGCTGCCGCTGATGCCCGGCTACCTGTCGTACGTGACCGGGCTCGCCGGCGCGGACCTGGAGGGCCGGGCGCGCGCCGAAGCGCCGCCGGCCGGCGGCGTGACCCCGCCCGCCGGTGCGGGCGCGGCCGGCGGCGGGCTGGCCGTCGCGACGCCCGTGGCCGCCCGGCAGGTGGCCGCGGTCAAGGGGCGGGTGCTCGCCGGGACGATGCTCTTCATCGCCGGTTTCACCGTGGTCTTCACCGCCACCGCGATCCTCTTCGCCAGCTTCGGCCGGGTCTTCTACGACCACGAGCGGACCCTGGAGATCGTCATCGGCGCGCTGGTCGTGCTGCTCGGGCTGAGCTACCTGGGCGTGGTGCCGGGCATGCAGCGCGAGCTCCGCATCCGGCGGCTGCCCGCCGCCGGGCTGCTCGGGGCGCCGGTTCTCGGTGCGGTCTTCGCGCTGAGCTGGCTGCCCTGCACCGGCCCGACCCTGGGCGCGGTGCTGGGCATGGCCACGGCGGCCGGCAAGACCGACCGGGCCGTGGTGCTGGCCGTGGCGTACTGCCTCGGGTTGGGGATACCGTTCGTCGTCTTCGGGCTGGGCTTCCACCGTTTGCTCGGGGTCTTCCGCGCCGTCCGGCGCAACAGCCGCTGGATCACCCGCGTCGGCGGCGTCCTGCTGATCCTGATCGGCCTGGCGCTGGTCACCGGCGGGTGGCAGAACTTCGTGATCTGGCTGCAGACGACCGTGGGCGTGGGCGAGGTGAGCATCTGATGACGACCGTGGCCGACCGGCCGGCCACCCCGCCGGCCCAGGCGCCCCGGCGGCGGCCCAACCGGCTGCTGGCCCTGTTGCGCAACTCGTGGCGGCAGCTCACCAGCATGCGTACCGCCCTGGTGCTGCTCTTCCTGCTCGCGGTCGCCGCCATCCCCGGCTCGGTGCTGCCGCAGCGCGGGGTGAACCCGGAGAAGGTCGACGAGTACTTCCGCGCGCACCCCGAGCTGGCCCCACAGCTCGACCGGATCGGCGCCTTCGAGGTCTTCGGCTCGGTCTGGTTCTCCGCCATCTACCTGCTGCTGTTCACCTCGCTGGTCGGCTGCATCCTGCCCCGGATGCGCGACCACCTGCGCGCGCTGCGCTCCCGGCCGCCGGCCGCGCCGAAGCGCCTGGAGCGGCTGCCGCAGCACACCGTGCTGCCGGCGCACGCGCCCACCGACCCGGCGGCGATCGCCGCGGTGCTGCGCCGGCGTCGCTGGCGGGTCGAGGTACGCGGCAACGAGGTCTCCGCCGAGAAGGGCTACCTCAAGGAGACCGGCAACCTGCTCTTCCACACCTCGCTGGTCGCCGTGCTGATCGGCGTCGCGCTCGGCTCCTGGTACGGCTGGCACGGCAACCGGCTGCTGGTGGCCGGCGAGGAGAATGCCTTCTGCAACACCCGCCAGCAGTACAGCGAGGCCTCGCTCGGCCCGCAGGTGGACAGCGCCGACCTGCCCGGGTTCTGCCTGAGCCTGGACGGCTTCGACGCCCGGTTCCTCCCCTCCGGGCAGCCGGAGAGCTACCGGGCCTCGGTGACCGTGGACGAGCCGGACGGGTCGAGGCGGACGGCCGACTTCTCGGTCAACTCGCCGCTGCGGCTCGGCTCCGCCAACGTCTACCTGCTCGGCCACGGGTACGCCCCGGTCCTGAAGTACACCGACCGGTACGGGCGCAGCCAGACCAGCACCGTGCCGTTCCTGACCAGCGGGGATGCCAACCTCACCAGCGAGGGCGTGGCCGCCTTCCCGGACGCCAACGTCGACCCGAAGACGGGCCAGCGCGCCGCCGACCAGCAGGTTGCCTTCGACGGGATCTACCTGCCGACCGCGCCGGAGAACCCGCCCTTCACCTCCTCGACGTACCCCACCGAGCGGAACCCGGCGGTGGTGCTGCGGGCGTTCCGGGGGAACCTCGGGCTGGACGCCGGCATCCCCGGGTCGGTCTACGAGCTGGACCAGCGGCAGGTCGACAACGGCAAGCTCAAGCAGGTCGGCGAGAAGAAGCTGGGCCTCGGCGAGAAGTGGACCCTGGACGACGGCAGCAGCCTGGAGTTCCTGGGCACCAAGCCGTACATCACCCTTTCGGTGCGGTACGCCCCCGGCCAGACGCTGATGCTCGGTGCCTGCGTGGTGCTGCTGGCCGGGCTGATGGGTTCGCTCTTTGCCCGGCGTCGGCGGGTCTGGTTCCGGGTGACACCCGGCGACCCCGACGGTGGATCTCCGACGGGCGGTAGTAGTTTGGTGGAGGCCGGTGGGCTGCCGCGCACCGAGCATCCAGGGTTCGCCGACGAGTTCGCGCAGCTCGTCGCCGCGGTCGGCGACGACGGGCGGTCCGACGGGCGGGCACGAGAGGGAGTCGAGTGATGTCCGCAGTCTCCGACCAACTGGTGACGTTCGCGATCCTGGCGTACCTGGTCGCGATGATCGGCCACGCCGTCGAGTACGCGCTGGGCAACGTCCGCGCGGTGTCGGCCGCCGCCCCCGCCCGCGAGCTGGTCGGGGCGGGAGTGGGCGTTGCCGGTGGCCCGGTCGACGCCCCCGCCACGCCGGCCGGCGGGGAGACCCGGCGGAGCCGGTCGGGCCAGCGGGCCCGGCTGGCCGGGCGGATCGCCGCCTGGGTGACCGTGCTGGCCGCCGCGCTGCACCTCGGCGCACTGGTGACGCGGGGCATCGCCGCGGACCGGATGCCCTGGGGCAACATGTACGAGTTCGTGCTGACGGTCACCTGGATCGGCACGGCGGCCTGGCTGGCGGTGCTCTGGAAGCGCCCCGCGCTGCGCCGCCTCGGGCTCTTCCTCACCCTGGTCATGGTGCTGCTGCTCGCCTTCGCCGAGCTGAAGCTCTACGTCCAGGTGGTGCCGCTGATGCCGGCGCTGCAGTCGTACTGGTTCATCATCCACGTGTCGACGATCGTCTTCAGCTCGGGCCTCTTCCTGCTGGGCGTGGTGCCGGCGGCGGCGTTCCTGATCCGCAACGGGTACGAGCAGGGCCGGCGGAGCTTCCCATACACGCTGGGCCGGCGGCTGCCCGCGGCGGCCGGCCTGGAGCGGCTGACCTTCGCGCTGCACGCCTTCTCGTTCCCGATTTTCACCTTCGCGGTCATCGCGGGCGCGATCTGGGCCGAGGCGGCCTGGGGTCGGGCCTGGGGCTGGGACCCGAAGGAGACCTGGGCGTTCATCTCCTGGGTGGTCTACGCCGGCTACCTGCACGCCCGGGCCACCCCGAGCGTGAAGCGCAACGTGGCCACCTGGATCGCCGTGCTCGGCTTCCTGACCGTGCTGATGAACCTGTTCGGGGTGAACTTCTTCTTCACCGGCCTGCACTCCTACGCCGGGGTCGAGTGACCCGTCGGGCTCCCGCGACCGGCTCGTGAGGACCCGGTCGACGCTCATCGTCACCTGGTAGGCGATCTCCGGGACGTCGGCCGGCTCGATCCGCTCGGCCCGCAGGGCTGGGCGCTGCAAAATGTAGAACTACACTTCTAAGAACTGTACTTCTACGAAATGCGGTGACGGCATGAGCGAGCTGGCGAAGCCGCAGGAGATCTTCGATCGGGACGTCGAGTGGGCCGAGTTGGCCCGGTTCGCCGGTGACGAGCGTCCGGGCGCCACGCTCGGGGTGGTCAGTGGTCGGCGTCGCCAGGGCAAGACGCTGCTGCTGTACGAACTCGCCCGAGCCACCGGAGGCTTCTACTTCGGTGCCACCGAGGCGACGGCCGCCGAGTCGCTCCGACGGCTCGGCGAGGCGATCGGGGCATTCACGGGCGCCCCCGGACCGGTCCACCTCACGGACTGGGCCGGCGCCGTTGACGCCCTGCTCGCCCTCGGACGCGACCGGCCGACGACCGTGGTGATCGACGAGTTCCCATACCTGGCCCGCGCCGCGCGGGACCTGCCGTCGATCATCCAGCACGCGCTCACGCCGGGGCGGCCGGAGCGGGTCGGGTCGCGGACCCGCCTCCTGCTCTGCGGCTCGGCCCTGTCCTTCATGGGCGGTCTCCTCGCCGGTTCGGCCCCGCTGCGTGGCCGGGCCGGCCTGGAACTGCCCGTCCAGCCCCTCGACTACCGCTCGGCGGCCACCTTCTGGGGCCTCGACGACCCCGTGCTGGCGGCGAAGGTGTTCGCCATCGTCGGTGGCACGCCTGCCTACCGGAGGGAGTACGTCCAGGACGACGCGCCGACCGGGCTGGAGGACTTCGACGCCTGGGTCGCCCGGGCGGTGCTCAACCCGGCGCGCCCACTCTTCCGTGAGGCGCGGTACCTGTTGGCGGAGGACCCGGACCTGCGTGACACCGCGCTCTACCACTCGGTGCTCGCCGCGGTCGCCGAGGGCAACGCCAGTCGTGGCGGAATCGCCGGATACATCGGGCGGAAGGCGAACGAGCTGCAACATCCGCTCACCGTGCTGGAGGACGCCGGCCTCCTGGTCCGGGAGCCGGATCCGCTGAGGAGCGGGCGCAGCAGTTACCGGATCACCGAACCACTCATCACCTTCTACCAGGCCGTCATGCGACCGGCCTGGACGGCGCTGGAGCAACGTCGGGGCGCGGACGTCTGGCGCAGGTCGCAGCGCCGGTACGCCAGCGCGGTGCTCGGACCGCGATTCGAAGAGATCGTCCGGCAGTGGTCGGTGCGCTTCGCCGAGCCGGACGTCCTCGGCGGGCCGGTCGCCGAGGCCAGCTCGGGCACGTTGACCGATCCCACCAGCCGGACCAGTCACGAACTCGATCTCGTCGCGCTCGGCGAGCCGCCGCTCGGTGACGGCCCTCGCCCGCTGCTCGCCATCGGTGAGGTGAAGTGGGGCCGCCGGTTGGGCGTACCCGATCTGGAACGGCTCGGTCGGCTGCGCGAGCTGCTGCTCCCGCGGCCCGGCTTCGATGCGAGCGACACCCGACTGCTGCTGGCGAGCGCGGAGGGTTTCACGGCGGAGTTGACGGGGATGGCGGGCGGTCGCCCGGACGTTGTCCTGGTGGATCTCGACGTGCTCTACGCCGGGGCCTGAGACGATCAGGACCGGACGCGTCAGCCGCCGAACCAGCCGGGGACGTCGAGGCGGAAGAAGTGGGGCGGGGTGACCCGCCGCAGGTCGTCCTCCATCGCGCTGACCCGCTCCTCGCCCAGGGTGGCCGCCCAACGGGCACGCAGGTCGTCGAAGACCACCGCCGAGCGGCGCAGCCCGTCGGCGCCCCGCGCGGTGATCCGGACCAGCTTGCGGCGGGCGTCGGCGGGGTCGTCGGCGCGTTCCAGGTAACCGAGCGCGACCAGCCGGTCGACGGTCTTTCCGGCCGCCTGCTTGGAGACGCCGAGGCGCTGGCCCAGCTCGCCGGCGGTGGTGCCGTCGAGGCCGACGGCCTGGAGGACGAAACCGTGCAGCGGCCGGAGGTCCGGGTGCCCCTGCCGGGCCAGCTCGGCGTGCAGGTCGTCGATGAGGGTACGGAAGCCGGCCAGCAACAGCAGGGGCAGCAGGAAGCCGGGGCGTTCCGGGTCAGGTGTTGCCATGTTCGACAACCTCGTTTACTGTTTGGTCAACCACGTTGACCATCGTACCCGAGAGGGGCCGGCATGTCCGTCTTCACCGCCCACACTCCCGAGACCGCGCCCGCCGCCGCCCGCCCGACCATGGCCGGCGTGCAGCGCAAGCTCGGCCACCTGCCCGCCGCCGTCGCCCGGATGGCCGAATCCCCCGAGCTGCTCACGGGGTTCCTCACCGCCAGCGCCACCTTCGAGTCCACCGACCTCGACCCGGTCGAGCGGGAGGTCGTCGTGCTGACCGTCGCCGCCCGCAACGAGTGCCACGTCTGCGTGGCGATGCACACCGCCACCCTTGCCCGGCACGGCGCCGACCCCGAGCTGATCGCCGCGCTGCGGGCCGGCGCGGCACTGGCCGACCCGAGGCTGGAGGCGCTGCGCCGGTTCACCGTCGCCGTCCTCGACCACCGGGGCGCGGTGCCGGAGAGCGATCTGCACGCGTTCCTCGCCGCCGGCTGGCGCCCCCGGCACGCCCTCGACGTGGTGCTCGGCGTCGGCACGTACACGATCTCCACCTTTGCCAACCGGCTCACCGACGCCCCGCTCGACCCCTCCCTGGCCGGGTACGCCTGGGAGCCGACCGCCTGACCGGTGAAGGCCTGGGGGTCTTCGCCGGCGAGGCCGAACCGATCCGAAGGCAAGCCCCAAGGACTTCCGTACAGGGGCCCAGCAGGCGCGCCGGTACGCCGACAGGCTCGATGCGCCGTTGGCCTATGCGACCAACGGGCACCAGATCATCGAGATCGATATTCGTGATCAGATCGAGCGGGGGTTGACTCACGGCCCCGGCCCCGGCGTCGGCGTTGGTCCTTTGTGTCCGTCTTGATAATGGTTTGTTGATGTTGTAGACGGCGAAGGTGTCGGTGCGGTCGTGCAGGTCGCGGTGGGCGTGGGTGATGTTGGCGCGTCCGGCGAGGCGGAAGGTGTTGAGGGTCAGGTAACGGGGGCGGTGCGAACCGGCGGGAAATCGGTTCGCAGCGCCCCCGCGTTGGTGGATCGACCAGGTGGACCGGGAGGTGCCTACCCTTCGGTCAGCCGGTAGGCTCGGATGATGGTCTGGTCCACCGTGTTGCCCGCGCTGTCGGTGCTCCTGGCCCGCAGCGACACATAGCCGGCGGTTGCTGGATGACGCACGGTGAGCATCCCGCCAGCGTCGGACCGCTTCAGCTCTGCCCGCTGCCACGTCCGCCCGTCGTTGTAGGAGACGTCGACGGTGAGATCACGGACCATTCCGGTGGGCGCACCCGGCTGGCGGTACACGGTCACCGGAATCTTGACGGTGGCTCCGGCCGGCGCCGCGTTGGTCTCGTCCAGCTGCGGAGCGAACCGCACCACCGAGAGCGGCAGCGGAGAACTGCTGCCGGGGCTGGCGGCGGACCGGAACGTCCACTCGATGCTGGTCCGGGTGGCCAGGCTGGACGGCGCGTCGCGTCGGGCGTCGAGCCGGAGCCGGTAGCCGGCCTCGCCGGCGGGTACTTCGAACGTGCTCTCCCACCCGTCCGCCGTGCCGAGCAGGACCCCGTTGCGGTAGAGCGAGGAGGCATATTCCGCGTCTTCCGAGAGCGCGAACCGGTCCGCCGTGTCCGAGTACAGCGAGAGGTAAGCGCGAATCGTGTTGTTCGTCCGGGCGACTCCCTTCGGTTCACCGTCCGGGATATCGAGTCCGAAGAAGGTCGGCCCGAACACGCCCCGGTTCCAGCTTTCCCGGTAGGTGCGGCCCGGCTGGTAGCGGCCCACGCCCCACAGTGAGGTCACGAAGTGCTGATTGTCCGCGCTGTGCTCGCGAAAGCCGTTCTCCCAGGTCACGCCAGTGTCAACGTTGTAGTACTCGGTTCGGGTCATGGGCAGCGCGAAATCGACGTCGGCAAGAAAGCCGCCGCTGGGCAGATCCTCGACCGAGGCGATCGCGGTGAAGCGGCCGCGCAATCCCGGGGTGGAGCTGGCGTACGAGGCTTGCACCGTGGCCAGTTCCTCGGGGCGTACGTCCCGGACAAACCCTGTGGGCACGCTGCCCCGCACATACCAGGCGAGCCGATAGCCGTACGGGCTGTCGGTCGGGCCGGTGTCGCCGCCCCGGGCCCACTGGCTACCGACCTTCGCCCACACACCGTCGTGCGTGCCGACCGGCCCGAGCTGCGCGCTGTACATCTGGTCGAAGGAGTCGCCGAACGTGAGGCTGGCGATGCCGGCCTTGTCCTCGGTCGGAACGCCAACGATCAGTTCCGCGATGAGTGAGCTGGCCGTGGGGTTCGGCACGGTCACCTTCAGCGGTTTGGCCAGCCGGGCGTCGAGGTTGACGGTCTGGTTCTGGGTCAGCTCCAGTCGGGGCTGCACCAGGTTGGTCAGGTCACCGTCAGGCTCGTAGATCCAGGTGCCGACCATGTACGTCCCGCGCGGCAGCCGCAACGTGCCACTGGCCGGCACCGGAATCCATTCGGTCGCCCCGTCGATGCGGAAGACCATCGGCTCCACATCGGTGGCCGGGGCGCCGTCCCGGTCGGTATGCACCAGCGTCATGTTGTAGCTTTCGATCTCCTTACCGATCGACAGCGGCGTGTTCACCACCAGATCACCGGCGGTGGCGACCAGATAGCCGCCGTAGTGGCCGTCCGGCGCGTCCAGCCGGGTGGAGGCGGTCAGCGTGGTCTGGGCGGTGCCGCCGGCCGGTACGGTGAGCCGGTTGGCCGCCAGGGTGAACATCCCGGCCGGTGCCGGCTGGCCGGTCGGACCGGTGGCCTGGACGGTCAACGCCAGCTCGACCGGTCCGCTGCTGCTGTTGTGGTAGGTGACGGTCCTGGTCACCGGCTCGTCATCCGCGTGCGGCCACTGTTGCAGCCCGAACGCCACGCTCGGTGGACTCGCCGTGATCGACTGCGTGACCGCCCGACCGACGTCCACCCGGCCGGCGCCCTGCCCGAAGACCCCGGTGTCGGGGACCCGAACCGCAGCAGCCATCAGCGTCGCCTTGAGCTGCTCGCCGGACCAGTCCGGATGCTGCTGGGCCAGCAGCGCCGCCGCCCCGGCCACGTGTGGGGTAGCCATCGACGTGCCGGAGAGCGTCACGTACGGGTCGCCGGGCGTGCCGAGGCGACCGTCCGAGCTGCGGGCCGCGGTGACGTCGACCCCGGGTGCGGTCAGCTCGGGTTTCACCGCGGCGTCGGCGGTCGCCGGTCCTCGGCTGGAGAAATCGGCGAGGACGTCGTCACGGTTCACCGCGCCGACGGCCAGCGCGGCGGGGGCGCTTGCCGGCGAGCCGATCGACTTCGCGGGTCCCTCGTTGCCGGCGGCCACCACGAACAGGCTGCCGTACTGGGTGCTCAGGTCGGTTACCGTTTGCTCCAGCGGATCCGTTTCCGGGCCGTCCGGGCTGCCGAGGCTCAGGTTGACGACCTTCGCGTGCTGCTCGGTGACTGCCCACTGCATTCCGGCCATGATCCACGACTCGGCGCAACCGAAGACGACACAGACCTTGCCGCTGACCAGGTTGGCGTCCGGTGCCACCCCTCGGTTGCTTCCGTCGGAGGCGGCCCCGCTGCCGGCCACCGTGGACGCCACGTGCGTGCCGTGTCCGACCAGGTCCCGGTCGTCCTCAAGGCCCTCGGTGAAGTTCTTCGAGGCCGCGATCCGGCCGGTCAGGTCCGGGTGATCGCCGTCGACGCCGGTGTCCAGGATCGCCACCGTCACGCCCTTACCGGTGTAGCCGGCCTGCCAGGCGGCCGGGGCACCGATCTTCGGCACGCTGGTGGCCAGCGCCGGCTTGCGCAGGCCGTCCAGCCACACCTTGCGTACGCCGCTGGTCGGGGCGGCTGCCCGCGTCCCGACGGGCAGGCTGCGCCAGAACTGTCCGGCGTCGCTCCGTGCGGCGCGTACCGCGAAGTTGCCCTTGCCCGGCAACGCCCGTACGACTCGGGCCCCGGCGGTGGCCGCGCCGGCCCGCGCGGTCCGCCCGGCGGCGCCGTCGGCGTAGGTGACGATCAGCGGCAGCTCGGCGGCCCGGTCGTCGTAGCCGCTGTCGAGCAGTGTTGTCACATTGAACAGCCGGCTGTCCAGCAGTCCGTCACGCAGCGGGCCGACCGCGTCGCTCGGTACCACCCGCAGGTGGCCGGCGGCCCTGGTGGCGGCGAACGTGACGTGCTCCCGCCCCTTACCTCGGGTTATCGAATAGCGGGCGGCGTCGGCACCGTGCACGGTGACCCGGTCGCCGGTGAGCAGGGTGACCGTCCGAACCGGCTCCACCGGCGCGGGCTTGGCCCGAGGGGCGGCGGCGCTGGTGGCGCCCGCAGTGGCCTGACCGGCCGTGACCTGGGCGCCAGCCAGGACAGCCAAGGCGAGGCCCAACCGTGCGGCGGTATGCCAATGGGATCGCATCAGTTTCCACCTGCCTGGCATTGCCAGCGGACCGGCTTGTGCCCGCTTGTACCGGCGGCCTGCGTACCCGCGTCGCTGAGCGCGAAGGCATAACTGTTGTCCTCACCGGGGAGGCTGGGCAGCTTGCGGAGCGTGCCGTCCGGGGAGCGCAGCGAGGCGGTCCGGTCGTCGTGGTTGACCACCATCTCGCCGCCGGAGTTGACGGCCTCGACCTCGCCACCCGACACGGTGGTGGCCTGGCCGGTCCGGAGGTTCCATACCACTGCGACGTTCTGGCTGCCTGCGGTCGGGCCGTTCGGCGGCGGCGAGGTCGCGATCCGTTCGCCGCCGCGCTGAGTCCTGCTCGGCACCGAGGTTGAGGCGGACTGCTCGACCAGCCGACTGAGCACGCCGTACGCCCACTCGCCCCGGGTGCCGCGCACGCCCGAACTGACGAATCCGGCCGGGACGGTCGGGCGGCTGCCCTGTCCCTGAGTGTCCCATAGGTAGGCGGAGCTGTTCTTGGCGTCGTCCAGGGAACCGACCACGACCCCGCTGTCCGAGATGCCGAACGCCATCGCCCGGCCCGGTGCCGGGAGGATGTCCACCTGGACGTTCGCGCTGGTGCCGCGCCAGACGGCCGCTGCCGTCCGGTCACCCCCGAACAGCACCCCGGCCACGTCCCCGCGGGCGTTGATCGCGGTCGCTTCCGCGCCGGTGTAGCCCTTGGGGATCGGCAGCGTGATCACCTTGCCGTTGACGTACGCCCAGGCGATCGACCGGCCGCCCGCGTCCTGGCCGCTACCCACCGTAACCCCGCTGTCGTTGACGCCCTTGGCCTCGGCGGGCCCGTTGACCTTGATGGGCTCGGCCCGCATGCCGTCCCAGCGGACCGGCGTGGCCAGCGCGTCTCCGACCGAGGAGAACCCGGCCAGGAAGCGACCGCTCGGTGAGCCGGCGTTGACCTCGGCGGTCGTCGCCTTCGGCGGTAGCTCCAACGCCGCCACGGTGCAGGGGGCGGAAGGACCCGCGGTGCCGACTGCGGCGGGGCTCAGGACCTGGCTGCCGCTGTCGTCCCGGCTGCGGTCGAACGCGCTCACCCCGCCAACGGTGGCGAGGCTGAGCACGAAGACCCCGGCGACCGTAGCCGCCGACCGGCGCCGGCGACGGGCCCGCCGGCCGTCGGCGACCAGCCCGGCCGGCGCGACCCGGCCCGGCGGGGGCGCTACTGTGGACAAAAGGGTACGGACTACCGCAGCGTCGCGGTCTTCATCGCCATGCATTACACACTCCTCATTTCTTGAAGGCGGCGTTGATCAGCGCCGGGCCACTGCTCACTCAGAAGGCGGCGCATGGTGGCGAGCCCACGTGATGTCTGGCTCTTGACGCTGCCGGTGGAGCAGCCCAGCGCCGTCGCGGTCTCCTGCACCGACATGTCGCAAAAGAACCGCAGGACCAGCACACTGCGCTGGCCTCGACTCAACGCTGCGAGGGCCGAGCGCACGGCATCGGTGTCCTCCACGCTTGGTCCCGCCGATGACCGCGGCTCGGGCGTCCGCCAGGACAACAGCACCTTCGCCCAGGACCGGCGGGTCTCGTCGAGGTAGCGGCGCACCAGGATGCGGTGCACGTACCCGTCGAGGTTCTCGACCGTCCTTATCTTCGACCAGCGCAGGTAGACCGTGACCAGGGCGGACTGTACGACGTCGTCGGCGCGATGCGCGTCGCCGCAGAGCAGATACGCGGAACGCCGTAGCCTACTCAGCGCCACCGATACGTACTCGACATACTCTTCGTCCTCTTCTGCCGACAACTGGACTCCTCTCTCCGGCATCTCTTTATCGGCGCCGCATCAGGATCCGGTTGTCGGCCATCGCCGAAATCTTGCCGATGGCTCCAGTCGACGCGGCTCGTCTTGATCGAGCCGCAGCACAGCGGCGGTGACCGGGCAGCAGCAAACGGTCGCGGAACACGATCGTGGGCGGCACTGGTGACCCAGGGCTTGGGTGCCGCCGGCTCGGGTTCGGCGGCGGCGAGGTCGGGGCCAGACGATCACAGCGAGTACACCGTCGCCGACGTGCCGGACGGCCCCTCCGCGTTTCCGCCCGTCTTCCGGGGTGGGATCCGGGCGGCTCCGTTGTGCACGGTCCAGTGAGGACTCCACTACGTTCGGAAGGCATTCGGCTGTCCTGTGTGCCTGGCGAGGTCGCCGGTGAGGTCGGTGAGAAACGCGGGCGCGGTGGTGAGAAGACGTGCGGATGGACGAGCGGTCACGGGTGCTGATCGAGGAGCTGCGGCACATGCGGGCAGCGCGGCGGATGACCCAGGAGGACCTGGCCAGGACAGGGGACCGCCGCAGCTCGTCGCGGTGCTGGACGAGCACGTGCTGCGCCGCCCGGTCGACGGCCCCCTGGTGATGCGCGAGCAGTTGCTGCGCCTGGTGAAGGTGGTTACGGACCATCCCCGGGTGCGGCTGCAGGTCGTGCCCGCCTCGGTCGGCGCGTATCCGGTGTCGCCGGAGCCTTCGCGCTGGCTACGCTTCCCACCGGGAGGATGTCGCCTACCTGGACGACCAGCTCAAGGGCAAGGTGATCGACCACGCCGAGGACGTGCTGGCGGTCCGGGCGTCCTGGGAGTCGATCCAGGGTGAGGCGCTCCCGCCCCGGCAGTCGATCGAGTTGCCAGCGAAGGCGGCGGAATCATGGAGCTGACCGGCGCCCGGGTGGCGCACCAGCACCCGGAGCAGCACCAACGGCGGGGACTGCGTCGAGGTGGCCGACAATTTCCCCGGCGTGGTCGCCGTACGCGACAGCAAGGACCGCGAGGGCGCGATGCTGACCTTCAGCCCGGCCGCCTGGCGCGCGTTCGTGGACTTGGCGCGCAACCGCTGACCTGCACGACAGTCCATCAGTCCCGCAGGAAGGGCAGCAGCAGGGCCGCGAGTTCCGCCGGTTGCTCCTCGAAGAGCCAGTGGCCGCTGTCCTTGACGACCTCGCCGGTCACCGAGCTGGCGTACCGGCGGACCTGCTCGGCCACCTGGCCGCCGAGGCTCGCCTGGGCGCCGATGGCGAGCACCGGCATGGCCAGCTTTGACGTGCGGTACCCGGAATTGTCCGCGATGTCCTGCCCGAACGCCCGGAAGTAGCCGAAGCTGGCCCGCAGGTGCGCCTCGTCGCGCAGGTGCCGGGCGTACTCCTCGATGTCGTCCGGGCCGAGGCTGCCCTTGTTGACCATGATCGAGTCGCTGAACCGGTCCACCCAGAGCGCCTCCCGGCCGGCGACGAGCTGCTCCGGCAGGCCGTTGGGGACGGTGAAGAAGCCGAAGTTCCACACCGCCGGTCCGGCGGCGGTCAGCGCCGGGATGGTGTAGATGCTCTCGTCGGGGATCGGCGCCTCGGTCAGCACCAGCCGGGCGACCGAGTCGGGATGGGCGGCGGCGTACGCGTACGCGACCATGGTGCCCAGGTCGTGGCCGACCAGCCGGATGTCGCCGGCCAGGCCCAGCCCGGTGAGCAGCCCGTGCAGGTCGGCGGCGACGGTCTTCTTGTCGTATCCGCCGGGCGGGGCGTCGCTGTCGCCGAAGCCGCGCAGATCGGGGGCGACCACCTCGTGCGAGGTGGCCAGCTGCGGCAGCAGCCCCCGCCACATCCGCCAGCACTGCGGATAGCCGTGCAGCAGCACCACGGTCGGTCCCCGGCCGCCCCGGACATAGTTGATCGCCACGTCGCCGACCTGAGCCCGCTGCTCGGTGAACCCCGCCGGAACCCGTCCGTCGCCCATCGCCGCTCCCCGTCTCGACCGGCGGCTCAACTACCCAGCCACCCGCCGACCATGCCAACGGGAGCCGGCCGGCCCGACGGGACGCCTCGACCCGAGCTGTTGGCCGGACGCGTGGGGAGACGCACACCGCCCGGGCCGACCCGGTGTGGGCGGTGCGTCCCGCGGTGCGGGAGACTGGCCGCATGGCGGCTCGTGGCTTCCCGTACACCGATCTCAAGGACTTCCTCGCGGCGCTGGAGCGCGCGGGCGAGCTGCGGCGGGTGAGCGTCCCCGTCGACCCCACGCTGGAGATCAGCGAGGTGGTCACCCGGACTGTCCGCGCGGACGGCCCCGCGCTGCTCTTCGAGCGTCCCACCCGGGGCGAGATGCCGGTGGCGATCAACCTCTTCGGCACCGAGAAGCGGATGGCGATGGCGCTCGGCGTCGAGTCGCTGGACGAGATCGGCGAGCGGATCGGCGCGCTGGTCAAGCCGGAGCTGCCGGTCGGCTGGTCGGGCATCCGCGAGGGCCTGGGCAAGGTCATGCAGCTCAAGTCGGTGCCGCCGCGCAAGGTGAAGACCGCCCCCTGCCAGCAGGTGGTGTACCGGGGCGACGACGTCGACCTGAACCGGCTGCCGGGCCTGCAGGTCTGGCCCGGCGACGGCGGGATCTTCCACAACTACGGGCTGACCCACACCAAGCACCCGGAGACCGGCAAGCGCAACCTCGGCCTCTACCGCCTCCAGCAGCACAGCCGCAACACCCTGGGCATGCACTGGCAGATCCACAAGGACTCCACCGCGCACCACGCCGTCGCCGAGCGGCTCGGGCAGCGGCTGCCGGTGGCCATCGCCATCGGCTGCGACCCGGTGGTCAGCTACGCCGCCTCCGCGCCACTCCCCGGCGACATCGACGAGTACCTGTTCGCCGGCTTCCTGCGCGGTGAGCGGGTCGAGATGGTCGACTGCCTCACCGTGCCGTTGCAGGTGCCCGCGCACGCCCAGGTGGTGCTGGAGGGCTACCTGGAGCCCGGGGAGCGGCTGCCCGAGGGGCCGTTCGGCGACCACACCGGCTACTACACCCCGGTCGAGCCGTTCCCGGTGCTGCACGTCGAGACGATGACCACGCAGCGCGACCCGGTCTACCACTCGATCGTCACCTCCAAGCCGCCGCAGGAGGACCACGGCCTGGGCAAGGCCACCGAGCGGATCTTCCAGCCGCTGCTCAAGCTGCTGATCCCGGACATCGTCGACTACGACCTGCCGGCCGCCGGGGTCTTCCACAACTGCGCGATCGTGTCGATCAACAAGCGGTACCCGAAGCACGCGCAGAAGGTGATGAACGCGATCTGGGGCGCGCACCTGATGTCGCTGACCAAGCTGATCGTGATCGTCGACTCCGACTGCGACGTGCACGACTACAACGAGGTCGCCTTCCGCGCCTTCGGCAACGTCGACTACGCCCGCGACCTGCTGCTCACCGAAGGCCCGGTGGACCACCTCGACCACTCGTCGTACCAGCAGTTCTGGGGCGGCAAGGCCGGCGTCGACGCGACCCGCAAGCTGCCCGCCGAGGGCTACACCCGGGGCTGGCCGGAGGAGATGACCATGTCGCCGGAGGTCACCTCCCTGGTGGACAAGCGCTGGAAGGAGTACGGGATCTGATGGCGGTCCTCGACGCTCCGGCCGAACGGCCGGGCCGGGTCAAGTCCTTCCTCAGGCTGGTCGCGATCGAACACTCGGTCTTCGCGCTGCCCTTCGCGTACCTGTCGGCGCTGACCGCGATGCGGGTCGACGGCGGGCGGGTGCGCTGGCTCGACCTGCTGCTGATCACCGTGGCGATGGTCGGGGCGCGGACGTTCGCGATGGCCGCCAACCGGATCCTCGACCGGCGGATCGACGCCCGGAACCCGCGTACCGCGAACCGGGAACTGGTCACCGGGGCGGTGAGCGTCCGCACGGCCTGGACCGGCGCGGCCGTCGCGCTGGTGGTCTTCCTGGCCGCCGCCGCCCTGCTCAACCCGCTCTGCCTGGTGCTCGCGCCGCTCGCCGTGGTCCCGCTGGTCGTCTACCCGTACGGCAAGCGGTTCACCAACTGGCCGCACGCCATCCTGGCCGTCGCCCAGGCGGTCGGCCCGGTCGGCGCCTGGTTCGCCGTCACCGGCACCCTGGACGGCTCCTGGCCGGCCTGGCTGCTCGGCGCGGCGGTGGGGCTCTGGATCGGCGGCTTCGACCTGATCTACGCCTGCCAGGACGCCGACGTCGACCGGGAGATCGGCGTGCACAGCGTCCCGGCGCGGTACGGCCTGCGTTTCGCGCTGCACGCCTCCACCGTCGCGCACGTGGTCACCTTCGCGCTCTTCGTGTGGTTCGGTGCGCTGGTCGGCTTCGGCTGGCTGTGGTGGATCGGCCTGGCGCTCACCGCCGTCGCCTTCGGCTACCAGCACCTGGTGGTCAGCCCCACCGACCTGAGCAAGGTCAACCGGGCCTTCTTCACCGCGAACGGCTTCGTCGGCATCGCGCTCTTCCTCTTCGCCCTCCTCGACCTCGTCATCCGCCTCCACCTCCACCCCTGACCCTCCCGCGCGCTGCCCAAGATCCGCGCGCACCAACGGGTGCGGGTCAGGCGTCGTGGGAGGCGGGGTAGCGGGCGCTTTCCGTGGTCCAGTCGAGGGTGCCTCGGACGGCGTCGGCGATCCCGTCGAGGTGGGTGGCGACCGCTGGGTCCAGGGCCGGGCCGAACGACGGCACCGACGCGCGCAGCGCGACGAAGCGGTCCATCGCCGCCCGCCAGCGCCCGGCGACCAGGTACACGGCGGCGTCCAGCGGCACCCCCCGCTCGGCGGCCACCGCCAGCACCAGGTTGTGCCCGCCCGAGGTGGCCCGGTCCCGATCCAGCGAGGCGAGGTCGTTGTACCAGGAGAGCAGGTCGTTGCCGAGCTCGCCGATCCGGCGTAGCGACGGGTGGTGACAGACCGGGTCCGGCAACGGCCGCCCGGCGGCGAACTCGATCAGCGGGTACGACACGTACGCCGCCGACGTCGCCCGGCGCAGCTCCACGTACTCGGCCACCGACGGCCGCCGCCCGAGGTCCCTGGCCACCGACTCCCGCCACGTGCCGTCCAGGTGGTGGGCGACCGCGTCGGCGAAGCGCAGCCGCCAGCGGGCCGGCATCCGGCGGCGGGGCACCCGCCAGGCCTCGACCAGCAGCCGGCGCAGCGGCCCACCGAACCCGGGGTGTCGCCCCCGCGGGCCCTCCCGCAGCAGGCTCAACGCTCCGGCGCGCAGCGCCAGGATCTGCGGTGGCGCCAGCCGGTCCGGCCCGTCGCAGGCGTCGTCGACCAGAAAGAACCAGGTGAAGAGGGCGGCCAGGGTACGCAGATCCGGCTCGGTGGCGTCCGGGTAGAGCCGGCCCGCGTACCGGGCGAAGCGGGCCCGGTCCAGCCGCTCCCGGGCGGTCCCGTCCAGCGGCAGCCCCAGCCGGGGCAACCGGTCCAGCAGCCATTCCTGCACCGGGTCCGCGTACGGCGAGAGCCGGGGCGGAATCGGGCACGCGGCTCGCAGCGACCGGAGGACCTCCTCGACCATTGCTCGATTCCTCCCGTACGGCGCGGGTCGCCGACGGCAGCATGGCAGGTCGAGTCGGCGGCCGTCGTCCCTGTTCGCGGGGCGGCACATCGGGGCCACGGAGCGCAGCCGTCGGGGGGTCGCCCGGCGGGGCGCGGCGGCGACCAGGCAGGCTGGACGGCATGCGCGAACCATGGGTGGTCGGGGTCTCCGGGGCGTCCGGCACGCCGTACGCGGCGGCCGTCGTCAACGGGCTGCTCGACGCCGGTGAGCCGGTGGACCTGATCGTCTCCCGGGCCGCCCGGCTGACCGTGCTCGACGAGACCGGCCGTTCGTTCCGGGACGGCCACTGGGCCGAGGACCTGGCCGCCTGGCTGGGCCGCGACCTCGCCGACGCCGACGTGCGGCACTGGCCGGCCGGCGACATCGCCGCCGGCCCCAGCAGCGGCTCCTACCGGGTACGCGGGATGGTCGTGGTGCCGGCGAGCACTGCGGCCTGCGCGGGCATCGCGATCGGCCTTTCCAAGGACCTGTTGCAGCGCGCGGCCGAGGTCAACCTCAAGGAGCGCCGGCCGGTGGTGGTGGTGCCCCGGGAGACGCCGGTGACCCGCAGCCACCTGGAACACCTGATCGCGTTGCACGACGCCGGAGCGGTGGTGCTGCCGGCCAGCCCGGGCTTCTACGGCTCCGGCGCCTCGGCCACCGCCCAGCAGTTGGTCGACTTCGTGGCCGGCAAGGTGCTGGACGCCCTCGGCGTGCCGCACACGTTGTTCCGGCGCTGGTCGGGGCAGTTGGCCGCCGACCGGTCGTAGCGAGGCGGAACCTCACCTCAGACGGGCGCGGACCGGACCTGCCGGCCGGCCCGCGTATCCGTCTCGCACCAGTCAATACATGCCGGCGTTGGCCGGGCCCGGCCCGGTCGAGGCGGTGGGGCCGACGTTGCGCGGCTTGCCGATGTCCTCCGCCTCGTCCAGCATGCCCTCCCCTTCCAGTAGGGCCCGCACCTCGGATTCCCGAAACCGGCGATGCCCGCCTGGAGTCCGGATGCTGCCGATCCGGCCGGCCGCCGCCCAACGCGTCACAGTCTTCGGGTCAACCCGAAACAACGCGGCGACCTCACCCGGTGTCAGCAGGCGATCTCCAGTGTCCACAGCCCCCTCCTCGCGTCGACGAAGCCCCCGGCTGAACACACTGCCCCCGGCCGGTGCGAGCCCAGAGCCGTCATGAGGGACGTATGGCAATTACAGCACCAGCGACCTGGCCTGTCCGCCAAACGCGAAAAACGCACTGAGTGGGAAGTTAGTAAATGCTACCGGTGTCGAGCCCCCTTGACCGTCCATCTGCGAACTGTGACGCACTGTCATATTCAACGGGTACCGGACGCTCGACGTTACGCCCGGGCGGCTAGGGTCACACTCCGTGGACGCCATCGACCTGAGCCTCGTCGACCTGCTGCGCGGCAACGCCCGCCTGTCGTACGCCGAGCTGGCCCGGCAGGTCGGCCTCTCCGCCCCGGCCGTACACGAGCGGGTCGGCAAGCTGGAATCCAGCGGGGTGATCCGGGCGTACCGGGCGGAGGTGGAGCCGGAGGCGATCGGGCTCGGCGTGACCGCGCTGATCGGCATCGTCGAGGACTCCGGCGAGGACACCGACGGCGTGCTGGAGACGTTCCGCCAGATGCCCGAGATCGAGTCCTGCTACTTCATGGCGGGCGTCGAGTCCTTCCTGCTCAAGGCGCGCGTCGGCACCATCGCCGAGCTGGAGCAGCTGATCGTGCGGCTCAACCGCACCCCGGGCGTGGCGTCCACCCGCACCGGCATCGCCCTGTCGACCAAGTGGGAGAACCGCCCGCAGCCGCTGGCCTCGCCCACCACCTGACCGTCGGGGGTCTGGCGCCGCCCGCCGGGCGGCGATACCTTGCGCCGATGACGACCCCCGTACGCGGCGCCGCCGTGGTGACCGGTGCGGCCGGCGGACTGGGTCGGGCCATCGCCGCCGCCCTGCACGCCGACGGCTGGGCCGTACTCCTGACCGACCTGGACGCCGGCGCCGCCGCCACGGCCGCCGCGCCGCTCGGTGGCTGGTCCCGGGCGCTGGACGTGCGGGACGAGGCGGCCTGCGCCGAGGTCGCCGCCGAGGCGGCCGGCGGGACGGCCGGCGGGCTCGGGCTCTGGGTCAACAACGCCGGCATCCTGGTCACCGGGCCGTCCTGGGAGCACGACGCGGCGACCCGGCGGCGGGTGGTGGAGGTGAACGCCCTCGGCGCGATGACCGGCACCCTCGCCGCGCTGGCCGTGATGCGCGCCCAGGGGCACGGGCACGTGCTCAACGTCGTCTCCCTCGCCGGCCTGGTCGCCGCGCCCGGCGAGACCGTCTACGCCGCAAGCAAGCACGCGCTGCTGGCGTTCAGCCTCGGCACCCTCGCCGACCTGCGGATGGCCGGGCTGCGGGACGTACACGTGTCGTGCCTCTGCCCGGACGGGATCTGGACGCCGATGCTGCACGACCGGCTCGACGACCCCGGGGCGCTGGCCTCCTTCACCGGGACGATGCTGACGCCGCGGCGGGTCGCGGCCCGGGCCGCCCGACTGGCCCGCCGCCCCCGCCCGGTGGTCAGCCTGCCGCGCTGGCGCGGCGCGCAGGTACGGCTGCTGGACGCGCTGCCACGGCTGGCGCTCGCGCTGACCCCGGTGGTCCGGGCCGCCGGTCGGGCCGGGCAGCGCCGGCAGCGGCGCCGGGCCGGGCCGGACCGGAACCGAGCTCACTTGTAACGTTGCCGGCGTGACTCATCTCGACCGTTGCGACGAGGCCAGCCGGACGTGGGTGACCGAGGCGATCGCCACGGTCGAGGCGGACGCCAACCGCTCCGCCGACACCCACCTGCTGCCCTTCCCGCTGCCCCGGGCGTGGGGGATCGACCTCTACCTCAAGGACGAGTCGGTGCACCCCACCGGCTCGCTCAAGCACCGGCTGGCCCGCTCGCTCTTCCTCTACGGGCTCTGCAACGGCTGGATCGGCCCGGAGACCACCGTCATCGAGGCGTCCTCCGGCTCGACGGCGGTCTCCGAGGCGTACTTCGCCCGGATGCTGGGGCTGCCGTTCATCGCGGTGATGCCCGCCTCCACCTCCCCGGAGAAGATCGCCCAGATCGAGTTCCACGGCGGGCGCTGCCACCTGGTCGAGGACCCGGCCAAGGTGGTGATCGAGGCGCGCTGGCTGGCCGAGGACAGCGGCGGGCACTTCATGGACCAGTTCACCTACGCCGAGCGGGCCACCGACTGGCGGGGCAACAACAACATCGCCGAGTCGATCTACGCGCAGCTGTCGCTGGAACGGCACCCCGTACCGGCCTGGGTCGTGGTGGGCGCGGGCACCGGCGGCACCAGCGCCACCATCGGCCGGTACGTCCGCTACCGGCGGCTGCCCACCAAGCTCTGCGTGGTCGACCCGGAGAACTCCGCGTTCTACCCGGCCTGGCAGGCCGCCGACTGGTCGGTGCGCACCGGGCGCGGCTCGCGGATCGAGGGAATCGGCCGGCCGACCGTCGAGGCGTCCTTCCTGCCCTCGGTGGTGGATCGGATGACCCAGGTCCCCGACGCGGCCTCGCTGGCCGCCATGCGCGCCGGCTCGGCCGTGCTCGGCCGCCGGGTCGGCGGCTCCACCGGCACCAACCTCTGGGGCGCGTTCGGGCTGATCGCCGAGATGCTCGCCGCCGGGCGGACCGGCTCGGTGGTCACCCTGATCTGCGACGCCGGCGACCGGTACGCCCGCACCTACTATGACGACGCCTGGGTGGCCGGGCAGGGGCTGGACCTCGCCCCGCACCTGGCCACCGTCGAGCGGTTCCTGGCCACCGGCGCCTGGCCGGCCTGAGCCGGCCCCGGTTCAGCGGGCGTCGGCCCGCTCGGCCAGCCCCGGATAGCGCAGCACCAGGCCGTCGGCGTCCACCGTCAGGTCGGCCCGGAAGGTGTCGCTGCTGAACCGGACCCGCCCCGGCCCGAGCGGGGTGTAGACCTGCTCGGTGGGCACCACCTCCAGGCTCGGTATCAGCACCCACGCCACGGTGACGGTGTGGGGGAGGTCCGGCGCCGCCCCGGTCAGCCCCAGCCGCCGGATCGGCAGGGCGTTGAAGAGCGGGGACCCGCCCAGGTCGACGTCGAGGGCGTCGTGCAGCCGGTCCGGGTCGTCGGAGCCGGGCAGCCCGGCCGGCGGGTGCCCGGCGGCCCGCAGCGCCGCGTCCAGGTCGCCCTGCTCGGCGGTGGTCACCCGCCAGCCGTCCGCGCCGCGCTCCAGCCGTACGCTCCGCGACCAGCCCGCCCCCTCGACCGCCACGTCCAGGGAACTGGTGACCCCGTCCGCCCCGGCCGCCAACTGGTAGCGGCACGTCCAGGGGATCGGATCGACGGCGAGCAGGGTGCCGTGCGCGACGAGCCCGGGACCGCCGTCGAGGACGGCGTGCTCGGCACCGGCGATGTCCGTCCGGCTCCAGAAGAGTGACCTCGGCATGATTCGGACGGTACGCCAGCCGGCCGACACCGGCAGCGCATGCGGAAACGCCGCCGCGGAGCGCGAGCTCCGCGGCGGCGTGCCGGATGGTCGGGTGGATCAGTGGGTACGCGCCGGCGGCCGGCCGCCGAAGCCACGCCGATCGTCGCGCGGCCGGTCGTCGCGCGGCCGGTCGTCGCGCGGCCGGTCGTCCCGGCCCCGCCCCTCGGGGCGGAACCCGCCGCGACGGTCCGTACCGCGCTGCTCGCCGCCGAAGCGGCGCTCGTCGTGCGGCCGGTCGCCGAACCGCGGCTCGCCCCGGTCGCCGTAGCGCTGCTCGCCGTTCGGGCGGTCGGTGCGGTCGCCGAAGCCCCGCTGGCCGCGGTCGCCGAACGAGCGGTCGCCGGCCGGCCGGTCGCCCCGGCCGTCGAAGCGCCGCTCGCCCCGGTCACCGAAGCTCCGCTCGCCGGTCGGGCGGTCGCCGCTACCGGCGAAGCGGCGGTCACCGTGTCCCTCGCGGTCGCCGTAGCGGCGCTCGCCCTGCGGGCGGTCCGCGTAGCCGCGGTCGCCGCGGTCGCCGAAGGAACGCTCGCCCGTCGGGCGGTCGCCCCGGCCGTCGAAGCGGCGCTCACCGTAGCGCTCGCCGCGCCCATCCCGGTCGCCGAACCGGCGCTCGCCGGCCGGTCGGTCGCCGTAGCGCCGCTCACCCTGGGGGCGGTCGCCGTAGCGGCGCTCGCCGGCCGGTCGGTCGCCGTAGCGGCGCTGCCCGGCGGCCCGGCGCGGCTCGGGCTCGTCGCGGACCGGCACCCCGCTCGGCTCGCGGGCGCCGGTCAGCTCGGCCAGCGCCGGGTCACCGGCCCGGACCCGGGTCTCGGCCGGCGCGACGCCGGCCTTCTCCAGCATGGCCAGCGTGGTGCGGCGCTGCTTCGGCAGCACCAGGGTCGCCACCGCGCCGGACTCGCCGGCCCGGGCGGTACGGCCCGCGCGGTGCAGGTAGTCCTTCGGGTCCTTCGGCGGGTCCACGTGCAGCACCAGGGAGACCCCGTCGACGTGGATGCCCCGGGCGGCCACGTCCGTGGCGACCAGGACGTTCATCCGGCCCTCGCGGAACTCGGCCAGCGTCTTGGTGCGCATCCGCTGGGTCTTGCCACCGTGCAGGCCCCCGGCCCGCACACCCACTGCGGCGAGCTGCTCCACCAGCCGGTCCACCCCGAGCTGGGTACGCGCGAAGAGCATGGTCCGGCCGGAACGGGCCGCGATCGACGCCGCCACCGCGAACTTGTCATGCGGCGGGATCAGCAGCAGGTGGTGGTCCATGGTGGACACCGACGCGGTCGACGGGGCGGTCGAGTGGGTCACCGGGTCGGTCATGAACCGCCTGACCAGCGAGTCCACGTCACCGTCCAGGGTGGCCGAGAAGAGCAGCCGCTGGCCGCCCGCCGGCGTCTTCGCCAGCAGCTCGGTGACCTCGGGCAGGAAGCCCATGTCGGCCATCTGGTCGGCCTCGTCGAGGACGGTCACCTCGACGTCGTCCAGGCGGCACACGCCCCGGCTGATCAGGTCGCCGAGCCGGCCCGGGGTGGCCACGACGATCTCCACGCCGCGGCGCAGCGCGTCGATCTGCCGGTCGTACGGGACACCGCCGACGGCGGTCTTGAGGAAGATGCCGACGGCCTTGCCGAGCGGCATCAGGGCGTCGTTGACCTGCATGGCGAGTTCCCGGGTGGGGACCAGCACCAGGGCCCGGGGGTGCAGCGGGCGGGCCCGGTTGCGGTCGGCGAGCCGGGCGATCAGCGGCAGCCCGAAGGCCAGGGTCTTGCCGGAGCCGGTCTGGCCCCGGCCGAGCACGTCCCGGCCGGCGAGGGCGTCCGGCATGGTGGCCCGCTGGATCTCGAACGGGGTGGTGATGCCCTGTCGGGCGAGCGCCTCGACCAGCGGCCGGGGCAGGCCCAGGTCGGCGAAGTCGACATCGACGGCGGGGGCGTCCCCGGCGGTCGGGTCGAGGACGGACGGAATGGTGCCGGGGTCAGCGGAGGTGGTCAACAAATGCCTTTCGAGCGGGGCGCATCTTCGCGATGGCCCGCTGCGGCTGAACGCCGCCGAATCGCCCGCAAGATCGCCCATGGGCGCGCACCACGCGCCGGGTCAGTGATCCCGACCAGTGTACGGCGGCCCGGCGAGGTCGCCAGCCGATCGCGCGGGGGTAGTGGGCGGGCTCACCCTCGCCGACGTATGCGCGGAGCGTACGGCGGCGAGGGCCGGGACCGGCCGGCTCACTTGGTCAGGATGTTGCCCACCAGCCCGTCCATCGCGTCGTTGGCGAGCAGCACGATCAGCACGCTGATCGCCACCAGCAGCCCCAGGGAGGCGGCCAGGACGACCACCACCCGGGTGTTGCGGGACCGCTCGACGGGCGTGTCGGCCCAGCCCTGGGCGAGGATGTGCCCGGTCAGCGAGCCGGAGTTCTCCAGCGGGTTGCCGGCCGGGAAGGCGACCGTGGCGAAGTCGGGCCCCTCGGTGCCGCCGTACCCGGTGCTGGCCAGGTCCGGCCCGCTCCGGTAGGGCGAGCCGGGCTGGCCGGCGGTCCCGGCGGCCGGCGCGCCCCAGGAAGGGCGCCCGGCGGCCGAGGTAGCCGACGGCGGCCGGGCCGGCGTCGGCGGTGGCGCCGAGACGGGCGCGGCGGCCCGGGCGGGCGGCGTCCAGACCTGCGCGGCGGCCCGGAACGGCGGGGTGGGGGTCGGCGGAGCGGCGACGGGCGGCGGGGCGGCGACAGGCGGCGCGGAGACCGGGGCCGTGGCGCGGGCGAGCGGCCTGTTCGCGCCCGGCATGGCCGGCGGCGGCGGGAACGGCGGCGCCGGCATCGGGCCGGGCGGCGGCGGGGGCGGCGGCACCGCCGGGCCCGGCGGGGGTACCGGCGGGCCGGGCACGGGCGGGACCGGCCCCGGCGGGGTCGGGCGCGGGCCCGGCGGCGGGCCCGGCGGTGGACCCGGCAGCGGCGGCACCGGCGC
This sequence comes from Micromonospora sp. NPDC047548, assembly GCF_040642975.1. Lineage (NCBI taxonomy): Bacteria > Bacillati > Actinomycetota > Actinomycetes > Micromonosporales > Micromonosporaceae > Micromonospora > Micromonospora sp. NPDC047548. Next base: position 62,949 of record NZ_JBEYTI010000023.1, read on the forward strand.
GGGGAACGGCCCGGGAGCCGGCGGCACCGGGGTCGGCGCGGGCGTGGGCGGGGCCGGGGTGGGGGCGGGCTCCGGCCTGGGCGCGGGCTCCGGGGTCGGGGCGGGTTCCGGCTCGGGCGTCGGTGGGGTGGGCGGCTGGGCCGGCTCCGGGGGCTGGACGGGCTCGGGCGGCTCCGGGTTGACCGGTGCCGACCGGTAGACCGTGGCGGCCCCGCCGCCGGCCCGGGCGATTGCGCCGGCCGCCCCGGCGGCGGCCTGCTCGGCCGAGATCCGGCTGAGCCCCGGCACGGAGGCGCTGGCCCGGGTGCTCGGCGCCGCGCCGCCGCCCCGCTGGCCGGGTACCGACGCGGCGCCCACCACGGGCCCGGAGCCCTCGGCCCGGGCGGCGGCGCTCTCCCCGCCGGTACGGGTGCCGTCGGCGGTGTCCGGCGCGCCGGCCCGGTAGGTGGTGCCGGAGGCGGGCGGCACCGGAAGGTGGCCGTCCTGCGGTGGCGCGGTCACGCTGGCGACGCTGGCCCGGGCGCGGGCCGGCGCGCTGGACGGCGACGAGTCGGGGGTGGCCGGGGGCGCGTCGGTGCTCCCGCGAGCCGGTGGGGCGTCGCCGGCCGGCGCGGCATCCGGGGCGGCCACCGAGGCGTCCACTTCCGCGCTGTCGACTCCGGACGGTCCGGTCGGGGCGGGACCGCCCGGGGCGGCCGGTTCGGGCACGGATCCGCGGTCGATGGTTTCCGCCGGAATCTGTCGCTCGCCCATGCTCGCCCTCCGCGCCGCGTTCGCACCCGCACCCGGGACGCCGGGCCGGGAGTGCCTGGATGTCACGGTGCCACATTCCTACCCGCCGGCACAGCCGGAGCGCGTACCGGGCGGGTGCGAACGCGGCGCGGAGGGTCAGGAGCCGGTGCTCGCCGAGGCCGAGGCCGGGGCGCTGCTCTCCGGGGCCAGGCTGCTCGCCGCCGTGCTGGGCTCCGCGCTGCTGGTCGTCGGGCTCGGCGACGGGCTCTCCGACGGCGACTCCGGCGAAGTGGTGGGCGGGGTCGTCGGCGGAGTGGTGGGCGGGGTCGTCGGCGGAGTGGACGGCGGGGTGGACGGCGGGGTGGACGGCGGCCGGGTCGGTGCCTTCGTGGAGGTGGGCGAGGGGTGCGGCGCCGGGGTGGTCGGCTTCGGCGACGCCGAGTCCGTCGGCTCGGGGGCCGGCGTGGTGGGCGACGGCGCCGGGGTGGCCGGCGCGGGCACCGCACCGACGACCCGGGTGGCGGCGTAGAGGCCGGACCACCGGACCGTGGAGATCTTGACCACGTCGCCGGTGGACGGGGCCTGCACCATCTTGCCGCCGCCGATGTACATCCCGACGTGGTGGATGGTCGTCCAGTTGCTGCCCGAGGCGAAGAAGAGCAGGTCGCCGGGGAGTAGGGCGCTGCGGTCCACGGTGCGGGCCCGGGTGGCGAAGTACTGGTCCCGGGAGACCCGGGGCAGGTCGTAGTAGCCGGCCGACCGGTACGCGGCCCACATCAGGCCGGAGCAGTCGAACCGGTCCGGCCCCTCGGCCGCCCAGAGGTACGGGTCGCCGAGCTGCGCCAGCGCGTACCGGACGGCGGCGAGGGCCTGCGGGCTGGCGGTCAGGCCGGTGGCGCTCTGCCCCTCGACGTACGCGGCGCCGAGCTTCTGCTCGGCGGCCTCCTGCTGCCGTTCCAGCTCGATCAGCTGGGCCTGGTTCTCGGCGCGGAGCTTGACCAGCTTCCGCTCGTTCTCCCGCAGCGCCTTCTCCACCGCGGTGAACTGCTCCTCCGCCCGGCGGACCCGGTCCTGCGCGGAGGCGACCGCCTGGGTGGCCACCTGCTCGGCCGTGCGGCCGCGGGAGAGCTCGCCGGCCGCGGCGGTGGTGCCCTCGGCCTGCCCGCCGCGGGAGATCCGCTGCAGGACGCTCAGCCCCTGGAGGTCCTCGGCGATCGCGCCGGGCGGCAGGGCGGCGGCGGCCTTGAAGGCGTCGGCGGCGACGGTGTCAGCGCGCTGCTGGGCCCGGAGCAGGGCGTCGCGGGCGCGGGCCAGCTCGCCCTCGGCGGCGGTGAGCTGTGTCCGGGCGTCGTCGCGCTGCTGGCGGAGCTCGAGCAGTTGGTCGCCGAGCTGGCCGTTCTGCGTCTCCAGGGCGGTGATCTGGGCCAGCAGCGGGCTGGCGGCGACGCCGCCGACCGGCAGGGTCGGCGTGCTGCCGGGCAGGCCGGCCAGGCCCGGGGCCCCGCCGGGCAGCCGCAGGCCGCCGGCGGCGGCCGGGCGGGAGCCGGTGTCGGGCACGGCGTTGGGCAGCGCGGGGTCGGCGTACCCGGGGGTGGCCAGGGCCATCGCCGCGACGGCGCCGAGCAGGGCCGACCAGAGCGCGGGACGCAGCACTGGCGAGATCAGCGGGCTCCTGCGTCGTCGCTGCCATCGCCCGTGCCCGCTGTCGACCATTCCGCTCCCCGTCCGGTGTGCCGTGCCGCGCACGGTGGGCGCGGCGACCGGGACGCCACCAGTGGGTGTCGCGCCCCACCCTGTCTACCGCACCGGGGTAGTGATGTCGATGCGTCGCCGGGTTACGGGAGCCTGAGAGTCTGGTGAAGTAGGTCGCTGGTGGTGCCCGTGCTGCGGGGTGGTCGGTGCGCCGACGTAGGCTCGACCGGGACCGCAGGTGGAAGGGACGTGGCTTTCGATGGACGCCGGACTCAAGCGCGAGCTCGAAGCGAAGGTGTACGCCGGTGAGCGGCTGACCCGTGAGGACGGGATCGCGCTCTACGACAGCGACGATCTGGCCTGGCTGGGGCGGCTGGCCCACCATCGTCGCACCGAGCTCAACGGCGACCGGGTGATGTTCAACGTCAACCGGCACCTCAACCTGACCAACGTCTGTTCCGCCTCGTGCGCGTACTGCTCGTTCCAGCGCAAGCCGGGCGAGAAGGACGCGTACACGATGCGCATCGACGAGGCCGTGCGCAAGGCCAAGGAGATGGAGGACGAGCAGCTCACCGAGCTGCACATCGTCAACGGCCTGCACCCGACACTGCCGTGGCGCTACTACCCGAAGGTGCTGCGCGAGCTGAAGGCGGCGCTGCCGAACGTCAAGCTCAAGTGCTTCACCGCCACCGAGGTGCAGTGGTTCGAGAAGATCAGCGGGCTGAGCGCCGACGAGATCCTCGACGAGCTGATGGACGCCGGCCTGGAGTCGCTGACCGGCGGCGGCGCGGAGATCTTCGACTGGGAGGTCCGCCAGCACATCGTCGACCACGCCTGCCACTGGGAGGACTGGTCGCGGATCCACCGGCTGGCCCACTCCAAGGGCATGAAGACCCCGTCGACCATGCTCTACGGCCACATCGAGGAGCCCCGGCACCGGGTCGACCACGTGCTGCGGCTGCGCGAGCTGCAGGACGAGACGGGCGGCTTCGCGGTCTTCATCCCGCTGCGCTACCAGCACGACTTCGTCGACTCGGCGGACGGCAAGATCCGTAACCGGATCCAGGCCCGGACCACGATGGCGTCGCCGGCCGAGTCGCTGAAGACCTTCGCGGTGTCCCGGCTGCTCTTCGACAACGTGCCGCACGTGAAGTGCTTCTGGGTGATGCACGGCCTCTCGGTGGCCCAGCTCTCGCTCAACTTCGGCGTGGACGACCTGGACGGCTCGGTCGTGGAATACAAGATCACCCACGACGCCGACTCGTACGGCACCCCGAACACGATGCACCGGGACGACCTGCTGCACCTGATCTGGGACGCCGGTTTCCAGCCGGTGGAGCGGGACACCCGCTACAACGTGGTCCGGGAGTACGACAAGGCCCCGTCGCTGGCCGAGCGCCGGTCCGAGCCGCAGCAGGTCTGGGCGTGACCGGGCGCGCTGAACGGCGCGCCAGTTTCCTGTTCACCTGATGTCTGTCCGGCGAGCGGTCGTTCGTGCTCGCCCGGTTTCGCGGGCCGGTTAGACCGGCGGTGTGCATCGAAATCTTCGTCTCCTCGCCGCGGTGGCCTCCAGCCTGATCGTGCTGACCAGCAGCTTCGTCAGCCCCGCACCGGCGGTCGCCGCACCGCTCGGTACGGTCGGGCTCTCGGCTACCAGTGGGACGGTCGACGCCACGCCGGTGTTCGCCGTCGCGACCGCCTCCCGGCCGTGTCCCAGCGGCTTCGGCCGCAACGCGCAGTTGCGGGTGGGCCCGCCGGGCGGTCCGTACAGCAATCTGGCCCGGCCGTTGATCGCGGGCGGGTACGACCAGCAGCCGGTGACCGCCCGCCCCAACCGGTCGTTCGCCACCGCCCTCGGCGGCGCACCGCGCGACGGCGAGTGGTGGATCGTCGTGGAGTGCGTGAGCGAAACGCAGGGCGTGCACCCCGAGCGGTTCGTCACCGAGATCACCGTTTCCGGGAAGCGGTGGCGTACCGGCCGTCCGGCCGGTGTGTCCGCGCCGACGCCCACAGGGGACGGTTCGCTGGTCGTGCCGACGCCCTCTGGCGCCGCGGTGTCTGGAAGTCCCGCGCCGGCGACCGCGACGCCGTCGCCGGTGGCCACCGTGCCCGGGCAGCGACTGGTTGGTAACGGCGCCCGTGGCACCGCCTCGGTAGCGAACCTCTGGTGGATCCTCGCGTTCGCCGGCGTGCTCTTCCTCGTGGGGACGGTGTGGCTGCTCACTCGCCGTCACGAGCCGAGTGGCGGACGGGGGGCCGCTGGCCGCCGCTGACCAACTTTCTCTCGCTCGTTCCGGCGGGCAGCGTCCGTCGGTGTCGCCTGACGTCGTTGCGACCTCGCGCCGGGGCAAATCCGTCATTCGGTTCAGTATCACCCGAGCATCCGGTTGATGACGATCGGGTGTATCCGAACGGTGGATGTCTGCGTACGTGCTGTTCACGCGCTGCACGTCTGGCGTGCGCAGATGGCTGCTCGCCGAGTCACCGATGGTGCGGACGCTGATGCCGGCACCGAGTCCGGGGGGAGAGGCAGCCGGCACGCTCGAGTGAAGGGGTCAGGGGTGCAGCACTCACGTTTCGTGTTCCTCGCCGCGCGGATGCCAGGGCCGGAGGGCGAGCGGACGACCGAAGGTGTCCTTTGGATGCTGGTGTCGCCGAACAACCGGCCGATCGGCCGCAGCGCGACGTACCACGACTTCTACGCCCCGTGCCGTGAGGCGGTGCTGGATCTGCAGGCCAACGCCCACCGGATCGTGTCGTTGGCGGGCACCGTCGCGGCGACCGGCCAGTGGACCTGGCGGATCTCGCTCGACGACGTCCTGGTCGCCGTCTCCAGCCGGTCGTACCTGCGGGCCCGGGAGTGCACCTACAACCTGGAGCGGTTTCTCGAGGCGCTGCCGAACGCCGAGATCGTCGACGGCACCCGCAGCGTCCGGCGGGACCGACGTCGGTACCCGGAGCCGAGTCCGGTCACCGGGATACACGGCGCGGTGGTGCCGACGGCACGTCCGCTCAAGCTGAGCGGCCAGCCACTGCCGTTGCCGAAACAGGGATCGAGAGGCGTGGGCCGATGACCGTCGTCGTCATGGAACCGGCCGAGCCATCGGCCGCGTCGACCGACCGCCCGCGGCGGATCCGACAGCGTCGTACGGGCTCGGACCTGCTCTTCCGGGGAGTGATCCGGGCCGGCGGGCTGATGGTCCTCGCCATCATGCTGCTGGTCGGGATCTTCCTCACCCTGCGGGCTCTGCCGGCGCTGCGCACCATGGGCTGGCGGTTCCTCACCGTTCAGGAGTGGGACCCGGCGGGCGCCGCCTTCGGCGTGGCCGGGGTGCTGGTCGGCACCGTTCTGATCGGCATGGTGGCGATCGTGATCGCGGTGCCGCTCGCCACCGGCGCGGCGCTCTACATTGCCGAGTACGCCCCGCGACGCATCGCTCCGGTCCTGGTCAACGTGGTTGACCTGATGGCTGCGGTGCCCAGTGTGGTGTACGGAATCTGGGGTCTCTACCTGCTCCAACCGCACCTGCTGGTCGCCGGCGAGCAGGGCGAGGGGCTGCCCCGGTGGCTGGCGACCTACCTCGGGTGGATCCCGCTGTTCCGGGTGGACGGCTACGACCCGCGGGACCCGATCGGCAGCAACAGCGCCCTCACCGGCTCGACCTTCGTCGCCGGGATCATCGTGGCGATGATGGTCACCCCGATCATCTCCTCGGTGATGCGGGAGGTCTTCTCCCAGGCGCCGGTCGGTGAGCGGGAGGGCGCCTTCGCCCTCGGCGCGACGAAGTGGGGGATGATCCGCTCGGTCGTGCTCCCGTTCGGGCGGGGCGGGATGATCGGCGGCACCATGCTCGGCCTCGGTCGCGCGCTCGGCGAGACCATCGGTGTATTCCTCGTCATCTCGTTTGTTTTCGTCATCCAGCCGCACATTTTGCAGAACGGCGGCGGCTCGATCTCCTCGTTGATCGCCCTCCGCTACGCGGAATCGAACGCGATCGGGATCGCCGGCCTGATGGCCGCCGGCCTGGTGCTTTTCGTGATGACCCTGCTGGTCAACTTCGGCGCCGGCCTGATCATCAACCGCAGCCGCTCCGGCGCGGCCAGCGATGCGTGAGGAGCCCACGATGAGCCGCGAACGCACCACCCTGCTCGACGGGCCGGGGCGCCCGTACCCCGAACCGGCCGCCGATCGGGAGCCCCTCCGGCCCGGCGGGGGCACGACCCTGCCCGCGCGGGTCGCCGGTCCGGCGGGGGCCGAGCGACGGCGGTCGACGACGACGGTACGGCGTTCCGACGTCATGGCGGTGTTCGGTGCCGCCTTCGCGGCGCTCGGGCTGACCGTGCTGGTCTTCACCCAGCTCGCGCCGTTCGATGGCCTCCTCGGCTTCGTGGTTTTCTGGTACTTCGCGTTCCTCACCAGCTACGCGGTGCTCGTCCGGCTGGACGAGTCCGGGCCGGTGATCCGGGACCGGCTCGCCGCCGTCGTGGTGCACAGCCTCGCCTTCCTGATGCTGCTGGCCCTCGTGGTCGTTGTCGGCTTCACCCTGTACCGGGGTCGGGAACCGTTGGCGCACCTCAACTTCTATCTGGAGGACATGCGTTCCGCCGGTCCGCTCGACCCGCTCGACGCCGGCGGCATCCGGCACGCGATCATCGGCACCCTCCAGCAGATCGGCATCGCGCTGGCCGTCACCGTGCCCCTCGGGTTGATCTGCGCGGTCTTCCTCAGCGAGCTGCCCGGCGCGTTCAGCCGCTTCGTACGGATCATCGTCGAGGCGATGACCGCGCTGCCGTCGATCGTGGCCGGGTTGTTCGTGTACGCCACGTTGATCCTGGCGCTCGGCCGGCAGAAGTCCGGCTTCGCCGCCGCACTCGCGCTGAGCGTGATGATGCTGCCGATCGTGATCCGCGCGGCGGACGTCGTGCTGCGGCTGGTGCCCGGCACGTTGCGGGAGGCGTCCCTCGCCCTCGGCGCTTCCCAGTGGCGGACCATCTGGCACGTCGTGCTGCCGACCGCCCGGTCCGGCGCGATGACCGCGATCATCCTGGGCACGGCCCGCGGCATCGGCGAGACCTCTCCGGTGTTGCTGACCGCCGGCTTCACCCAGTTCACCAACGTCAACCCGTTCCAGGCCAACCAGGTCTCGCTGCCGCTGTTCACCTTCGACGCGGTCCGCCGGCCGGACCCGGTGATGATCTCGCGCGGCTTCGGGGCGGCGGCCGTGCTGATGGCCCTGGTCCTGCTGCTCTTCATCCTCGCCCGGCTGCTCGGCGGCCGGGCGCCCGGCCAGCTCTCCCGGGGCCAACGGCGCCGCCGGGCCCTGGCCTCCCGGCGGGACGCCGTGCGCTTCGTGCGCCGCGAGCGGGAACGGCTGGCTCAGACCACGCCGTACGGACCCCGCGAACCCGACCTTCTCCCACCCCAAGCGACCACGAGGTAGGACATGTTGAGACTGCGGATCCGCCGACGCCCTGCGGCTACCCGCGGCGCGGCGAGGCTCGCCGCCGCCGTGGCGGCCGTCGCGCTGGTGCTCACCGCGGCGCCGCCGGCGCAGGCCGCGCCGAGGAAGGTGCCGATCTCCGGGATCGGCTCCACCTGGAGCGCCAATGCCATCTCCACCTGGGCCCGCAACGTGCAGGCCAACAACATCCAGGTCGAGTACGAGGCGGCCGGCTCGACCCAGGGCCGGGTCCAGTTCCGGGAGGGCAAGGCCCACTTCGGCGTCTCGGAGATCCCGTACGGCCTGCAAGACATCTTCAGCGGTACGGACAGCAAGGGCGCCCGGCAGTCGGCGTACATGCCGATCGTCGCCGGTGGCACCGCGTTCATGTACAACCTGAAGATCGGCGGCCGGCGGGTGACGAACCTGCGGCTCTCCGGTGAGGTGATCGCGAAGATCTTCACCGGCGTCATCCGGAAGTGGAACGACCCGGCGATCCGGGCGGACAACCCGGGGCTCAATCTGCCGGCCCGTTCGATCGTCCCGGTGGTCCGTCAGGACGGCTCCGGCACCACCGCCCAGTTCACGCTCTGGATGAGCAAGCAGCACCAGGACATCTGGGCCGCCCACTGCCGAAAGTGGAACAAGCCGTCACCGTGCGGGATCACCTCGGTGTATCCCGCGAAGGCCGGCTCCGGCTTCGTCGGCGCCACCGGCTCGGACGGGGTTTCCACGTACGTCCGGCAGGAGAACGCCGAGGGCGCCATCACCTACGTCGAGTACTCCTACGCCATCAACGCCAAGTTCCCGGTGGTCAAGGTCCTCAACGAGGGTGGCTACTACGTCGAGCCCACTGCGAACAACGTTGCGGTGGCGCTGACCCAGGCCAAGATCAACAGCAATCGCGGTTCCGATGACTACCTGACCCAGATCCTTGACGGCGTCTACCGGAACAACGACCCGCGCAGCTATCCACTCTCGTCGTATTCGTACATGATCGTTCCGACCAAGATCGAGTACAATCTGACCGCCGACTCGGGATACACCCTCGGCGAGTTCGCGTACTACTTCCTCTGCGAGGGCCAGCGGCAGGCGGAGGTGCTCGGCTACTCGCCGCTGCCGATCAACCTGGTGCAGGCCGGGATGGAGCAGGCGCAGCAGATCCCGGGCGTGGCCAAGATCGACGTCGCGAAGAAGATCCGTACCTGCAACAACCCGACGGTCTCCGCAGATGGCGGGAACGCCCTGGCCAAGAGCGCCAAGATGCCGTCGGCCTGCGACCGTAAGGGCTCCACCCAGAGTGGCACCGGCACTGCCGGGGCCCCGCAGGACACGCCGATCCTGCCGGCCGCCCGCTGCTCCGGCGGCGGTGGCAACACCGGCGGCACCGGCACCGGCACCGGCACCGGCGGCACCGGAACCGGCGGTACGGCTGGGCCGGGAACGGGAGCCGGGCCGCAGCTGGGTACCCCGGGAGGCGCTGCCGGACCGACCCCCGGCGTCGCAGTGGTCGACCCGGACACCGGCGAGGTGGCCGGTGCCGGCGGCGACGCCGGTGCCGGCGGTGGCGAGCAGGTCGCCGCGCTGCCGGTGTCGCTGGACGGGACCGGTGGCTGGCAACTCCGGCACACCCTCATGCTGCTCGCCGCACTCCTGCTGGTCGGACTGGTGATCGGTCCACCGCTGGTGTCCCACGCAGTGCGCTCTCGTCAGGCCGACTCCTGGGGCGAGCGGTGATCCGCCGGCTCCGGTGGCGCCCGGCCGTCCGCCGGTCCACCGTGCTGACCGTGCTGCTGCTCGTGCTCGGTTCGCTTGCCGTGCCGGCGCCGCAGGCCGCCCGGGGTCAGATCCTCGCCGACGATGGCACCGGTGCCAGCAGCGCGGTGACCGTCCGGGGAAAGAACCTGTTCCCTGAGGACTTCTCCAACCTGGAGATCACCGTCTCCCAGACCCGGGACCTGGTCAACCAGGCGGTCGTGGTGACCTGGACCGGCGGCACGCCGACCCCGCGCAACCGGCCGCTCGGCGTCGACTTCCTGCAGATCATGCAGTGCTACGGCGACCCGTTTGCGGCCGACGACAAGGACGGGCTGAAATTCCGCGAGACCTGCCAGTTCGGCTCCAAGCTGGACACGCCGGTGATGCCGTTCGAGATCAACGCGGCGGCGGCGGCGAACGCCAACTCGCGGGAGATCCGCTTCGACGCGCCGGGCTACCCGGCCGCCGACGAGGGGGAGCAGCTGCCCGCCGACGCCCGGATGGTGCCGTTCCGGCCGGTCTCCTGCCCGGTGGGCGCGACGGCATGTGACCCTTCGCGCACCCCGGACGGCAGCGCATCCTCCCCCTTCCCGAATATCAAGGACCCGCAGACCGGCGCCGATCGCGAGGCGTACACCGAGGAGGTGTTGGCCCCGTACTACGGCCGGGCGATGACGAACGAGTACCCGTTCGCGCTGACCGCCGAGGACGGGACCGGCCGGATCTCCTTCGAGGTGCAGAACTCCTCGCTCGCCCCGGACCTCGGCTGCGGCGAGCCCTACCGGGACGCCACGGGCGTCGAGCAGAAGTCCCGCCCCTGCTGGCTGGTGGTGGTCCCGCGCGGTCATCACCACTCCTACACCGGGGAGGACGTCTCCCTCACCGGATCACCCCAGGGCTCGCCGCTGATCCCGTCGCTCTGGCGGCACCGGATCGTGGTGCCGTTGGAGTTCGAGCCGGCGGCTGGGTCCTGCCCGCTCGACCGGGCCGAGCGGCTGACCGCCGGGACCGAGCTCGCCGCCGAAGCGGCCTCCTCCTGGCGGCCGGCGCTCTGCGCGGAGAGCGCTGGCGGGGTGTCGGTCAGCTACTCACCGATCGGCGACTTCCAGGCGGCCCGAGAAATTCTGTCGCCGTCGCCGAACGCGCCCGGGCTCATCTACAGCTCCGACCCGGTGCCGACCACCGCCAGCGACCCCCCGCTGGTCCACGCACCGGTGATGTTGAGCGGGCTGGTCCTCGCCATGAACATCGACGTCAACCTCGAAGACGGTCCCCTGCCGCCGGAGGTGGCCAGATTGCGGGGCACCGCACTGAGTGACCTCAAACTCACCCCGCGGCTGGTCGCGAAGCTGCTGACCCAGTCGTACCAGCGGGATGTGCCGGGCAACGGCGGGAAGGCGTTGGCGAAGAACTACCGGAGCATCAAGGAGGATCCGGAGTTCCTCGACCTGAACCCGGTCTTCCGGAGCTGGGACCGGCGGGTGTCCGTGACGATCAACGGCCTGATGGCACCGAACGGCAGCTCGGTCGCGGCCCGCGCGCTCTGGACGTGGATCCTGTCCGACCGGGCCGCGGCGAACTGGCTGGGCGGTATGCCGGACGGCGAGATGGTGGTGAACCCGGCCTACATTCCCCTGTTCAAGGGCGAGGTCCCCGACTACTTCCCGCAGGCCGACCGCTCCTGCTTCCAGCAGGTGCACCAGGGCGAGACCTACGAACTCTGCTCGTCCGAGCTGCGCCCGCGCACCGGTGGGTTCGGCCGGGGCGCGGCGCAGACGCTGCGCGGGGACACCGGGGCGTACGCGCAGTTCCTCAACGTCAACGTCACGCCGCCCAAGTTCGAGAAGCTGCCCCGGGAACAGCCCGGATTCCGGTTCACGATGTCGGTCACCGACTCGGCCTCGGCCGCCCGGTACGGGCTCTTCACCGCCCAACTGTGCAAGGCGGAGAAGGGGGCGGGCAACACGTACGTGGCCACGGACTGCCGCGGCGCGACGAAGGAGGCGATCAGCGCGGCGGCCGGCACGGCCGTACCGAGCGCAGTGCAGGGGGTGTCCGTGATCGACCCGGCGCGGGCCTGGTCGGCGGCCGGGGCGTACCCGCTCTCGCTGCTGACGTACGCCGTCGCGGACACCACCGATCCGGTGGACGCCCGGCGTGACTACGCCAAGCTGCTCCGGTACGCGGTCGGCGAGGGCCAGCGCCCCGGCGTGACGCGCGGCCTGCTCCCCGAGGGTTACGTGCCGTTGCCGACGGCGATGCGCGAGCAGACCAGCGCCGCCGCGAAGCGATTGGAGGAGGCGGTCGCGCCCACCGCCATTCCGACGCCGTCGGACAACTCCGTCACGCCGCCACCCGCCCCCGCACTGCCGAGCGCGGTGCCCGCACCGGCGTCGGTGCCCTCAGCGGGTGCGGTGCCCTCCCCGGGCGCCCAGGCGCCATCACCGCAACCGACCCCGAAGCAGGCCAGCCAGCTGACGCAGGGCAGCCCGCCGGGCGGCATCCGGTGGGTCCTCCTCGGGGTGCTGGTCGTCGGCCTGGTCGGTGGCGTGGCCGGGCCGATCCTGCGCCGCTTCGGCACCCGGTATCTACCGACGAATGTCGCCGAATGAAACGGGCAACGGCGGTACCTCCGATTGCCGGTTGTTGTTCATTCGGCCTACGTGTTGGCGAGAGAAGCCATTCCGGAACCTTTTCCCGATCACGGTTTCGGCCGCTGTCGGGGCCAGCGACGATTGCTGTGGATCGTCTGATGATCGGACGACCGAAAATGTCATGCCCCGTAGAGAGGGATCACGCATGAAGGTCAATTCCATCGGCAAGGTGGTCGCGGTCGGCTTCGCCGCCGTGCTCACCGCCGGCTTGGTGGCCGCCCCCGCCTCGGCCGACCCTTCGCCGGTCACCGAGTACCGGACGCTGGCCGGTGTCGGCTCGGACACCACCCAGGACGTCATGAACGGCCTGGGGAACGTCATCACCTCGGGCGGAGCAAGGGTGATCGCCTCGTGGGACGCCCGGGGGACCGCCAACGTCAAGACCCGGGCGACGAACTGCGACTTCCCGCGGCCGAACGGTTCCAGCAACGGGCGTCGGGCGCTGCGCGCCGCCGAGGGCGAGGACATCGGCCAGGGCGGACCGGGCCAGTGGGCCAACACCAACGTGGTGGGCTGTGTCGACTTCGCCCGGTCGTCCAGCTACGGGGGCGGCAGCACCCCGAGCAGCACCGGCAACTACACCTACATCCCGTTCGGTGTGGACGCCGTGACGCTGGCCCGTAACGTCAACGGCGACCTGCCGGTCAACGTGTCGTTCGCCCAGGTCCAGCGGGTTTACCGGTGCTTCGACCGGACCATCGCCGGCAACTCGGTCAGCCCGGTGATGCTCCAGGCCGGCTCGGGCACCTGGGACTTCTGGTCGCAGAAGGTCGGCATCACCGAGGTTGAGATCAACCTCGGCGACTACCCCTGCCTGGCCGCCGACACCGACAGCAACCCGGCCACGGCTGCCGTGCCGCTGATCGAGCGGGCGCAGGAGCACGACGGCGCGCCGCTGACCGGCCACCCGGAGCGGGTGGTGCCGTTCTCGGCCGGTCAGTTCATCGCGCAGGGCAACGCGGCCAAGATCGCGAGCATGACCGGGGTCACGGTCGCCGACCGGCGCGGCGAGGCTGCGCTGAACGGCATGCGGCCCACCGGCGGCGTCCTTCAGCAGCCGGTGGTCGGCGGGGTTCTCAACATCAACTTCCCGCTTCGTCGGGACGTCTACAACATCGTCCCCACGGCCGATCTGACCGTGCCGCTGGTTGCCTCCACCTTCGTCGGCTCGAACGCGGCCGTCTGCACCGCCACCGTCAATGACGGCGGCACCCAGCGCAAGGTGGTCGAGCTGTTCGGCTTCGGCGTGCGTACCACGCTGGTCTCGGCCCTCGAGGCGAACTGCGGTTACACCAACCTCCGGTTCGGCAACTGATTCTGCACTGCCGGGTCGGCCCGGGCGGCCGCCATCGGCCGCCCGGGCAACCACTGTCCCCCGCCACCACGACCGTCCGGTCCGACCGGCGTCCGGCTCGCCGGCGTCGGCCTATCAGCAGAGGAAGCGCAGATGAGTAGGCGTGGTTTCGCCCGCGTGAGCGCGCTGGGCGCCGGTCTCGCGCTCTCCGTGAGCGCGATGATCGCCGGTGTCGCGTTGGCCGTCGCCGGCCCGGCCTGGGCGGCGTCGCTCGGTGCGGTCACCCTGTCGCAGTCCAGCGGCAGCGTGACCACCACCCCGATGTTCGCCAGTGCCACCACGGAGAAGTGCCCGACCGGGTACGGCGAGAACGTGAGCCTGCGGATCGGTCGGCCGGGTGGCCCGTACTCGAACCTCGCGGTCGCGCTCGGTGGCGGCGGCTTCGACCAGGCGCCGATCACGGTCAACCCGAACCGGTCGTTCGAGACCGCGATCAAGGGCACCCCGGGCGAGGGTGAGTGGCGGATCGTGGTGCAGTGCTACTCGCTGACCGATGGGCCCAACGCCGACGAGTTCGAGACCCGGATCCAGGTGTGCGGCGACACGTGGCAGGTCGGCACGACCTGCACCACCGCCGCGCAGACCTCGACCACGCTGGCCGTCGAGCCGACGGGCACCGTCGACGTCGGCTCCGAGGTCACGCTGACCGCCAGCGTGACGCCGGCGACGGCCGCCGGCACCGTGATCTTCCGACGGACCACCGGCACCGACCAGGTTGAGATCGGTAGCGCACCGCTGGTCGACGGCAAGGCGGTTCTGAAGACCACCGAGCTCCCGGGGCCGGCGGAGACCGAGCCCGTCAAGCTGCACAAGGTGACCGCCAGCTTCCAGCCGGCGGACCCGAACAGCTACCTGATCTCGACCTCGAACCCGCCAGCCGAGATCCAGGTGGTCGCCTCGGGCCAGGTCGGCGTCGTGCTGACGACCGACAAGGAGAGCCCGCAGGCGCCGGGTATCCCGCTGGCGCTGACCGCGACCGTGACGCCGGTCGCCACCGGCGGCGCCCAGCCGACCGGCACGGTCGAGTTCGTGCGCTACCCCCGGGGCGGCATCGACGGGGGGATCGTGCTCGGTTCGGCGGCCCTGACCGACGGCGCGGCGACCGTCACCGCCAACGAGCTGCCCAAGGGTAGCTACGACCTGAAGGCGAAGTACACGCCGGAGGCCGGGTCGCCGTACCGGGCCGGGGAGTCCGCCCGGATGCTCTTCGTGATGGGTAGCCCCACCGCTACCACCGTCACGCTCGCCGTGACGCCGGCTGGACCCCGCCCCCAGGGCACCGAGCTGACCTTCACCGCGACCATCTCGCCCGTCAAGGCGGTGGGCAGCGTGCAGTTCAAGGACGGCGGGACCGCGCTGGGTGGCGCCCAGCCGGTAACCGGCGGCACCGCCACCCTGAAGACGGCCGCGCTGGCCACCGGTGCCCACCAGCTCAGCGCGGTCTTCGACCCGACCGACCCGGTCGACTTCATCACGTCGACGTCCACCGAGGTTTCGTACCAGGTCACCGCACCCCAGTCGGGTGGCGATCTGACCGTGGTCGACGCCGACGGCAACAAGCTGGGCGCCAATCCGACGCTCAGCCCGGGGCAGCGGGTCAAGGTGACCGCCGGTGGCTTCGACGGCACCGAGCAGGTCACGGTCACCCTCGATGACGCGAGCCTGGGGACCGCCCAGGCTGCGAACGGGACGGTCCAGTACCAGCTGACCGTCCCGGAGGACGCCGCCGACGGCGCCCACCGGCTCAACCTCGCTGGCGCCGCGCACACGGTGGCCTTCGACTTCATCGTGGCGACCGACGATGGCGACGGTGACGGCGGCGGTGACGACGGCGGTGACGGCGGTGACGACGGCGGTGACGGCGGCGGTGACGGCGGCGGTGACGGTGACGGCGGCGGCGGTCAGCTGGCGAAGACCGGCCTGTCGTTGGTCGCCTTCGGCCTGACTGGCGTCGGCCTGGTCGGGACCGGCAGCGTCACCATGCTGGCCACCCGCCGGCGCCGTCCCGAGCCGAGGCCGGTCGTCTGGCCGGACGACCCCGAAGCGATCGGCTGAGTCGTCCGCAACCCCGTCCTCGGGGCGGACCGCCCGCCCGGCGGCCGCCCCGAAGGCGGTCCCCATGCAAAGGAGATCAGGACCATGTCGACGGCGACGACAAGCCCGGCACCCGCCGAGGTGCCGCCGGCCGGTCCGGGGGCGGTCACCCCGGCACCCGCCGGCAAACCGTCCGGACCAGCGCGCCGGCGTACGGTGAACCCCGTCCTTCAGGTGCCGGGTACGGCGCTGAGCATCCTCTCGCTGGTGGCGCTGTGCCTGGTCTTCCACCTGACGTTGGTCTCCCAACTGCGCTACGAGCGGGACCAGCAGACCGCGCTCGCCGACTTCCGGGGTGAGCTGGCCCGGGGCACTGCCCCGGTGGGTCAGTTCCGGGTGGACTTCGGCGACGGCGGCGAGAGCCGGGAACGGCTGGTCGAGCCGGGGTCCCCGGTGGCCGTGCTGAGCGTGCCCCGGATCGGGCTGCGGACGGTCGTCTTCGAGGGCACCAGCGCGAGCGTCCTGCGTTCCGGCCCGGGCCACCGGCGGGACACCGTCCTGCCGGGACAGCGCGGCACGAGCGTGATCATGGCGCGGCGGGCCGCGTACGGCGGGCCGTTCCGGGACCTGGACCTGGTGCTGCCCGGCGACACCGTCACGGTCACCACCGGCCAGGGCGAACAGGCCTTCGTGGTGACCGGGCTGCGCCGCCCGGGTGACCCGGTGCCCCCGGTGGCCGACCCGGCGGGCGGCCGGCTGACGCTGATCACCGCACTCGGCCCGGAGTTCATGCCGACGGACATCCTGCGGGTGGACGCCCAGCTGAGCAGCCCGGTCCAGCCCACGCCGGCGCGGAGGTTCGGTGCGACGGCCCTGCCGCAGGCGGAACAGGCCATGGCGACCGATTCCGGGGCATGGACCGTGGTGATGCTCTGGGGACAGGCGCTGTTCCTCGCCGCGCTCGCCCTCGCCTACCTGCGCGGCCGATGGGGTTCGTGGCAGGTCTGGATCGTCGGTACGCCGGTCCTGCTCGCCCTTGGTCTCGCCGCCGCCGACCAGGTTGTCCGCCTGCTTCCCAACCTGCTCTGACCGACGCCCGCCGTGCCGACGGACACCCGACGGGCCGCGCTGTGGGGCGGGGCCGGTGCCCGGACCGGTGCCACACCCTGAACCGAAGGAGAGATCGTGACGCCGCACACCGAGTTGTCCGGGCCACCGACCACCCACGACCTGGGCGGAACGGTAGCCGGAGTTGATCACGCGACCGCCACGCCGACCATCGTCGACATCGCCCGGCCGGCGGCGGAACCGTTCCCCGCGTCGTTCGAGCCCGCCCGGCGTACGGACCTCGCGACCCTCGATGCGCGCGCGATCTCCGCCTGGTTCAACGACCACAAGGTGCTCGACCGGGTCTCCCTCACCATGCCGGCCGGCCAGGTGACCGCCCTGATCGGTCCGTCCGGCTGCGGCAAGTCCACCTTCCTGCGCATTCTCAACCGGATGCACGAATTGGTGCCGGCTGCCTCGCTCGCCGGTGAGGTGCTCCTCGACGGTCGGGACCTCTACTCGGCGGAGCGCCGGATCACCGACGCCCGACGCCAGGTCGGGATGGTCTTCCAGAAGCCGAATCCGTTCCCGGCGATGTCGATCTACGACAACGTGCTCGCCGGCCTGAAGCTGACCGGCACCCGGGCGTCCCGGAGCACCCGGGACGCGCTGGTGGAGGAGACGTTGACCAAGGCCGGGCTGTGGAAGGAGGTGCGAGACCGGCTGCGCCAGCCGGGCGGTGCCCTCTCCGGTGGCCAGCAGCAGCGGCTCTGCATCGCCCGGTCGCTCGCGGTACGCCCGCGGGTGTTGCTGATGGACGAACCCTGCTCGGCGCTGGACCCGACCTCGACCCGGCGGATCGAGGAGACGATCGCCGAACTCGCCGCCGAGGTCACCATCGTCATTGTCACCCACAACATGCAGCAGGCCGCCCGGGTGTCCGATCAGTGCGCATTCTTTCTGGCCTCGCACGGAACTCCCGGCAGGATTATCGAACATGGCCCGACGGTGGCCATGTTCGAGGACCCGCAGGATGAACGCACCCACGATTACGTCAATGGCCGCTTCGGTTGATCGCCGCAATTCCACCACCCTTTCGGTGGATGGCCGGGCACCGAGAATTTGCTTCGCGCACGTTTGGCGGAGACGTTGGCCTGCATGCCGGGTCATTGCATTTGTAGAGCCTGATCACGGCCGGTCCACGAGGACCGTGCCAGGTTTCACCCTCTCGAGAGGAAGTGATTCATGAGCAAGCGTTTGCTCGCCCGCGCGGGCGCCCTCGTTGGCGCCCTTGCGCTGTCCGCCGGCGTCGTCGTCGGGATCAGCGCCCCGGCGCAGGCGGCGTCGCTCGGCGACGTGACCCTGTCGCAGACCAGCGGCAGCGTCACCGCCACCCCGATGTTCGCCAGCGCCACCACGGCGAAGTGCCCGACCGGGTTCGGGGAGAACGCGAACCTGCGGATCGGTCGGCCGGGTGGCCCGTACTCGAACCTCGCGGTCGCGCTCGGTGGCGGCGGCTTCGACCAGGCGCCGATCACGATCAACCCGAACCGGTCGTTCCAGACCGCGATCGGTGGCGCTCCCGCCGCCGGCGAGTGGTGGGTCGTGATGGAGTGCTACTCCCTCACCGAGGGTCGCAACGTCGACGAGTACCGCACCTCGATCGTGGTCAGCGGCAGCACCTGGCGGATCCCGGTCGCCGAGGACACCACCACCGCGCTCTCCGTCAACCCGGCCAGCCCCGTCAGTCAGGGCACCGAGGTCGCCTTCACCGCCGCGGTCACCCCGGCCACCGCCGCGGGCACCGTCGAGTTCCGTCGCGGTACGTCCGTGATCGGCACCGCCCCGGTCAGCGGCGGCACCGCCACCTTCTCCACCACCGCGCTGCCGGTGGGCACCTTCTCCCTGTCGGCGGCCTTCGTGCCCACCGACGCGACCGCCTTCAAGGCCTCGGCCTCCACGGCGACCTCCTTCCAGATCACCGCCGCCCAAGGCGCCATCACCGCCCCGGTGGAGATCATCGCTGACATCGCCCCCGGCGCCTTCAGCCTCGTCGTGGCGAAGTCGACCACCCAGCTCACCGGCGGCACCGTCGGTGGTACGGCCAACGGCACCCTCCCGACCGCGACCGTGACCGACCTGCGCGGCACCAACGTGGGCTGGAACCTGACCGGCCAGCTGGAGGACTTCACCCTCGGCGCCAACAGCATCGCGAACAGCAAGCTGAGCTGGACGCCGGCCGCCGCGAAGACCGGCGGCTCCGGCGCGGTGACGGCTGGTGCCGGCGCCGACCTGGGCGACACCCGCACCCTCTGCTCGGCCGCCCCCGGTGCCAGCGCCGGTGTCTTCACCTGCGATGCCGGCCTCCAGCTGAGCATCCCGGACAACGTGGCGCCGGGTGAGTACTCGGCGACCCTGACCCTGACGCTGGCCTGATCTCGGTCGGACCCGCGCCTGGTCGAACTGGCGGCGGCGTGGCGGGCTGATACCCGCCGCGCCGCCGTCGCGCCCGGCTCTACCCACCGCCATCCCACCGGAGCCTCGACATGAGCGACCGCACCGCCCACCGTCCCCGCCGCGCCCGCGTCGGGGCCTGGTTCGTCACCGGACTCGTGCTGCTCGGCACCCTCGTACTCCCGACGTCCCCAGCGGTGGCGGCTGCCGAGGATCCGAGCTGGACGATCGTCCCGTCGAGCCCCACCGGGCCGAAGGGACGCAAGCAGTTCGACTACGAGCTGGCGCCGAAGGAGCAGATCACCGACTGGTTCTCGGTGAGCAACCTGGGCAGCCGGCCGATCACCGTGGACCTCTATTCGACCGACGCCTTCACCGCCCTGGACGGCGGGTTCGCCCTGCTGCCGCGGAGCCAGGCGCCGAGCGACGTCGGCTCGTGGATCAAGTTGGGCAAGGCGTCCACCACCCTCCCACCCGGCAAGCGATCCGACATGCCCTTCCGGCTGTCGGTGCCGGCCGGCACGGCACCCGGTGACCACGTCGGAGGCATCATCGCGTCCGTCACCGAGCGGCAGGTCGACAAGAACGGCCAACGCGTCGAGGTGGAGCGGCGGATTGCCGCCCGGGTCTACCTGCGGGTTGCCGGCGCACTGCGACCCTCCGCCCAGGTCACCGCAGTCGAGATCGACTACGCCAACCCCGTCGTCCCGTTCCCCGGCGGGAAGATGGCGGTCACCTACCGGGTCGCCAACCTGGGCAACGTCCGGCTGTCGGGCAAAGCGCTGGTACGGGCCACCGGTCCACTCGGCCTCCGGCTGGCCACCGGCGATCTGATCGACCTGCCGGAGTTGCTGCCGGACTCGGAGATCCGGCTGCACCAGGAGTTCAGCGCTGTCGTACCGGCCGGCGTGCTGAGCGCCGAGGTGACGGTCAACCCCGCCACCTCGACGGAGACCCTGCCGTCGCAGTCCGGTAGCGCGTCCAGGACGGCGGTCCCGTGGGCCGTCGTCGGCCTGCTGGTCCTGCTGATCGCCGTGGCCGGGTACCGGTGGTACCTCCGGTGGGCGCACCGCCGGGCGGAGCTGCCGGTGGCCGACCTCGCCGGCCGGGTCGTCCAGCCGGCCGGGAAGTGACGTGCGGACGGGCCGGGCCGCGCCGGTGGGTCGGCCAGCACCGAACGGGAAGGCGGGTGGGTCGTGAAGCAGCTCCACCGGATGGCGTGGGTCACTTCGGCGGTCCCCGGGGTGGTCCTGCTGCTCGCCCTCGTGCTCAGCCCGCTCGATCCGGCCTCCGCCGTGGCCGGTGGACGCGCCGGGTCGGTGGCGTCCGGCACCACGCCGACGCCGAGCGGCGGGAAGACCTCGCTGGAGATCGGCGTCGTGATCGCGCCGAAGCCGGGCGACAGCCCCACGCCCACCCCGACACCGACGCGTACGTCCACCCCGACGCCCACCCCGTCCGGTAGCTCGGCTCCGGGTGGCCCGCTGCCCCGGACCGGCACCGCCCTGGCCGGGCTGCTGCTGGCCGGCGGGGCCCTGGTCGGGGTCGGTGTGTTGCTGCGCCTGGCCGCGCGGCGCCGCTCGGTGGCCGACCAGTGGCTGGCTGGACCAGGGGCACCCGGCGGCTGACCCGGCCCGGCGACGGTCGAGTCGCCCGCCGGCCGGCGGGCCTGCTCACGTATCCTCGGAGCCGGCATTGGCGGGCGTGGTGGGCGGAGCACCGGACCTGGTGCGTTCGCCTCCGGCCGGCGACGAGTGGAGCGGGTCGGCGTGAGTGAGCAGCGGAGCGGGTTCCCCCGGCGAGACGCCGAGGGGCGCATTCTCACCCTGGGCGACCTGCTCGGGGTCAGCCTCGCCGGATGGGTCATCGGGGTGCTGGCGCTGGTGCTGTTCGACTGGGCCTTCGCGGCGATCGGCGCGGGGGACTTCGGGCACACCAACGGCTGGCTGGCGGTGATCCTGCCGGCGTGGCTGTTCTGGGACGACTTCCGGGCCTGGGAGTTCGGCGCGGCCCGGGTGGTGGCGGCGCTGCTCGCCGCGGTGGTCGCGGTGGTCGGCGGGCTGCTGGTCGCCGGCCTGGCCGCCGGCCTGGCGCCGCTGCTCACCGGCGGCCTGGCCGCCCTCGCGTTCACCCTGGTGTACGCGGTGCTCTGGTTCCATGGCGTGCACTGGCTGGCCCGACGCACGGGCTGAACCCCGCCCGGGTCACCCCGGCTGCGGAGAACGGAGTGGGAACGTGAGCGCGGCGGTCAAGTACACGTTGGGCCGGATCGGGCTGTTCGTCGTGGTCGTGCTGGCCCTCTGGCCGGTCCACATGAACGTCTTCCTCAAGCTGATGCTGGCGCTGGTGTTCTCCGCCGCGGCCTCGTTCTTCCTGCTGCGGGGCTGGCGGGACGAGATGGCCGAGGAGATGGCTGCCGCGGCCGAGCGGCGGCGCGCCGAGAAGGAGCGGCTCCGGTCGGCGCTGGCCGGCGAGGACCAGCCCGACCAGGCCGACCCGCACCGCGAGGGGTAGGCGCCGGGCGAGCGGGTCGTCACCCGGGCGGCGGCCGCGACGGGGCAGCGGCATCGGAGAAGCCCCGCTAGGGTCTGCCGCCATGGACAAGATCAGCGGATGGCGGACGAAGATTTTCGTCTGGATCGGGCTTCCGGCCATCGCCTTCATCGGGCTGATGCTGGGCGCCACCGATCTCGGGCCGGCCTGGCAGGCGAAGGGCGGCAGCGGTACGCCGGGCACGTTCACCGCGGTGGACGAGGAATGCTCGCGGCGCAACTGTGAGTGGCACGGGGACTTCGTGGCCACCGACGGCGGTGCCCGCCGCACCGAGGTCATCCTCTACGACGCGCCCGACGGCCTGGCCCAGGGCGACACCGCGCCGGCGCGCGACACGGGCGCCCGCAAGGGGGTCTTCTCCACCACGGGCGGATCCACCTGGCTGCTGCTGACCGGGATGACCCTGGCCGGTGTGGTCGCCGCGGTGGCCTGGGCGGTCATCGTGGTCCGGATGGTCCGCCGGCGGCGGCAGGCGGCCGGGACGCCGGCACCGTTCGCCCCGTCCCACTGACGATCGACGAGCCCGAACGACCCGCGAATCGGACAGACGAGCCCGGCACGGAACCCCGTGCCGGGCTCGTCGCGTCCGTGAAGGCGGCTACCAGTTGGTGGAGCCCGGCACCACCGGCCAGGGCCGGTTCGCCGGCTTGATCAGGTACGCGATGCCGCCGGACCCGCCGGCCACCGTGCCGTTGGCCCGGTAGCGCTTGGTCCGCAGCCAGATCTGCTCGAACTGCTCGCGCTTGTAGACGTTGCGCACCTCGGAGTTGGACGAGGAGGCCGGGTCGTTGACGATCACGTCACCGTCGGCGGTGAAGCCGACCACCGCGAACAGGTGGCCCGAGGTGCCGTAGTTGGAGCCGTCCAGCTCGGTGCCGAGGAAGGACTGCGAGGTGATGACGGGGATGCCCGCCTTGATGAAGCGCTCCACCTCGTCCAGCGAGTGCAGCCGGGTCACCCGGGCGTCGATGCCGGGGAAACTGGCCGCGTACGCGGTGTTGAACGGCCAGTTGCCCGCGCCCTCGTACTCGTAGTCCCAGGTCATCCGGGCGGCGTGGGCGACCTGCGGGTCGGTGTAGCCGGGGGTGACCCAGGCCAGGTCCTCGGCGGACGGGCCGCGGCCGTAGTACTCCAGCACCATGGTGGTCGAGGTGGGGCTGCACCAGACCTGCCCGCCGCCGCCCCACTCGGGGTAGTTGCCCCGGTGGATCATCTGGGAGCGGGCCGACACGGGCAGTTCGGTGCCCCAGGCGATCCCGCCCTTGCTGGGCGCGACGGTGAACCGGTCCGGCACGTTCGAACTCATCGCGCCGAGCATCCGGACCTGGGGTGACGCCGCCTGCCCGGGCGCGCGGTAGAGGCTGAGCCGCAACTGGTACGACCGCAGCAGCACGCCGGCCTTGGCGTTGTCGATGGAGAAGGTGTCGGTCCAGATGGTCGACCAGGGGTCGCCCTGACCGTCCAGGGTGGCCCGCTTGATGTCCTGGTCGCCGGAGGCCCAGCGGCCCATCACGTACCAGGGGGTCGCGGCGCCGGTGTTGTAGGTGCCCTGGAGTTCGACCTGGATCCAGGTGCCGGCCGGGGTTTCCGCGTTCCAGGAGGCGACCAGCTCCGTGGCGTCGAAGCCGATCTCGGTGCGGGGTGAGGTCCAGGTGGCGTACTCCCAGGTGCGGGTGGCGCCGCCGTGCGGGTCGGTGAAGGTGGTGGTCCCGGCCGGTTGGCCGATGGCGATCCCGGTCCGGTGGCCCGGGACGGCGTACGTGCCCTGGTGGCTGCCGGAGCGCCAGTCGGGGTGGCTGGACCACTCCTGGAAGGTGATCTGCTCGTCGTGCGCGACGACGGGCAGGTTGTTGTCGGCATGGGCCGGGACGGCGGTGCCGAGGAGGGTGAGCGCGGCGACGCCGGCGAGGGCGACGGCGCGCAGGGCTGTGCTGGCCATGGCAACTCCGCGAGGTGGGGAATCGTTGCCGTTCACTGTCCCGTGCGGAGGGAAGTTACGCCAGATGTCGAGGCATGGAAAATAATTGCCGACGGGAGGATGTGGCTGATCCTGGTGGAGGCCGCGGACGCCTCCGGCGCGAGCCTCGTCGAGGCGGCTGTGGACAACGTCACCATCGCCAGTTCGTGATCCCCGGATGGGCCCCGTACCGCCCCCGCCGGGGCCCCACCCACCCCTCCCGTCCGGACGATCTCCGCTGGTCGTGCGCTACGGTGCTACCGACCAACCGCAGCGAAGCCGGTGTGAAACCGGCGCTGTCCCGCAACTGTGATGCCCCGCCCCGCGGGGACGAGCCAGGTCGCCTGCGTCAGTGGTCGCGACACGCGCTCTCGAGGAAGGGCGCCTCGCGGGCGGGTGCCTTGGTTCCTGTCGGCGAAGCACCACGCTCCTCGACCGACAGGAGGACAGATGTCCGGACGTACCCCCCGGCTGCTCGCCGCCACCCTCGCGGTGGCCGCGCTGGCCCTCGGCGCCTGCGCCGAGAAAACCTCGACCGACACCACCGCCCCCGCCGCCGGCAGCAGCCCGGCCGCCACCTTCCCCGTCAGCGTCGGCGAGCTGACGCTGGAGAAGCGCCCCGAGAAGATCGTCTCGCTCTCGCCGAGCGCCACCGAGATGCTCTTCGCCATCGGCGCCGGCAAGCAGGTCACCGCCGTCGACGACCAGTCGAACTACCCGGCGGAGGCGCCGAAGAGCGACCTGTCCGGCTTCCAGCCGAACGCCGAGGCGATCGCGGCGAAGGCACCCGACCTGGTGGTGCTCGCCAACGACACCAACAAGATCGTCTCCCAGCTCACCACGCTGAAGATCCCGGTGCTGCTCAGCCCGGCCGCGACCACGCTGGACGACACCTACCGGCAGCTCACCGACCTGGGCGCGCTGACCGGCCACCCGGGCGAGGCGGCCGACGTCACCAAGCGGATGAAGGACGACATCGCCAAGCTGGTCAAGGACCTGCCGCAGCGGTCGGAGAAGCTGAGCTACTACCACGAGCTGGGCCCGGAGCTGTACACCGCGACCAGCAAGACGTTCATCGGCTCCCTCTACGCCCTCGCCGGCCTGGAGAACATCGCCGACGCCTCCGACGCCGACGGCAAGAACGGCGGCTACCCGCAGCTCTCCCAGGAAGTGATCGTCAAGGCCGACCCGGACTTCGTCTTCCTGGCCGACACCAAGTGCTGCCAGCAGACCCCGGAGACCGTCAAGGCCCGCAGCGGCTGGGCCGGCGTCAGCGCCCTCAAGAACAACCAGGTGGTCGTCCTCGACGACGACATCGCCTCGCGCTGGGGTCCGCGCGTGGTCGACCAGGTCCGGGCGATCGTCGACGCGGTCGCCAAGGTGCCCGCGTGACCATCCCCCGTCCGTGACCGTGCGACCCACGGAACCCCGACCGGCCGGGACGCCCGACGCGTCCCGGCCGTCCGGCGTGCCCCGCCCGATCCGGTCCGCGTCGGGCCTGGGCGGCCCGGACTCCGCGTCGGGTCCGGACCGCCCGTCCGGGCCCGCGTCCGGCGCGCGGCCGGCCCCCGCGCCGGCCTCCGCCGGCACCGCCCGCCCGGCCGGGCTGCGCCGGCGCTGGCTGGCCGCCGGACTGGGCGCGGTGCTGGCCGCCGTGGTCGCCGGGGTGTCGCTGGGCCCGGTCAGCCTGCCGCCCGGCAGTGTCGCCGCCGAGCTGCTGAACCTGCTGCCCGGGGTGCACCTGGACAGCGGCCTGACCGCCAGCGAGATCGCCATCGTCACCGAGCTGCGGCTGCCCCGGGTGGTGCTCGGCCTGCTGGTCGGCGCGCTGCTCGCCCTGGCCGGCGGCGCGTACCAGGGGGTGTTCCGCAACCCGCTGGCCGACCCGTACCTGCTGGGCGTGGCGGCCGGGGCGGGGCTGGCGGTCACCGCGGTGATCGCCCTCGGCGCGGGCGCGGAGGCGCTGACCGGGCTGCCGCTGACCGTGCCGCTGGCCGCGTTCGTCGGCTCGCTCGGCGCGGTGGCGATGACGTACCTGCTCGGGGTGGCCGGCGCGCGCGGCCGTTCCCCGGCGACGCTGATCCTGGCCGGGGTGGCGGTCTCGGCGTTCCTCTCGGCCGGGCAGACGTACCTGCTGCAACGGCACTCGGACAGCATCCAGCTGGTCTACTCCTGGCTGCTCGGCCGGCTCGCCACCGCCGGGTGGCACGACGTCCTGCTGGTCCTGCCGTACTTCGTGCTCACCGCGGTCGTGGTGCTGCTGCACCGCCGCGAGCTGGACGTGCTCTCGCTCGGCGACGACGAGGCGGCCAGCCTCGGGCTGCACCCGCAGCGCTCCCGCTACCTGCTGATCGCCGCCGCCTCGCTCGGCACCGCGGCGGCGGTCTCCGCGTCCGGGCTGATCGGCTTCGTCGGGATCATCGTCCCGCACACCGTGCGGCTGCTCGCCGGGTCCAGCTACCGGGTGATCCTGCCGCTGTCCATGCTCTTCGGCGGCGCGTTCCTGGCGTTGACCGACGTGGTGGCCCGGACCGTCGCCGCCCCGGCCGAGATCCCGATCGGCGTGGTCACCGCGCTGCTCGGCGGCCCGTTCTTCGTCCTGGTGCTGCGCACCTCCCGGCGGGTGCTGTCATGACGCCGGCGGTCGAGGTGCGCGACCTGCACGTGAAGCTGGGCGGCGGGCCGATCCTGGCCGGGGTCGACCTGACCGTGGCGCCCGGCGAGTGGGTCACCGTGATCGGCCCGAACGGCGCCGGCAAGTCGACCCTGCTGCGCGCCGTCGGCGGCCTGCTGCCCGCGCCGCACGCCGTCTCCCTCTTCGGTACGCCCCTGCGGGCGCTGCGCCCCCGCGAGCGGGCCCGGGTGGTGGCCACCGTCGCCCAGTCCCCGGTGGTGCCGGCCGGGATGTCGGTGCTCGACTACGTCCTGCTCGGGCGCACCCCGTACATTCCGCCGCTGGGTCGGGAGTCCGCCGCCGACCTGGCCGCCGTGCACGAGGTGCTGGACCGGCTGGACCTGGCCGCGTTCCACGGGCGGGAGCTGGCCACCCTCTCCGGCGGCGAGCGGCAGCGGGCCTTCCTGGCCCGGGCGCTCGCCCAGGGCGCCACGCTGCTGCTGCTGGACGAGCCGACCAGCGCGCTGGACATCGGCCACCAGCAGGAGGTGCTGGAGCTGGTCGACCAGCTCCGCCGGGCGCACGGGCTGACCGTGCTCGCCACCATGCACGACCTCTCCGTCGCCGGCGAGTACGCCGACCGGTTGGTGCTGCTCGCCGACGGCCGGGTGGTCGCCGCCGGCCCGCCCCGTGAGGTCCTCACCCAGGAACTCCTCGCCACGCACTACCGCGCCCACGTCCGCGTCGTCGACGGCGACCACGGCCCCCTCGTGGTCCCCATCCGCCCCCGCTGACTTCCCCGCACGGGTGGGATATCAGCCCGCGGTGGGCAGGGTGATGATGGAGAAGAGGGCGCCCTGCGGGTCGCGGAGGGCGGCCAGGCGGCCCTGGGGGATGTCCCGGGGCGGGACGAGGATGGTGCCGCCGAGCTCTGCGGCGCGGGCGGCGCTGGCGTCGGTGTCCGCCACCGCGAAGTAGACCGACCAGTAGGCCGGCAGGTCGGCCGGAAGTTCCTCCAGCGGCGGCATCATGCCGGCCACGATCCGCGCCCCGCACCGCCAGCCGGTGTAGGTGACCGGACCCATCGGCTCGTCCTCCGGATGCCAGCCGAAGACCAGCTCGTAGAAGACCTTCGCGCCCTCCGGATCCGGGGTGACCAGCTCGTTCCAGCTCATCGCCCCGGGCACGTTGAACAGCTCCGCGCCGGTCATCGTCATCGGCTGCCAGACGCTGAACACCGCGCCGGCCGGGTCCGCGAAGACCCCCATCCGCCCCTGGTCGAAGACGTCGAACGGGGGGACCAGCACCTGCCCGCCCGCCGACTCGACCCGGGAGCCGGCCAGGTCGGCGTCGTCGGTGGCGACGTATGTGGACCAGATCGGCACCTGGTCCGGCGTGGCCGGCGGCCCGGCGCCCGCCACCGCCCGCCCGTCCTTGAGGAAGGTGGTGTAGCCGCCCGCCTCCGGCTGTGGCGCGACCCGGCCGGTCCAACCGAACAGCTGGGGGTAGAAGCGCTTCGCGTCCTCCAGGTCGGGGGTGGCCAGGTCGGCCCAGCAGGGCGTGCCAGGCTCGACACCGCTCACGATGGCCCCTCTCCGCCGGTGGCGGCCGCCGACGGCACGCCCTGCCGGCATCGTGGCACCGTCCGGCCGCTGGGCGCGGCGGAAACGGACGAAAGGTCAGCCGTACCGGCGACCCTCGTCCCGCCGGTAGGCCCATCCGGCGAGCGTCGCCAGCACCACCACCCAGACCGCGAGCATGGCCAGGGCGAGTGGGTCGGGCCGCCAGTCGGTGATCGCCGCCCACATCAGCTCGACCGCTCCCCGCGTCGGCAGGAAGGGGGCGATCGCCTTGATGATGCCGGGCGCGTCGTCCGGGCCGGAGAGCAGGCCGCCACCGAAGGCGAGCGGGAAGAAGATGACCTGTGCGACCACGATCGCCGCCTTGCTCGGCAGCGAGTAGCCGATGGTCACGCCCAGCAGGGTGAACGGCACCGACACCACGGCCACGGTGGCCGCGCCGAGCAGGAACTCCACCGGGGTGACCCGGGCTGCGGTGGCGACCGCAGCGATCACCACGACCGGCAGCATCGACAGGTACGTGAGCACCAGGCCGGCCAGGATCCGCCCGGCGAGGCGCGGCGCCGGCCCGGCCGGCAGGGTCCGCGTGTACGGGTTCCAGGGCTGGTCGCGGTCCTCCGCGACGCCGACGCCGTACTGGAAGATGTTGGCGCTCATCACCGCGAAGGTGATCATGGCGGCGGTGGCGTAGGTGGCGCCGGTGGGGTCGTCCCCGGCGAACGGCACAACGAAGAAGAGCATCGCGGCGGCGGGGAAGAACGCGCTGCCGACCACGGCCACCGGGATCCGGACGATCTCCAGCAGTTGGTAGCGCGCGTGGACGAGCGTGAGCTGCACGGCGGTCGGCTCCTCAGACGGTGGTGGGATGGCCGGCGGTGGTGGTGGCGGGCCGGGCGCCGGAGCGTTTGCCCGTGGTGATGGCGAGGAACGCCTCCTCCAGCGAGGTGGGGCGGACCTCCAGCTCGCGGAACGCCACCCCGCCGGTGACCAGATCGCGGACGAGCTGGTCGGCGTCGGTGGTGAGCAGGTGGGTACGGCCCTCGGCGTGCTCGGTGGCGACCACGCCGGGCAGCGCGGGCAGTTCGTCGGCGACCAGGCTGACCCGGCGGACGCCGACGATGCCGCGGACCGCGTTGACGGTGTCGTCGGCGAGCACCCGACCCTGCCCGATCACCACCACCCGCTGCGCCAGCGCCTCCACCTCCTCCAGGTAGTGGCTGCTCAGCAGCACCGTCCCGCCCTCGGCGTGGAACGCCCGGATCGCCTCCCAGAGGGTGTGCCGGGCCTCGACGTCCAGCCCGGTGGTCGGCTCGTCCAGCACGACCAGCCGGGGCCGGCCGACGAAGGCCAGCGCGACCGCGAGCCGGCGGCGTTGGCCGCCGGAGAGACCCCCGGTCTGCCGTCTGGCCTGCTCGGTGAGGCCGAAGCGGTCCATCAGTTCGGCCTTCGGGACCGGGTCGGGGAAGTGCGCGGCGACGAAGTCGACCACCTCGCCGACGCGGAGCGTGCCGGGCAGGCCGGTCTCCTGCGGGGTGACCCCGAGCCGCCGGCGGGACGCCGGGTCGCGGGGGTCGCCGCCGAAGAGCTCCACCCGGCCGGCGGTGGGCCGGCGCAGCCCTACCAGCAGGTTGATCAGGGTGCTCTTGCCGGCGCCGTTCGGCCCGAGCAGGCCGACCAGCTCGCCGGCGCGTACCTCCAGGTCGAGCCGGTCGAGGGCGAGCACGTCGCCGTACCGGCGGGTGGCCTGGTCGGCGCGGGCCAGGATCATCTGGACTCCTCGGGGGTTGCGGACGCGGACGGGTGTACCGACTCGGTTGTACCCCTCCGGCGCCAGCCCCGCCGCCCCTGGCACCGCGCCGGTCCGCTCAGCCGGCCGGGTCGGTCAGCGGCGCGGGCAGCGGCGCGGTGTGCAGCACGGCGAGCCGGGAGACCGCCCGGGTCAGCACCACGTAGAGGCGGTGCAGGCCGCGCGGCTCGGCGGCGACGATCGCGGCCGGTTCGACGACCACGACGTGGTCGTACTCCAGGCCCTTGACCAGCGTCGCGGGGACGACGGTGACCCGCGCCGCGGTCTCGACGTCGTCGGCGGTCGCGGTCGGGACACCGGCGGCGGCCAGCGCCGCGCGGAGCCGGTCCACCGCGTCGTCGGCGGCGATCACGCCGACGGAGCCGTCGTGCGCGAGCGCCGCCCGCACCTCGGCCACCGTGGCCGTGTCCAGGTCGGTCACGGTACGCACGTCCAGCGCGCCGTCGCGGCGCAGCGACTCCGCCGGGGGTACGTCGACGGCGAGCGCGGGCAGCAGCCGGTTGGCGAACGCGACCACCACCGCGGGCACCCGGAAGCCGACGCTCAGCGGCACCACCGCCGCGTCCGGCTTGCCCAGGTGGGCCAGGGACTCCCGCCAGTCGGTGGCCGCCCACGGGGCGGTGCCCTGGGCCAGATCGCCGAGGAGGGTGATCGAGCCGTGCTCGCTGCGCCGGGCGATGGCCCGGCACTGCAGGGGGGAGAGGTCCTGCGCCTCGTCGACCACCACGTGCCCGAAGCCGGCGGACCGCTCGATCAGCCCGGCCGCCTCGTCGATCAGCACCGCGTCGGCGGCGGTCCACTTCGTCGCCTTCGGGGTGCGCCCGAGCCCCGTGCCGGCCGCGGCCCGGTCGCCGCGCCGCCTGGTCGCCGTGTCGGTCCGCGTGGTCGGCCCGTCGGTGGTCGTGGCGTCGCCGGTTCCCGACGCCGGCCCGCTGGTGGCCGCCCGGCCGAGCAGCAGCGCCCGCTCGTCGGCGGTGAGCAGTCCGTCCGCTGCGGCGGCGAGCACGTCCGGGTCGCTGAGCAGGGTGTGCACCAGCCCGTCCGGGGTGAGCGCCGGCCAGACCGCGTCGAGGAAGGCGGTGACCGGCCGAACCTTGCCCATCCGGCGCAGCCAGGCGTCGCTCGGCGACTCGGCCCGGCGCGCCTCGGCCTGACGTTGCAGCAGCCCCACCACCCGGGCCCGGACGCGGTCCCGGCCGGTGGCGTACGGCAGGCCCTCCCGGCGGGTCTCCTCGACCACCCGGTGCAGCGGGTCGAGGCCGATCCGCCAGCGGAACGAGCCGTCCGACACCATGATCGGCTCGGTGGGCGCGCCGATGTGCGCGTCGACGGCCCGGCGCAGCACCTCGGCCAGCCGTACGTCGTGCTTGAGGGTGGCGACGGCGGGGTGGTCGACCGCGCGCACCGGCACCCGGGTGACCAGGTCCTCGACCGTGGCCTGCTCGACCTCGACCTCGCCGAGTGCCGGCAGCACCGCCGCGATGTACGACAGGAACGCCCGGTTCGGCCCGACGATCAGCACCCCCGAGCGGCGCAGCCGCTCCCGGTGCAGGTAGAGCAGGTACGCGGCCCGGTGCAGCCCGACGGCCGTCTTGCCGGTGCCCGGCGCGCCCTGGACGCAGATCGAGTCGGTCAGGTCGGCCCGGACCAGTTCGTCCTGCTCGGGCTGAATGGTGGCGACGATGTCGCGCATCGGGCCGACGCGGGGGCGCTCGATCTCGGCGGTGAGGATCCGGCTGGCGGTGCCCAGCTCCTCGCCCCGGTCCAGGTGTTCGTCCTCGAAGCTGGTCAGCACACCGCCGCTGAACCCGAACCGACGCCGGACGGCGATGCCCTGCGGGTCGCGGGCGCTGGCCCGGTAGAACGACCGCGAGACCGGGGCGCGCCAGTCCAGCACCAGCGGCTCGCCCCGCTCGTCGGTGACGTGCCGGCGGCCGACGTGGTACTCCCGCCCGGAGTGGTCCGCGTCGCCGTGGCCGCTGTGCTGGCCGTCGGCGGTCCCGCCGCTGTGCTGGCCGTCGGCGGTCCCGCCGCTGTGCTGGCCGTCGGCGTTCCCGCCGAAGTCGAGCCGGCCGAAGAAGAGCGGGGTGGTCGGGTCGTCGGCCAGCTCGGCGACCCGCCGGGCCAGCGTGCGGCCCAGCATCTCCGCCGCGTACGGGTCGCCGGCGACCTGCTCGCCGCTGGCGAACAGCGCCTCGGCGCGCTCGCGCATCCGGCGCAGCGCGGCGCGGGAGGTGTCCAGGTGGGCCCGCTCGGCGGCGAGCTGCCCGTCCAGGGTGCCGGCCTGACCGGCGTCGGTTGGTGCGGTGACGGCCGGAGCGGGGCGCTCAGCCGGGTTGGTGGTGGGTGTGGCGGCACGGGTCATCCGAGGCGACCTTCCGGTGGCGTTCGTGTGATCGGTTGACCTGGGCCGCCCGGCGCTCCGTCAGACGCGGTACCGGCTGTGCCCGGTGAGGAAGGCGCGCAGTCCCGCGCGCGGCGCTCCACGTTACGCCCTGCCGCCGCTGACGGCCACGCATTTCCGCTGCCACCCGGTCGCGCGTGCCGCCGCCCGTGATCCCGGCCTGGGCCCGAGGTGAGCCGCCCGCCGCCCGGCGCCCGGCGCCCGGCGGCAACCTGGCGTCGCCAGGTAGCAAGCTCTACACCTTGCCTTGCTTTGGAGCTGATGTCGTAAACGATTCAGCCCCGGCCCGGCCTCGGGTCCGGGTGCTGCCCGGCCTCGGGTCCGGTGCTGCCCGGCCTCGGGTCCGTCCCGGCCCGACCTTGGGCCCGGTGCGGCTCGGCTCGGTCGGGCTCGGCTCGGCTCGTGAAGATCGTGCTCGTTCCTGGCAGTGGTGGCATCCTTCCGCGCCGAGCCGACTACTTCGGAGAAGCAGCACGATCTTGGCGGCGCACGGCGCGGGCACCTGTCGTGACCGGCACTCCGCCCGGTTGAGTCGTTTGCGTCATCAGCTCCAAAGCGCGGTGCGAGGGACCCGGCCGGTGCTTGCCGCGCCGGCGGCCCGGGACGTCGCGCGGCAGGTCGTTGTCGGGCTGGCCGGACCGGCGCTGGTCCGGCCGCCGGCGGGGCGGGATCATGGGGGGATGACGGAGGCACGCCCCGAGCAGCGCCGGATGACGATCAGCGACCCGCAGGTGATGCGGGCGCTGGCCCATCCGGCCAGAATCGCGATCATGGAGCACCTGAGCCCCCGGGAGGGCGGCGCGACCGCGACCGAGTGTGCCGAGATCGTCGGCCTGTCGCCGAGTGCCACCAGTTACCACCTGCGGGCGCTG
This sequence comes from Micromonospora sp. NPDC047548, assembly GCF_040642975.1. Classification (NCBI taxonomy): domain Bacteria; kingdom Bacillati; phylum Actinomycetota; class Actinomycetes; order Micromonosporales; family Micromonosporaceae; genus Micromonospora; species Micromonospora sp. NPDC047548. Next base: position 95,902 of record NZ_JBEYTI010000023.1, read on the forward strand.
GCGAAGTTCGGCCTGGTCGAGCAGGCGCCGAGCCGGGGCGACGCCCGGGAGCGGGTGTGGCGCACGTTCAGCCACAGCTGGATGATCGACGTCGGTCAGGGTGCCGGGCCGGAGGCGCGCGCGGCCGAGCAGGCCGTGGTCGAGGCGCACGCGGCCCGCGACGCCGAACGTACCCGGGACTGGTTGCGGCGCGCCAGGGACGAGCCCGCCGAGTGGTACGACGCCGTGCTGTTCAGCGACACCCTGCTGCTGCTCACCGCCGAGGAACTGGCCGAGCTGAACCAGGCGGTGATGGCGCTGTTCGAGCCGTACCGGCAGCGGAATCGGCTGGCCGACCCGCCGCCCGGGGCGCGCACCGTCGCGGCGCAGTACAGGGCGGTGCCGTTGCCGTAAGGGGTTGCTTCGATCAGTTGTGAAGGATTATTTTCGAAGTATGTCCTTCACAACTGAGGCTTCGCGTTGGCCGGACGTCTGGCTCGCCGCCGCCGCCCGCGGCACCACGATCTGCGGGGAGTTCCTCGCCGCCACCGCCCTGGCGCTGGCCCTTCAGGCTTCCGGCGCTGGTGGCCTGGCCGTCTCCGGGCTGCTGCTCGCCGCCACCCTCCCCCTGGTGGTGCTCGCCCCGCTCACCGGCCGCCTCGCCGACCGGATCGACAGCCGAACGCTGCTGGTCACCGTCGGCGTCACCCAGTCGGCGGTCTGCCTGCTGCTCGCGTACGCCGAGCACCCGGTCGCCGTCGTCGCGCTCGTCGGGCTGCTCGCCTGCGGCCTCGCGGTGACCCAGCCCTGCCTGGCCGCGCTGCTGCCGGCGATGGTGCGACGCGACGACCTGCCCCGCGCCAGCGCGGTCCACCAGACCGCCGTCTCCGTCGGCGCGCTCGCCGGCCCGGTGCTCGCCGGTCTCCTCGTCGGGCAGTTCGGCACCCGCGTGCCGCTGCTCCTGGACGCCGCGAGTTACCTGGCGCTGGTGGTCGCCGGCCTGCTGCTGCGGACCCGCCGGGGCGGCCGACGGGCCATGGCCGCGACCGGCGACGTCGCCGCGCCCACTCCCGTATGGAAGCTGCGGCGGGACCCGCTGATGCTGGCGATGGTGGTGACCACCGCGGCGGTGATCACCGCGATCGGCGGGATCAACGTGATCGAGGTCTTCTTCATCCGGGAGACCCTGGACTCCTCCGCCACCGTCTACGGCCTGGTCGGCGCCGCCTGGATGGCGGGCATGCTGCCCGGCAGCTGGCTCGCCGCCCGACTGGCTCGCCGGCTCACCGACGACGGAACCCTGGTGTACGGGGTGCTCGCCACGCTCGGCGGCTGCTCGCTGATGGTGGTGTTCGCCGCGTTCGTGCCGGTGGCCGCGCTGCTGGTCCCGCTCTGGCTGGTCGGTGGGGCGGCGAACGGCGGCGACAACGTCTTCGCCAACGTGCTGACCGCCCGGCGGGTGCCCGAGGCGGTGCGCGCCCGGGCGTACGCGGTCAACGGCGCGGCGGTGCAGGGTGGCTCGATGTTCGGGTACCTGATCGGCGGCGCGCTGCTGGCGGTGCTGCCGCCGCGTCCGTTGATCGCCGGCCTCGGGGTCGCCGGGTTGCTGGTGGTGGCGGCGTTCGTGCCGGTCGTCACCCGCGCGGTCCGCCGGGCCCGCGCCGCCGACGGCCCGGTGGAGGAGACAACCAGCGTCGGTGTGGCGGCGGGGGCCGCGCCGGCCGGCAACCCGGCGGCTGCGGGGTTGGCCACTTCCGAGCAGGCCCGGTGAGCAGACCGCGGAGCACGGGGATACGGTCGGGTAATGGCTGACCGCATCGCCCGTCCCCGGGTCGGACACATCCAGTTCCTGAACTGCCTGCCGATCTACTGGGGTCTGATGCGCTCCGGCGCGCTGCTCGACGTCGACCTGCACAAGGACTCGCCGGACCGGCTGAGCGCCGCGCTGGTCGCCGGTGACCTGGACATCGGGCCCATCTCGCACGTGGAGTACCTGCGGCACGCCGACGAGCTGCTGCTCCTGCCCGACCTGGCGGTGGGCAGCGACGGGCCGGTGCTCTCGGTCAACGTGGTCTCCACGAAGCCGCTGACCGAGCTGGCCGGCGGCCGGGTCGCCCTCGGCTCCACCTCGCGTACCGGCGTGCTCCTCGCCCAGCTCCTGCTCGGCGAGCGGTACGGCGTCCGGCCCGAGTACTTCCGCTGCCCGCCGGACCTGACCCAGATGCTGCTGGAGGCCGACGCGGGCGTGCTCATCGGCGACGTGGCGCTGCGGGCGCTCTACGAGGCGCCCCGGCGAGGGCTGGAGGTGACCGACCTCGGGCAGGCCTGGCGGGAGTGGACCGGCCTGCCGATGGTCTTCGCCGTCTGGGCGGTACGCCGCGACTTCGCCGCCGCCCACCCGGGCCTGGTCAAGGAGGTGCACGAGGCGTTCCTGCGCTCCCGTGACCTCTGCCTGGCCGAGCTGGACCAGGTGGCCGAGGCGGCCGCCCGCTGGGAGCCGTTCGACGCGGCGACGCTCGCCACCTACTTCCGTACCCTCGACTTCTCCCTCGGGGGGCGGCAGGTGGCCGGGCTGCGGGAGTTCGCCCGGCGGGCCGCGGCGATCGGCGAGGCCCCGGCGCTGCCGGACGACGGCCCGGAGTTCTTCGCCGGCTGACCTCGCGTCGACCAGGCGGCTCAGGTGGCCGGGCGGAGCACCGCCTCGGTGATCTTCTGGCAGTTCTTCATGCCGTACTCGTAGCCCATGCCGATCGGGTAGCGGACCATCACGCCCATCGTCCAGTTGTCGCCGATGGCCAGGCAGTTGATGTGCATCTCCTGCTCCCTGGTCCGGTCGATCCAGCCGTTCTTGATGGCGATGGTCTTCTGCTCGGCGGCCGGGAAGGCCTTGCGGATGCCGAAGTCGCCCGCGCCGCGCACCTGCCGCATCTCGTTGAGCAGCCACTCGGTCCACTTCGGGCCCGCCGCCCGACCGTCGGCGATGCACGCGCCGAGCCGGGCGGTGTCCCGGGGGGAGAGGTTGGTCCGGCTCCAGCCGCCGTCGGCGGCCGGGCTGCTGTCGGTGGTCTTGCAGATGGAGATCAGCCGCTTGATCGACGCGGACCGGCCGACGCTGTTGTAGAACTGCTCGGCTCGGGTGTTGTCGCTGTCCCGGATGATCCGGGTGGCATCGGCGAGCTTGGCGTCGCTCGGCGTCTGCCCGGACTCGGCGGCCTTGCGCAGGTAGTCGGCGACGATCCAGGACTTGATCAGCGAGGCGGTGGTGCTGGTCTCGTCCATGTTCTGCGAGCCGATGATCTTCCCGGTCCGGGTGTCCAGGACGCTCCAGGCGTACCAGCCCTTGATGTCGAGGTCGATCTGCTTGTCCTGGAACGGCAGCGGCTCCAGCGACGGCGTCGGGGACGGGGTCGGCTTCGGGCGGCTGTTGCGGTCGGTGGGCTTGCCGGTGGAGCGGTCCGGCGTGGTCGGCGCGCCCCAGTGCGAGGCGGCGGCCGACTCCAGCGGCGAGCCGGGAAGCAGCCGCAGCGACACCAGCACCAGGCCGATCAGGATGGCGGCGACGGCGGCGAGCTTCAATGGCCTCGCGTCCCGCCGGCCTCTGCGGCGGTTGCCGGCCATCAGAGCTTCCCGACCGGCTGCTGCGGCACCTTCAGCGCCGCGCCGGGCTGCGGCGTGACCAACTGGGTGGCGACGCTGGCGCAGACCTTCGCGCCGTACTCCAGCTTGCTGCTCTGCGGGTAGCGCAGCATCACCGCGAGGCTCCACTTGTCGGTGACGGCGAGGCAGCTGACGTGCCAGTTGCCGTCGTAGTTGAGGGGGGTCCAGCCGTTCTTGATGCTGACCGGGCCCTGCGCCTTGATCTCGGCGGGCAGGCCGTCGACGATGCCCCACTTGCCGCCGCCGGACTTGGCCTGCTGGTCCTTCACGCTGCCGCGGACCTGCGCCATCTCGTCGAGCACCCACTTGGTCCACTTCCGGCCGGCCGCCTTGCCGTCGGCGATGCAGTCGCCGAGCCGGACGGCGTCCCGGGGGGACATCCGGGTGAAGCTCCAGTAGCCCTCGTACGTCGGCACGTTGCCGCGCTTGGTGTCGGTGAGGCCGCAGATGCTGATCGCTCGCTTGATCACCGGACCCGGCTGGCCGCCCGCCGGCACCTTGTAGGAGCCGCCGGCCGCGGCGTAGACCTGGTTCGCGGCCCTGTCGTCGCTGTCCCGGATCGCCAGGCTCGCGGCCTTCTTGAGGGCCGCCGTCGGCTCCTTGTCGCCGAGCTGGCGCAGATAGTCGGAGACGATCCACGCCTTGATCATCGACTCGGTCGAGCTGGTCGAGGCCATGTTCTTCGAGCCGGAGATCTCGCCGGTCTGCCGGTCCATCAGGGCCCAGCCGAAGAACTCGCCCTTGAAGTTCACCGAGACCGGCCCGGCGGCCAGCGTCGGCGGCGGGGGTGGGGTGGGCGCGGGGGCGGGGACCTGGGCCGCCGCGCCACCGCCGAGGCCGCCGAGCCCGCCGCCGTCGCCGGCCAGCTTCGCGTACGCGGTCGGCACCAGCAGGCCGGCGCCGAGTAGGACCGCCAGGACGGCGAGCACCATGGTCACGCGAGATCGCATGAGTGGGTGAGCTCCAGATGTCAGGGCCGGGGGGACCGGCTGTTTCCGCATGGGTCGGCTCGACCGCCGAGGCCGGGGGAGATGGCCGTCGTCTTGGTGGCGATCGTCAGCAGCCGATCGGTGTGACCGGGGGAAGTCTACGTCCGGACCGGCGACTCGCCAGAACCCGACGCCCGGCAACTTGCCGTTAAGCCGGGATAAACAGCCGGTATGCCGCGCCTGGGGGGATTCATCTTCGCCAAGTGACGCATGTCATAGCCGCTTTCGTGTCCAGGTTTCGACCGGGAGCGGCTGTCCCGTGACGCAAAGCCCTCTCGGAATCCTGTTACACCCTCTGGTGTCGCCGGGGGCGAGCTGTAACACTTGGGCCATGTATGGCAACGACTTCGCCGCCGAGGGGGATGCTCCCGGTGGTGACCTGCTCGGTCAGGTGGAGGCGGCCGAGGCGGCGCTGCGGGAGGCGGCGGCGCGCGACCGGCGCGGCGCCCCGGAGCCCGGTACGGACCTGGCGGCCTACTTCGCCGAGGTCGTCGACGCGGACCAGAAGATCGAGCCGCGCGACTGGATGCCGGAGGCGTACCGGAAGACTCTGATCCGGCAGATCGCCCAGCACGCGCACTCCGAGATCATCGGCATGCAGCCGGAGGGGAACTGGATCAGCCGGGCCCCCTCGCTCAAGCGCAAGGCGATCCTGCTGGCCAAGGTGCAGGACGAGGCCGGCCACGGCCTCTACCTGTACGCCGCCGCGGAGACCCTGGGGGTGAGCCGGGACGAACTGGTCCAGCTCCTCCTCGACGGGCGGCAGAAGTACAGCTCGATCTTCAACTACCCCACCTTGACCTGGGCCGATGTCGGCGCCATCGGCTGGCTGGTGGACGGCGCCGCGATCGTCAACCAGGTGCCGCTGTGCCGCTGCTCGTACGGCCCGTACGCGCGGGCGATGATCCGGGTCTGCAAGGAGGAGTCGTTCCACCAGCGGCAGGGCTACGAGATCCTGCACACGCTGGCGCACGGCACTCCGGCGCAGCAGGCGATGGTCCAGGACGCCATCGACCGCTGGTGGTACCCGTCACTGGCGATGTTCGGCCCGCCGGACGGAGACTCGACCCACTCCGCGCAGTCGATGGCCTGGAAGATCAAGCGCTTCTCCAACGACGACCTGCGCCAGCGCTTCGTGGACATGTGCGTGCAGCAGGCCGAGATCCTCGGCCTCACCCTGCCCGACCCCGACCTGCGCTGGAACGACGAGCGGCAGTCGTACGACTACACCCAGCCGGACTACGACGAGCTGATGCGGGTGATCAAGGGCGAGGGCCCGTGCAACCGGCAGCGGATGGAACACCGCCGCCGCGCCCACGACGAGGGCGCCTGGGTACGCGAGGCCGCCGCGGCGTACGCCGCCAAGCGGGCGCAGCAGAAGGAGAAGGTGGCCGCGTGAGTTGCCCTGTGTCAAGCCGCCGTCGGGGCGTCGTCGGTTTTGTCCTTGTTGAGGATGTTTTGGAGTGCGCGGTGGTTGGCGGGGTCGTA
>NZ_JBEYTI010000024.1:0-101029 GCF_040642975.1 Micromonospora sp. NPDC047548
AGCCCCGATCAAGCAACCCACCGACGGACAACGGCTCGCTCCCGACAACCGCGCCTACAACCGACTGCTACGCGGACTGCGCTGGCAGGGCGAACACGGCTTCGCAATCCTGATCGGACGCTGGAAAACCCTGCGGCATACCACCGCCAGCCCACGCCGAATCAGCGACATCGTCGCGGCCGCACTGCACCTGACCCATTTCGAGTACAAATACCTGCTGCAAAGTAGCTGAGATTACTTCAGTGTACGGTGCCCTTCTTGCACCAAGCCCTGCAAAACTACCGGATCTGCCGCCGTCCGGGCGCTGACCTTCGTCGGTGAGCGACCGGATCTGCCGATGTGGGTGCACTCGATCAGGGTCGGGGGCAGCGTTAGCAACCAGGCTGGTGATGGCACCTAGGCAGCGGTATCTCTGTCGCATCGCATAGATCCGGAGCGCTATCGTCTTCCCGTGTCGATGTCTGACCTGTGGCAGCCGCTGTCTGCTCGTCAAAGCGGGAACCAGCAGTGGAACGAGAAGGTTTCCCCGGCCCTGGCCACTGAGCTAAGGAAGTGGATCTTCCGTGCCGGTCAGGGCATAGATAGATCGGACCTTGAGCGCGTACCTGTGCTACTTGGCCTCCGGCAGGACTGGGAGCCTGAGCCATACGACGAGAGCGACCCCCCTTTCTGGCGCGACCGCCGCGTGCGGGTGTCCCACGCCTTGGCCCACGTCGTGCCGGACCGCGCCCTACTCGACCTGGTCGATGCATTCCTGGATTTGCTTCCTGCTCGCTCGCCCGAGCCGAAAGCTACCGACCCAATGTCGCGCTTCTTCGCGGCGATGGCAGCGATAAAACACGACCACCGGAAAATCCTCCAGCAGCACCTCGACGACGCCCGGCTGATCTACGTCATCTCGAAGGACGGATGTCGTCTGGTGCGCCGCACAGACCCGGCAAGTGAACTAGCGCTCAGAGATGCGAGTAGTGCGCTTGAACGGATGCCCGCGTCTGGCTCGGCTGTGGACTTCCTCCGATCAGCTTGGACCGCTATTAGTGGCCTGCACCCGGATGCCCCGCAGGCCTACAGCGACGCGATCAAGGCCGTCGAGGCCTCAGCGCATTCAATCGTGCAGCCAAACAACGCCAAGGCGACCCTTGGCACCATGCTCGGTGAACTTCGGAGTGTGCCGCATCGATTCTCGGCGGACATTGGGCAGCCTGGAACCGCCGCCGGCCTCGAAGCAGTTGTTGCGATGATGGACGTGCTTTGGAAGGGGCAGACCTCGCGGCATGGAGGACAGCGTCCGACGGTGTCGGAGACAGCGGCCCAGGCACGCGCCGCAGTGCATCTCGCCACGACGCTGGTGACGTGGTTCGCTGCAGGCGTCGTTCAGCGGCAGCCTTAGGCTGACATGTGCCCGAGACGCGCGTAAATCTGCCGTCATCCGTGTGGCGGGCGGTTCAGCCGATTCCGACGGGTTTCAGCGGGGATTTCTTGGCACGTCTTGCATTCCTTCGCGTGGCGCTCGTCTGCAAGGCCTGCCGCCCGCACAGTTTCCCAAGCCAAGACCCGTGCCGCATCGGTCGCGGCGCGAGATGCAAATAGATATTCCTTTGGCCCAGCTTTCTCGGCTACCTTCACCACGACGATATGGCCGTCATCATCACCACCACCGTGACTGGCCGAAATCTCGATACCACTTGTTGCGTCCATGATCAGCGGAGGCTGCCCCTTGCTTCGTTGGGCGTACCCATCGCCCACTACATAGGCGTCAAAATGCTCGAACCGATCCCGCAGATCCTTGAGTGCTGGTTGCGCGGTGACAAACGCGCGGACGGCCTTGCTGTCCGCGCCGCACACCTTTTCGGCCCCGCGATGGACATTGCGGATGGCGTCGACAAGCACTAGCGAAAGGGCATCTCGGGCACCAATGGAGGCCCCGACAGCCTCGTCGTCCCAGGTCGACTCAAGCTGCTGACATATGTGGGCAGCAGCTGCCGCCCACATGTGCGTCCACCTTGCGACCTCGACTGTTTGGGTCATCTATATTCCTTCGCGCTTCAGCGGCTGCAGGTGTCGGGCGGGGCGAGTAGATCGTCGATCGCCGCGTGGAACTCTTCGAACGTCCGGATCTGACCAACCCGGTCGAGATAGCGGCGAAAGGATCGACTGAAGTGGTCGGCCAGATGGCCGACCTTCTCGGTCGCTTCGGACGTCTTGACAGTGAGGTAGCTGCTGGCGCCGATACCGAGATCGTGCATCACTGCCAGATCGACGAAGATGTCACCGGGCTGCAGGATGTCGGCCAGGTATGGGCGGTCGGCCTGATTGAGCGAGGCGGCCAGAAAACCGGCCCGGGCTGGATCAGAGAGGGCGAACAGCGTGAGCTCCGAGCTGGCATCGCCTGCGACGGCCAAGTCGAGGTTGGTGAAGTCTCGGAAGCTGTCCAGCCCGAACAGGCCGGCGAACTCTGCGTGGCGGCGTTCCCACAGATCCGGCGCCGGCCACAGCGAAACGCAGGCGCGAGCGGGAACGAACCCGACGTCGGCGCTGAGGCACTCGGGCTGCTCAACGTCAACCTCATACTCCCACCGGACCAGTTGCACCGTCTGACGGTCGACGCTTAGACACTGCGCCGCCTGGTCTCGGTAGTAGGTAGGAATGGCGAACCGGCTTCGACCTGCGGTCAGGGCCCACGCCAGCGCACGCCATACTGCCAGGGCCTCCCCGTCGTTGTTGTTGATCCCGTGCCGTTGCCACGGGTTGATGTCCGGATCTTCCGGATAGTTCTGCTCCCACAACCCCGACCACGCCGGGCCAGGCAGATCTGCCTCATCGGCGCGGATCACATACGTGTGCAGCCCATCGCGGTGCTGGTGCTCGAACCTTAGAAACCGCTCCGGATCTGCCACGCCATCAGGATGCCGGAAGCCAGCCGTCGATACCGAGCCGGACCGGCACCGGCCGCGGATGGCGCACTCTCATGCCGCGAGCCGGTCACTACGGAGGGTAGCGGTTGTCTCGACAGGCGTAGACGTACGCCGAGGAGCGCCAGCGCTGCAGGCCACCCGTCGACCATGTGATGGGAGGACGTCGACCGGATCCCTGATGGCCCGTAGTCGCGGACGCCGGCATGATGACCGTCATGGACGTCGAGGAACTGATCGCGCGCCATCCGCAGGTCTTCCACACGATGTCGGCGACCGCGTGGCCATCGGTGCAACGACACGGCCTCCTGTCCACGCAGCAACTGATCGATTTGTTCGACCTCGACGCCGCCGAGCGTGACCGACTCCTGAGCGCCCCTCGCAAGCAGTCCAGCGTTCTGCGCGCGCCCGGCCTGCCGCCTGCCGTGATCCGCGATCAGAAGCCGATGAAATTCGTCGCGGAGAAGATTGATCCAAACTCCTCGCTGACCGAGTACCTCGCGGCCATCAACTCCCGGGTCTTCTTCTGGGCCAGCGCTGAGCGGCTGGACCGGCTGCGTCAAGCGAGGGAGTACCGCACCGAGGACCAGGTGGTCCTGCACGTCGACACCCGCGCCCTCGTCGAGCGACACGGCCCACGAATCGAACTTTGCCGGCTCAACTCCGGGGCCGTGACGCAGAAGAACCACCCCATGCGGGGGCATCGATCCTGGCTGCCGATCGCCGAGTACCGCCGCCGGTACGGCCGCGATGGCGCCTTGGTCGAGGTCACCGTGTTGGACGCCGTTTCTGACATCCTCGACCTGACCGACAAGATTGAAGGCACCATCGACTGAGACGCACACCCATCGCGGTCACAGGACTGCATTGCGCTCCGCCCGGCAGGCAGGCGCGCTCGTACACCTGCTCGGGATCAGCCTTCACCAACCCGCCGGGGCCTCCTCGTCCTCAACGACTCCAGTGGCCACCACTGTCCGGACCGATAAGCGGGCAGGACGCGGCGTTCATCAGCCCTACAAGCCCGGCCCCGCGTGCGGTGCGGCCTGGCTGAACTGCAGTCCTCGACCGATCTTGACATCCGGTCATGCCGCTGCGAGCGTGCTGGTGTTTGTCTCGCTGGTGACGCACGGGTGATTCGGCCCGGGTGTGCCTCCAACGCCTGCAGGCGCAGCCGCGGCGCACCGGGCCGAATGACGACCAACAGCGGGCGGCCTGCCGACGCGTCCTAACCGCCATCGACCCCGGCCGACCCAACTCTTTGACCGGGCCCGACGCCGCAATGTCCGCTCGTTCCGCCGTGAACACACAAAGCTCACCGGCGATCGTCACGCTCCGTACGGTGCTTGCAGGCCCGATCGGCGTAACTTGTGCTGTTTGTCGTTGCAGATGAGTTTGGAGACGCCGACGGGCTCCGGCCGCACCGGTCGACGATCGGGTCGCCCGCCTCCTCCTGTTGATCAAGGAAGCGGGTTGACCGCCCGCCCGGCGTCCGCGTATTCTTCCGACTAGTTAATTAACCGAGAGGTAAAGTACGTGACGGCGGACGACGAACTGAGCGTGACGTTCGCGGCACTGGCGGATCCGACGCGCCGGGCCATCCTGGCCCGACTGGCAAGGAGCGAGGCGACGGTCGGCGAGCTGGCCGAGCCGTTCGAGCTGAGCCTGCCGGCGATCTCGAAGCACCTGAGAGTGCTTCAGCGCGCCGGGCTCGTGGAGCAGAGCCGGCACGCGCAGTGGCGGCCGTGCCGGCTACGCCCGGAGCCGCTGCGCGACGTGGTCCAGTGGATGGCGCAGTACCGCGCCTTCCTGGGCCAGAGCTACGACCGGCTGGACCGGTACCTCACTGAAATCCAGGAAGGAAACGCGGGGCAATGACCGACATCCAAACCGAAGGCGCCGACCTGATCATCGAGCGCACCTTCGCGGCACCGCCGGAACTGGTGTGGCGCGCGTTCACCGAGCCCGAGCACATCACGCGCTGGTGGGGACCTGCCGAGAGCAGCACGACCGTGCTGGAGATGGACGTACGGGAGGGCGGGCGGTGGCGGTTCATCAACCGCTCGGCCGACGGGGAGCAAACGCCGTTCAAGGGCGAGTACCTGAAGATCGTGGCGCCGGAGCAGCTGGTGCAGACGTTCGTCCTGGACGTGCCCGGTTTCGACGACCAGGCGGTGTTGGAAATGACCACGTTCACAGCGACCGACGACGGCACGCGGGTCGTGACCCGGTCGCGGTTCCCCTCGGACGCGACGCTCGCTGGCGCGGTGAACAGCGGGATGGCGCGGGGCGCGACCGAGTCGTACGAGCGGCTCGACGTGCTGCTGAGCGAGATGGCCGTCCGGTGAGCGCGGCGCTGGCGGGGACCGCCGGCCGGCGGTTCGCCCTTCTCGACTGCGGGATCGTCGCCGGGCCACTGTTCGCCGGCGCGGTGCTCGTACAGGCGGCCGCCCGGCCCGGCTTCGACCCGTCCCGGCACCCGCTGAGCCTCCTGGCGCTCGGGCCGCACGGCTGGGTGCAAGTGAGCGCGTTCGTGCTCACCGGGTTGCTGGCCATCGCGGGTGCGGTCGGCGTGCGACGGGCCCTGCACTCGGGTCCGGCCGGCACCTGGGGACCACTGCTGTACGGACTGTTCGGCGTCGCGATGATCGCCAGCGGCGTGCTGCCGGCCGACCCGTACAACGGCTACCCCGCCCAAGAGGCGGAGACGATCACCTGGCACGGCGTGGCGCACGATAGCGCCGCCACGGTGAGCGGGATCGCGGTGCTGGCCGCCAGCCTGGTGTTCGCCCGCCGCTACGCCAAGCTCCGCCGGCGCGGCTGGATGGCCTACTGCCTGACTGTACCCGTACTGGACCTGGCATTGAGCGGTGCGGCGGGCGCCGCTTCCGACTTCCGGTTGCTGCTGCTGGCCGGCATCGTGGACTGGACGTTCCTGGCCGTGATCGCCGTCCAACTCCGAGGCAACGCGAAGTGATCGTCGTTGATCAAGGAACAACCGCCATGCGCCTGCCCGAACAGTCGCGTGCTGTTCATAGAACCTTTCAACCACCGGCCAAGAGCATCGGTCGACGCCTGGACATGCGACGAGTCAGGGCCTGCGGGTCTCGGACCGCGTCCGAGAATCATGGTCAGATGCACTGATCTGCCGCGATCCGCGCGGTAGCAGTCGAGCGGTGTGGCTGGGCTGTTTCGGGAGCCCGCCCATGGTGAGCGGGCTCCCCGGAGCCTGGCCCGACTCGAACGGTGCTGCCACCCCTGAGTTCAGTGACGCGCGGTACCGGCGCCGCGCGCTGGGCAGGCCGGTCCCCAATCGTAGTGCGCCCGGCCCCATTGCAGAGGCGTCCGCACATGCCGCGATCAGCGCGCTGAGGTGTCGCAGATCAGTTGGCGGACGACTGCCGCACATCAGCCGACGGAGGACAACAGGTCACCGGATGACGTTGCCGAATTCCGCTCTATCAGATCAACGCGGCCTGCAAAGCGGGCCGCGCCGGCCCGGCCCCGGCCTGCTGACGACCTCCGGCCGGCATCGGCCGGGCCGGCCGACCACGCTGTCATCGACCAGCAACGAGCCGCCGCGGCGGACGTCCACGAGACGTTCACCGCATTCCGCCACGGGCATAGCGGCGACCCTCGGATCCGACATCAAGACGATCTCACTCATGACGCGATCATCTCGCAGAGCTCACCCCGGCGAACCTTCCCGGTCACCGCACCAGTAGCGCGAACCGTACCGTTTGCAGGTAGTTGATCAAGCGCTGGCTCTAGGGCCAGCCCTTGATCAGTTCTCCTCGGTTTTCGGCCTGCGGTGTCCGCGAGCACGTGCGCGAGCGAGGGGCCGTCAGACAATCGAGCCATGTGGTGACGTAGCCGATCACACGGATGTCACCCGACCGGACTGGCTGTGATCGCCGTCAGCCCACACGGATGTCACCCGAGACCGTCTCGACGGTGATGGTCCGGTCGCCGGTCGGCGCGGAGGGCAGCGACACGTCCTGGTCGCCGCTGACGGACTTGATGTCTAGGCGGTAGCCGTCGGCCGGTGCCGGCAGATGGATGGTCACATCGCCCGAGGTCGAGCGGGCCCGCACCGTGCCCGGCGCGGCGGTGAACTCGGCCCGGATCTCGCCGGAGACCGTCTCGATCGAAGCACCCGAGGCCCCGTTGCTGACCGTCACGGCGCCAGAGGTGGCGTGCACATCGACGGCGGTGGAGTCGGCCTTCACCTCGACGTCGCCGGAGACTACGTCCAGCTTGATCCGACCGGTGAGCCCGTCGACTGAGACGTCGCCGGACGACGTCTCCGCCTGGATGGCGACGTTCGCCGGCAGCTGCACGAAATAGTCCACCGAGCAGGCGCTGAGCACAGTGTTGTCCTGGCAGTCGTGGCTGATCTGCAGGGTGGTGCCGGACCAGGTCTCGGTGACCCTCGGCTTGGTGCGGTCCCACTTGAGGGTGCGCTCGATGCGGACCTCGTCGTAGTCGCCGCCCACCACCCTGACATCACTCGCCTCGAAGTCTACGAAGATCAGCCTCTCGGGTATCCGCTGCTCGGTGTGCTGCTGGACCTCGGTCTGGTCCGGGCCGCGGGACGACACGAGCCACACGGCGGCAATGCCGGCGGCGATGGCGACGACGGTGACGATGGCGCCGACGACGATCCAGCCGACCTTGTTCATGGTGGGACTCCTCTTCGTTTCGCGGGCGCGGTACAGCGCCCGTAACGTCGTACGGGATAGATGTGAGTGAAATTCAGGCGGCCAGGAACCGCAGCACAGCAAGCACCCGGCGGTGGTCGTTGTCGGTCAGCGGAAGATCGAGTTTGGTGAAGATGTTGTTGACGTGCTTGCCGACGGCGCTCTCGCTGATGAACAGCGCCGTCGCGACGCCGCCGTTGGAGCGGCCCTCGGCCATCAGCCCGAGCACCTCGCGTTCCCGGGCGGTGAGCCGTTCCAGCGGGTCGCTGTTGCGGCGGACGAGCAGCTGGGCCACCACCTCCGGATCCAGCGCGGTGCCGCCGGCGGCCACCCGGCGGACCGCGTCGAGGAAGTCGGTGACGTCGGCGATCCGGTCCTTGAGCAGGTAGCCGACCTTGCTGGTGGTGCCGGACAGCAGCTCGGTGGCGTAGCGCTCCTCGACGTACTGCGACAGCACCAGCACCGCGATGTCCGGCCACTGCCGGCGGAGCACGAGGGCGGCGCGCAGCCCCTCGTCGGTGAAGCTCGGCGGCATCCGCACGTCCAGCACCACCAGGTCCGGCTGGTGCGTGGCGACCTCCCGCAGGAACGCCTCGGCGTCACCCGCGGCCGCCACCACCTGGAGGCCCGCGCTGTCCAGCAGCCGGATCAGGCCCTCTCGCAGCAGGACCGAGTCCTCACCGATTACGACTCGCATGGCAACTCCACGATGATCCGGGTTGGTCCGCCGACCGGGCTTTCGATCCGCAGCGTGCCGTCCACCGAACCGGTGCGCCGTGCGAGACCACGCAGCCCGGTGCCGGCATCCGGGTCGGCGCCGCCGCGCCCGGTGTCGATGATGGCGATGTGCAGCACATCACCGATCCGCGCTACCTGGACTTCGGCCCAGTCGGCCTGAGCGTGCTTGGCCACGTTGGCCAGCGCCTCCGAGACCACGAAGTAGGCGACCGCCTCGATGGTGCGCGACGGACGGGCCGGTACGGAGACCCGCAGCCGCACCGGCACCGGCGAGCGGGCAGCGATGCCCGACAGCGCGGCGTCCAGCCCCCGGTCGTCGAGCACCGCCGGGTGCAGCCCGCGCACCAGGTCTCGCAGCTCGGCGAGCGCCTGCTTGGCCTCGTCGTGCGCCTGCTCGATGGCTGCTCTGGCCTGCGGATCGGTGTCGGTGAGGCTCGCCCGGGCCATGCCGAGGTTCATCGCCAGCGAGACCAGCCGCTGCTGGGTGCCGTCGTGCAGGTCGCGTTCGATCCGGCGGCGTTCGGCGTCTGCGGCGTCCACCACGTCGGCCCTGCTCTCCGCCAGCGCCGTCACCCGCTGGGCCAGCACCTCGGCCCGGCTGGTCTGCAGTAGCGAGCCGGCCAGCGCGATGTCCAGCCGGGCCAGCCCGCGAGCGGCGACGAGCGCCACGATGATCAACGCGACACAGCCGACGCACGCCAGGGTGAGGCCGACCGGCTCGTAATCGGCGATGCCGTAGGCGCTGCCGGGCGGCAGCAGCCAGCCGAACGAGATGAGCAGCACGGTGCCCAGCGCCGCCGACCACAGGCCGACCACCAGCAGGAAGCCGGCGAAGCCCAGCGGCACGACCAGCAGGTGGTAGCACAGCGCGCGCCAGGGGCCGGGCTGCCGGGCCCGTTCCCACCAGCGGCCTGCGGTGCGACGCTGGACGGTCAGCTGCACGCCGTACCCGGTGAGCCTCGACCGCTGCACGGCGGTGAGCACGCCGACGGTGCCGAACAGCAGCGCGATCGCGATCGGCACTCCGATCACCGTCACCGCCAGCACCAGGCACAGCGCAATGGCAACCAGCAGCACGACGCCTGACAGCATCCCGACCACGCCGCCGACGACAACGAGCACCGTCGAGCGTGCTGTGCGGAACGGTCCTGTCATCTGCATGGTGCAACCGTAATAACCGGTCCTAGGCAGGCGCGATGGGGCGGGACACAGCCGCCCGGTGGGGTTTACCCCACCCCCGTAACGGAGGCCTGGCTTACTGACGCCGTGGCGCCGGTGGCCGAGGGTTGTCGGCATGCTCACACGATTGGGACGTCTATGTCACCGGCACCGCTGGCCGGTGCTCGTGTTGTGGTTGGCGGCAATGGTCGTCGGCGGTCTCGCCGCCGGGCCGGTGTTCGACGGGATGTCGAACTCCAACCAGCTCAACGGCACCGAGACGGGTGCGGCCCGGGAGGCGTTGCGAGCCGGCTCGGACGCCGGCGACGACCTGGTGGTCATCGTCGAGGGCGTCGATCCGGCGGGCGCCGCCGTCACCGCCGCGGTCACCCTGGCCCGTGCCGACCTGGCAGCGTTGCCGGGCGTGCGCGAGGTCTCGGACCCGTTGCCGGCCGTCGACGGTCGCGGGTTCGCGCTGCGGGTGACCCTCGACCGGTTCACCGATGATGATCGTGAGGAGGTGGCGGTCGAGGTCGCCTCGGCCCGGCTGCGTCAGCTCGGCGCCGACGCCGGGCCGGGCGCCGTCACTCGGCTGGGTGGCGAAGCGATCATGGATGGCGAGGTCAACGACGCCGTGCAGGCCGACCTGAGCCGGGCGGAACTCGGTTCACTGCCGCTGACGCTGCTGGTCCTGGTCGTCGTGTTCGGCGGCGTGGTCGCGGCCGGCCTGCCGCTGCTGGCCACCCTGGCCACCGTGCTCGGCTCGTTCGGGGTGCTGCTGGCCTTCTCCCGGTTCGTCGACCTGGACTCCAATGTAGTCACCGTGGTGTCGATGCTCGGCCTCGGGCTGTCGATCGACTACGGGCTGCTGCTGATCGCCCGCTACCGGGAGGAACTCGCCGCCGGCCGGGCACCGGCCGACGCGGTGGCCGCCACCTGGAGCACGGCCGGGCGGACGCTCCTGTTCAGCGCGCTGACCGTGGCCGCCGCGCTGTCCGGTCTGCTGTTCATCCAGGTGCCGCGGCTGCAGGCGATGGGTGCCGCGGGCATCTCCGCAACAGTGGTCGCGCTGCTCAGCGCGCTCACCCTGACGGCCGCGCTGATAGGGGCAACCGGCCGCTGGATCAAACCTGCCCGGCCGGGCAGGTGGCTGCGGCGGGGCCGCGCCGAGGTCTCGCCACGCGACGCGGCGGCAGCCTTGGCGGTACGGGGTGCCCGGCCCGAACCCGGGTTCTTCGCTCGGCTGGCGCGCCACACCCAGCGCAGGCCGGTGTTGATGACGGTGGTGGCCGGCGTGGTGCTGCTAGCGGCCGGTGCACCGCTGCTGGGGGCAACGATCCGGCTGCCACAGCTGGAGAGCCTGCCGCACACTATCGAGTCGGTGCAGGTCGCCGAGGATCTGGGCAGCCGGTACGGCCAGACGGTGCAGCCTGCGGTGACCGTGGTGGCCCGTACCGACCTGGCGGCGCTGGACGGCTGGGCAGCGCGCTGGGCGGCCGAACCGATCGTGGCACGGATCGATGCCGCCCGGCAGGTCGGCCCGGACCTGGCCCTGCTCACCATCGCGGTGCGCGGCGACAGCCAGTCAGCCCAGGCGCAGGACCTGGTCGAACGGATCCGGGCCGACCGACCGGCCGGCGTGCAGTCCTGGGTGATCGGCGACGCCGCCGTGCTGCTCGACCTCAACCAGCGCATCCGCGACGGGCTGCCAGCCGCCCTGCTCACGGTCACCGTGGCGATGCTGCTGCTGCTGTTTCTGATGACCGGTTCGCTGGTGATCCCGGTGAAGGCCCTGGTGATGAACGTGGTGTCGCTCGGCGCCACGTTCGGCGTGCTGGTGGCGGTCTTCGAACGCGGTTGGCTAGCCGGGCCGCTGGACACCTTGACGGTCGGCGGGCTGAGCCCGTTCGTGGTGGTGCTGGTGTTCGCGTTCGGGTTCGGACTGTCGATGGACTACGAGGTATTCCTGCTCGGCCGGATCAAGGAATACGTCGATGCCGGTGACGCCAATGACGACGCGGTGCGCAAGGGGCTGCAGCGCAGCGGCCGGCTGATCACCTCGGCGGCACTGCTGATGCTCATCGTGTTCGGGTTCTTCGCCGCCGCCCGGGTCGGCGACCTGGAACAGATCGGCCTGGGCCTGTTCGTGGCCGTGCTGGTCGACGCGTCCATCGTGCGCTGTGTGCTGGTCCCGGCGACGATGACGCTGCTCGGCCACTGGAACTGGTGGTCGCCGCCGGCCCTGCGCCGCTGGCATGACCGGCACGGGCTGCGCGAACACCAGCCGTCGCCGCTGGTCGAGGCGCCGCCGCTGGTCGGCTCGGCCGGGTGAGCATACGTGCGGGTCCAGGCGAGAAATGCCGTGGACCCGCACACCCTTGCGGATAGTGCACCGGGTCACCGGTCTGGTCACCGGCGGGATCGGGTTCTTCGGTCCGCCGGACGCCGACGGCAAGGTCGAGCTCGGGTACGGGGTGGCGCCGAAGGTCAAGGGCTGCGGTTATGCAAAACATGATTCCGAATGTGGCGGTGCCCGAACCTGCTCGGCTAGATACGTCGTGACCGGGGAGAAAGCAATCGCCCAGGCCTAGCAGCCATGGCTGCGCGGTGCAGCTTTCTGGCGGCGTTCTCGCATACGCTGGTTCATGCCACGAGCAGGCGGAGGCCGAGCTCTGCCGTGTCGAGGGCGACGAGGTCGCGGTTGCGCTCGGCCCACCGGCCTGAGGAAAGGTCTTCGCGGAGTGTGCTGACTGCCCGTTGCTCAGCCTGCGGTCCGACTCTGGTCCATACCGAAACCGCGCGGCGTACATGTTCGTCCAGGTACGCCTCAGGCCGGCGCCAGTATGCCTCGAAGAAGCCGTCAGCGCAGTCCCACGGGACGAGCACCGGCTCCGCGCGTCCTCCGATCGCGCGGGTCAGGTCGGCCAAGGACGGCCAGCCGACGAGGAGGTCTGCGAACTCAGGTAAGTAGTCGCGGGTGAGCCAGAACCGCTGACGCCAGCCGGTGTCATCGGCGTCGTACGTGAACACCACCACGCGGCGGGCCACACGCCGCATCTCACGCAGCCCGGCGACCGGGTCCGGCCAGTGATGGACGGTGCTGACCGCCATCGCGGCGTCAAAGGACTGGTCCTCGAACGGCAGACTCTCCGCAGCGGCGGCCACGCACGGCGCCGCGCCCACGGGACGCTGCGCCCGCATGACCGCCGACGGTTCTACCGCCGTGACGTCGCGGTCGGGTGGTTCGTAAGAGCCGGTGCCAGCCCCGACGTTCAGCACCGTACGTGCGTCCCCCAGCGCATCCCAGATGCGCGCGGCGATCCGTGGCTCGGTGCGCCGCGTCGCTGGGTAAGCGGATCCGATGGCGTCGTACAACTGCGCGCCGAACACTTTCAGTTGCTCCTCTGGCGTCGTCCTGATTCCCATTGCTCGTGCCTCCAGTTCCCTGTCTATGGCCGTCACCATGGCAGCAGCGCGGTCGCGCTGGTCCATCAGCAGGCCGCGCAGCCGGCACAGGTGCGCGACTGCGTCGGTGGCCGGATCGTCAACCAGATCCGCGATTTCCCGCAATCCGAAGCCGAGCCGCCGGTAGGCGAGCACCTCCCGGAGTCGCTCCACGTCGCCCGCGGAGTAGGCCCGGTGCCCAGCCGCGGTCCGCGTGGACGGCTCCAGGAGGCCGATCTCGTCATAGTGATGCAGTGTGCGGACGCTGACGCCGGCCAACTCCGCCACACGCCCCACGGTCAGGTACTCCTCCACACCACCGACTATGTGGCATGACGCCGCGTGAGGAGCAAGCGCTTCGCTGCTGGCATGATCGAGTTTCCGCTCATCGGCATGTCAGTGCACCCAAGCCGGTGGGCTTCCGCTGCCCTTCGCGGATCGGATCAGTCTGGCGGCGCTGCGGCGGGCGACCAGCGCTGAGCCGATCAGGGCATGCGTCGGCGTACGGCTGGTAGCGTCACGATCGACCCCTGAGCTGTGGGAATGCGGTTCGGGTTCTGCCACATCCGGTCCACCAGCAGTTCGTGAGCTGCGAAGGCGCGAATGCGATGTGGCGGTACCCGAACTGCTCCCAATCAGGCCGCTGGGAGCGTCAGGGCGCGCACAGCGGGCAACTCGACCAGCCGTCGGGGCAAGCTCGTTGAGGGCGGCGAATCGTGCGGCGCCTGGTGCTGTCGTCTGGCACGCAAGCCGATCAAGGTCATAACGCTCAGTAGCTGGGCCCTGAGCCGAGCGGCATCCTGTTCTGCCGAGATGAGGTGCGGGGCACGTCGTTGTCGGCTGGGCGCTTTTGTGCGTCCTCAGCTCTCCCCGCTTCAGTCGGCCTCGGCCGCGACCCCGCGGACTCCGCGTGGCCGACCTGCCCGTACCCACAGCCCGTAGAACACCCCACCGACGAGCAGCGCGGCGGCGAGGGACGCGATCGGGTAGCCGCGGGCGAGGTTCACCACCAATGTGAGGGCGACTCCGACGGCGCCGACAAGGCTGACCGCGAGCTGCACGGGTCGCCGTTCGCGACGGAAGAACACCGCCATGGCGCTCAAACCGGCGAGGAAGCTCAGGAACACCGCGACGGCGTAGAAGACCACCAGACGCTGCTCACGTGCGTCGGCGGCGACGGTCACGACGGCCGCTCGTCGCCCTGCCGGTGCTCTCCTCGGACCTGCTCTCCTCGGTGGCGTACGGCCCGGAGGCGATGCTGACCATCCTCGCGCTCGCGGGCAGCTCCGCGTTGGGCCTGTCGTTGCCGATCGCCGCCGCGCTGGTGGTGCTGATGATCGTCGTCGGGCTCTCGTACCGGCAGACCATCCCCGCCTACCCGCACGGGGCCGGCTCCTACATCGTGGCCAGCGACAACCTCGGCCGCCGGCCCGGCCTGGCCGCCGCGGCCGGGCTGATGATGGACTACGTCCTCACCGTCTCGGTCTCCGTGTCGACCGGCATGCAGACGGTCACCTCGGCCCTGCCCGTGCTCGCGCCGCTGACCGTCCCGCTCGGCCTCCTGGTGATCGCCGGGTTGCTCGCCGGCAACCTGCGCGGCGTACGCTCGGCGGGCAATCTGTTCGCCGCGCCGACGTACCTCTTCCTCGGCGCCATGATCCTGCTGCTCGCCGTCGGCCTGGCGCAGGCGGCGGGGCGCGGGTTCACCCCGGTCCCGCCAGCCCCGGTCCCCGTCGTCGAGGGAGTGGGCCTGCTTCTCGTGCTGCGCGCCTTCTCGTCCGGGGCGACCTCGATGACCGGCATTGAGGCGGTGTCGAACGCCGTACCGGCCTTCCGGCCGACGGAGTGGCGCAACGGCCGTGCCACGTTGACCTGGATGCTCAGCCTGCTGGTCGTGATGTTCGCCGGGCTGATGGTGCTGATCCACCTCGACGGCGTGGTGCCCAGGCCAGAAGAGACCGTGCTCTCCCAACTGGCCCGTCGCACGTTCCCGACCGGCCCGTGGTACGTCATCATCCAGGCCGCCACCGCGCTCATCCTGCTGTTTGCCGCCAACACGGCGTACAACGATTTTCCCCGGCTGCTGTTCTTCATGGCGCGGGACGGCTACGCGCCCCGCCGTTTCCTGCACATGGGCGACCGTCTCGGGTTCAGCAACGGCATCATCGCCCTCTCCCTCGCCGCCGCGATCATCTTTTTCGCCTTCGGCGGCCAGACGCAGTCGCTCATCCCGCTCTTCGCGGTCGGCGTCTTCCTGGCCTTCACCCTGTCGCAGGCCGGCATGGTCGTCCACTGGCTCCGACAGCGGGGGCGGCACTGGCGCCTGCGTCAGGCGGTCAACGCGTCGGGTGCGCTGCTGTCCGCCGTGGTGCTGCTCACCGCCGCGGTCACCAAGTTCGCCGCGGGCGCCTGGGTGGTGGTGATCGCCATCCCGGCCATCATCCTGCTGGCCCTGCGGATCCGCCGCCACTACGACACGGTGGAGCGCGCGTTGCGGCTGCATCCGCCGCCAACCGCCCCCAGGAAGCGACTGGTCCCGCCGCCGCCCGCCCAGCCCGCCAACTGCGCGACCGGCGGCGCGGAGATCCAGGAGACCGAGGAAAGCCCGCAGGAGGTACGGCATCTGGTCGTCGTGCCGGTCGCCCGGTTCAACCTGGCCGCGCTGCGCGCCCTGGCGTACGCCGCCTCGCTCGAGCCGCCGGCGTTCGCCGTACACATCAGCCCGGACGACGAGGAGGCGGACCGGTTCCCGGAGCAGTGGGGGACCTGGGGCGACCATCTGCGCTTGGAGATCATCGTCTCGCCGTACCGGGCGATCATTCCGCCGCTGGCGCACTATCTCGACGCGCTGCACACGCTGCGGCCGGACATCGTGCTCACCGTGGTGCTGCCGGAGATCGTGGTCCGGCACCGCTGGCACGAACTGTTGCACAGCCGTACGCGCCAGCGGCTCCGGCGAGCCCTGCGCCACCTTCCCGGGATCGTCATCACCAGCGTGCCGATCCATCTGTCCGAGTGACGCGGGGCCTACCGGCACCGTCTGCCCGACGTGGCGCCCTGTTGTGCCTGCCGAGAATCCCGTCCGGCCCGCTGTTCCCATCGGCAGGACCCGCCACAGGACGTGCGCCGGGAGGTGCTCGACGCGGCCGCCCAACTGCTCGACAACACCAGGGGCCTCGCTACTGCCGCCACCGTGCCATCACCGGCTCCGCCGGCCGGGTCGACCGCCGCCGCATGCGAGACGTCACTCCCGGCGCCCGTCGAGGCCATCAGCGCCGCCGTCGACCACGCCCTGGGCCGCCAACGGGCCAACCAACACCATGGCGTCCTCATCGTCCTCGCCCAGGTGCTCACCGAGAATCGCGTGCAGCCGGGCGATGCCTGCGACGCCTCCGGCTAGCTTCACTCTGCCCAGCACCCGGCCGGTCTCCATCTCACTTCGCCCGTGCGATATCGCGGGCGAGGTGAGAGGGGCGCAGGCCGGTAGACCGTAGCCGGCGCACGTCAGCGATCGTGTCGTGCATGAGCTGAACATGGAAGTAGTTGACGTGTTCGACGACTGCGAACAAGGCAAAGGCGAGCCCTGGCCAGGTGGCGCGCCCGGGATCCGTGGCTGTGGCGTACCCGATGATTACGACTCCAGAGCCGAGAAGCAGCGGGTTGACGGCGCGCGCAGCGCGAAAGGCAACGCCGGCCGGAAGGTGGCGCCCGTGACTGCACATCTGGTGCAGTTTGGCTCCCCAGTAGGCGGCGCCCTCGATCAGCAGGACGGCGAACAGGCCGAAGCCGATCAGGTTGGGTGCCGTGGCCGGTAAGCCGACGAGGCCGAACCACAACCCGGCCTGCAGCGGTACGTTGACCAATTCCATGGCGGTGAGCGAACGGAGCCTCCGGTAAACAGACCGAGGCATCGCGTCGGCGACGGTGGCTGGCACGCCACCATTGTGGATCATTGCCGGGTACAGCACGCATCCTCACATGCCGCGATCCGATCGCCACGTTACGTGACGGCTCTGCCCGGCTGGTCGGCGTGCGGACATGCCGATGACAGGACGGGTGACCAAAGCCTGCGCAAGGTAGAAAATCAGGCCGGGCGGCGATTGTGAATGCGAGACAGGGTGTCGGTCAGCGGAACTCGTCCGCGTGATCGGCGGCCCATCGCGCGAAGGTCGTCACGAACGCGGGCATTGCATAGATGCCGCGGAACGGCTCCGGCGGAACCGCATCCGGGCCGGCAGCGGGCACGGGGCTCATCTCAAACGCATCGTAGTAGTCACTGATGCACCCCACCCTCTAGCCTCACGCAACGTGAGGGTCAAGCCGGGCCCGTGAACCTCGCCCTACCCCAACGATGCGACCAACGTTGTGGCCGGGTACAGCTAGGACGCGGTAGCGGTGGAGGTCCAGGGACTGTTCCAGCGTGGTGCGCTCATCGGCGGTCACGACGGGAAACCCGACCAGCATCGATTTTCTCACGACGGTCCGCACGGCTCGGCGCATGATCACGTGTGCGGATCTGCCGTCGACAGCGCGTTGGAGACGACCGGATCTGCCAATTTCAGTGCGGTGCGCGGGCCAGCCGACGGGCCGACTAATGAATCGCACACCGTGCGGCTACGCTGCGGGGCAATGTCGACAAGAGAGGACCAGGTGTTTGATGCGGTGGTCCGACGGATCGCCGCTGGCGGGTACATCGACGAGGTGGCAGCCAGCCGGTTGGCGCCGCTCCGACCGGCGCCGCCTGCCGCGGTCGCGGAGGCCCAGGAACTGGCCGGCCGATCACTGCCATCGCTGCTGCGCCGGCTCTACCTGGAGGTCGGCAACGGCGGCTTCGGCCCCGGTTACGGTCTCCTCGGCCTCAGGAATGGGCATCGAACTGGCGGCCTGGACGCGCTGACCGGGCTCAAGGGCGGTGTCCTGACCCTGTGCGACTGGGGTTGCGGCATCAGCAGCGAGCTCAACCTCGCCGACGGCCAGGTCTGGGGCTACGACCCGAACCCGGCGCCGGACGGCGTGTCATGCACATTCCCGCAGCACATGACGATCGTTGACTGGTTCTCCAAGTGGGTAGAGGGCACGCTGTACCAGCCGTGGCTGGTCCAGGACCCGACGACCGGCGAGTGGCGCGGCGCAACCGACGCCGAGTACGCGGAGATGATCGAGGAGGCGTTCGGCCCCAGCGGTCCCGAGGACTGACTGACCGCCGGACGCTGAGGGCCACACCCCGCCGGCGTGCTGACGCCTAACAACGGGCACGGTGCGAACCCTGGGCCACACGCACGCTCATGCCGCCGTCCGTGCCGATCGTTGACGCGTACGTCACTGGCCGTAACCGACACTGGCCGACGCGGGTGTCCGGTCGTGCCGAGATCAGTGCGTCCGCTTCTTCCCGCTCGACGCATCGAATGGCGCGGTCTCCGTGGGCTCATCGAGGCGCAGGATTGTTTCCTCGATCTCTGTGTTCCGCCCGTTGGCGAACGAGGTCTCCGTGCCTGTGATCGCGAATCCTGCCTTCTGTAGCACCTTGAGCGATCCCACGTTGTCACTCGCGGCGCGGGCGAACAGTGGCCGGACGGGAACCGATTCGAGGAGGAGGGCAAGCGCTCGGGAGGCGATGCCCTGCCCCCAGAAGGATCTGTCGATCCAGTAGGTGACCTCGGTATCACCCTCGATTACGAAGCTGGCGATATTACCGACGAGCCCTCCGTCGAGCGTGATAATGCGGGTGGTGACCTCAGGCGATGTCCTGATCTTCGCCAGGTGGACATCGAAAGCGGTGCGATCGTCGGGATCCTTGGCGGTGAAGGCTGCCATCCGGACCGACTCGGGATCCCGCATCTGTTCGAACAACGCGTCGAGGTCGGCGTCGTCGACCGGTCGCAGCGCCACCTCAGCCACAAGCGTCCCCCAGACCTGGTCCAGCATCCATCAGCGAGGCGCACATACCAGCAGCATCCGACAGTCGGTGGAGATCCGACATCCGCATTTGCCGCGACCAACTGCTCTGCGGCGCGGGGCTCGCGGAGACAAGGCGTACCTGGCGGCCGACGGCTCCGCCGCCCCGACCAGCTGCGCGGCTGGTGTCAGCGCCCGGCTCGAACTGCTGCGTGATCGTTGGTTCCCAGGACTGGTTTCCAGCCGACGCCGCTGGCGCGCTGGAATGGCTGGCGGGCTGCGAACAGGCCGGGGACCTCGTGGGCTTCAGCGTCGACCGCTGGTCGCGTGCCGAGGTGCGGCGGCGGCCGGTCGCCGCCGGGCGACCAGCGGCCGGTGGAACGCCACCGTCAGGGCGGTGAGCGCCGCCGCGCCAACGCGAACCCGCCCGCCAACGCCGCCGAGGCGTCCGGGTCGCCATCCAGAACGGGGTGGGGCTGGAGGCGTACTCGGTCAGCGACGCCGGGTCCTGCCAGGCCGTCAGCATCGGACGCAGGTGCTGGCCGAACAGCAGGAAGGCGACGCCGGCAGGGGGCGAGGTCACCGCGGCGTGGGACCTTCGTCCCTGGTGGACGGCTCCAAACGGGTGGCGATCAGGCCGCGTCCACATAAGGGGCAGCGGCCTGCGCCAACCAGTCCGGCACGTCTGCCTCGTGGTAGACCCGCTCGCTCGGCTCGATCCCCGCCAGGAAAGCCGCGTACACCGCCGCCAATCGCAACGCCGCGACCGGCCGCAGCAGCTCCACGGCCCGTTCCGGCTCGCAGCCCGGCACGCTGGCCCGCCATCGCGCGGACCACGCCGCAAGCAGCGACGAGGCCGCCGCCGGGTCGAGCCGCTCGGTCAGCCGGAGGATGTCGAACGCCGGGTGCCCGACGAACGAGTCCCCCCAGTCGATGATCACCCGCCGCTGCCCGTCGCTCCGGACGTTGCCGGGGTGCAGGTCCCCGTGCACCAGCGTGTCCGGCAACCCGCACCGCCGTACCTCCTCCAGCCGCGCCGCCAACCCGTCGAGCAGGGCGGGGGCGGCGTGCGGAGCGAGTGCGGCGCGGATCCACCGGGCAAGGCCAGCGCCGCAGAGGTCCGGCACGCCGGCCGCCACCAGGTCGTCGGCGAGCGGCAGCGCACGTACCTGAAGGGCGTGATGGTCCGCGGCGATGGCCTGGCGTTCAGCGCTGTCTGCCTCGTAGCGGTCCTCCCCCGGCACGTGGTCGAGCAGCATCCGCCCGTCACCGTCGTCGGCGAGCAGCGTCGGCACGAGCCCGGGCACCACCGCGTCGAGCCGGCGCAGCACCGCCGCCTCGTGCCGGAAGAAGGCCGGCACCTGCTTGAGCCAGGCGGTGCCGCACGGCCCGTCGAGCCGCCAGATCGCCGACAGGTTCCAGGTCCGCTGCTGCGCCGCCTCGGTCACCGGCCGTCCGAGCCGGTCGAGCGCCGCCCGCGCCCAGGCCAGGCTCGCCGCCGGTCCGCCCGGCTCCGCCCAGGGCGCGCGCAGCGGATGCGGCGCCAGCTCCACCGACACCGGCATCAGGGGTACGCGGACCGGGCCGGCCGCCTCCGCCAGGTAGGCCACCGCACCCCCGGGCGGCGCGGGGCGCTCGCCGGCGAGCAGTCGAAGGACGGTCACCTCGACCGGCGCGCCTCGCACCACCGACTCGACCTCCTGCCACCAGGGCGTCGGCACGTCGTACGGGGGCAGCGCCCCGAGCGGCCGGCCGGCGGGGTCGACCAGGACGAGGGTCACGGTGCGAATCACGGTCGCCGACGGTAGTGCCAGGGCACGGCGGGCGGCGAACGGTTATCCCACCGGAGGCGGTTGTCGGCAGGAACCGCAGCCTGACTCTGGACAGAGACAGTCATGTGCACGGATGATTCGAGTTCACCACGTGCCGTACCTGCGGGGGAGGTGGTGGGGATGGCAGTCGCGGAGGCAGCCGTCGCGCACCGCGCCATGGATGGTCGTCGGTTCCTGCTCAGCGGCCCACTCGACTTCAGCGCGCCGTTCACCTCGGTGGTCGAGCTGACCATCGCCGGGCGGCCGCACGAGTTCACGTCCGGCTCGGTCGGCCTGGCCGACGAGTTGGCACAGGCGCTCGGCGTCAACGACTTCGACGAGGAGCTCAACTATCAGGGCGGCGTCCTGCTGACGGCGCGCGCGAGGTCGTACGACGCGCAGATCCGGCTCAGCGAGGACCGGCTGGTAGCGGCGTGGCGAGGGCGCCGATACTGCTTCGTCACCCAGCTGTACGGCGCCACGACCGCGGATCTGCTCGCGGTGCTGCGGACACTGCGGATCGCGGAGCACGCCGACGGTCTCGCCGTGCGCCCCGACAGCAGGGCCGGCAGCCGGTTCACGGCGCCGGCAACCGTGATCAAGCAGGTGCCCGGGCTCGGCCTGCTGGACATGACGCCGCTCACCGCGGAGCGCGCGCGGCAGTTGCCGTCGTGGCGAGGGTTGCCGACCCGGGCGGGAGAACTCTTCCGGGACACGCTCTCGGACGGCAAGCCCTACTTCGTGCTCGCTGGCACGGACACCTGGGTGACCGTGCTGCCACTGGCCGACACGGTGGTCGACCAGGTACCGGACCTGGTGGCTCGGCTACGCGTCCAGTCGGGCGAGTGAGGACGTCGTGTCAGCCCTCGTCGCCAGCGTCGCGGCGTACACCGTGCTGCTCACCCTGCTCATCGCCTGCGGTGAGCACCTCTCGAAGCCGGCGGCGCTGTCGGCGGCGCTGGCCGCCCACCGGGTGGTTCCCGCGCCGTCCACCGTCGCGGCGGTGGTCATCGCGACCGAGGGCCTGCTCGGCGCGGCCGGAGTCGTCGCCCTGCTCCGCGACGACGGTGGCCGGCTGCTGGGCGTGGTCCTGGCCGGCGGTGCCGCGCTCCTCGCCACGTACGCGGGCTACGGCCGGTACGTGGGGTCGACGGGGCGGGCCGTCCCCTGCGGGTGCTCGCGGGTGGAAGTGCCGATGACCGGCTGGGTGGTGGCGCGCGCGTCCACGCTCGCCGGCATGGCTCTGGTCGGATCGGTGCTGTCCGGCGCGGTCGTGCCGGTGGGGCGCGCCGGCACCGCACTCACGATCATCCTGCTCGCCGCGGCGACGTTCACCGCGCTCCTGACGCACCTGCCCGCCGCCATGCACGACCCGACCCCGGATCAGCCGGCGGCTGGGGTGACCCGAGGAGGCGTACCCGGATGAGCTTCCAGACGAGCGCGTTGATCCTGAGCTGGATCGCGATCCTGCTGCTGGCCCTCGTGGTGTCCGGCCTGGTACGTCAGGTGCACGCCCTGTCCACCGGCAGCGTCGGTCGCCCCGCGTCCGTCGGCCTGCGGCCCGGCTCGCCGGCGCCCCGGTTCCGTGACCTGGCGCCACCGTCCCCGGCCACCCTGGTCCTGCTCTTTCTGGACCACGGCTGCGCGACCTGCGACCACCTGCTCGACGAGGCCGCCGAACAGGTCCACCGGGCCGGCGTCGTGCTTCGAGTCCTCTACCGGCACACTGTCCCGCCCCGAGCGGCCGACCTGCCGATGACCGTCCTCGACGAGCAGGCCGACCTGTTCGACCGGTACGACGCGATCGCCACCCCGTTCGCGGTCGTGATCGACGTGACCGGGCGCATCCAGCGATCCGAGCCCGTCGGCTCCCGGGTGGCACTGCGCCACCTGCTCGACCAGGTCGACGACCCGTCCGGCAGCGCCACCGGACCGACCGTCCACCCGAGTCACCGGGGAGGCAGCCTGTGACCACCCTCGACGCCGTGCCCGCCCTGCGGGGAACGGACCCGGGCACCGGCACCGTGTCCTGGCGGCGCCCGCCGGCGAGCCGGACCAGGAGTGGTCTCACCACGTCCTGGGCGCTGTCCCGCCGCACGCTGCTCCAGGCCGGCACCGCGCTGGGAATGGCCGCGCTGAGCATCTTCCCGGCCGCACGCCGCGCCTACGCCGACGGATACACGATCTACGGCGGGTGCCCGGCGTACGCCAGCGACCACAACTGTTCCCCCGGCTGCGGTCCGAGCACGATCTTCGCCGCTGCCTGCAACACCAGCGGGACGTACACGGGCTTCCACAAGAACGACGGCACGAACTGGATCCTGCGGCCGAACCAGTGCTACGCCGGCACGTACGACGGCTGGCTGTGGCGCTACCAGGGCGCGTGCGGCGCGTGCGCCTGCTCGGTGGAGCGCCGCTGCCACGACGGGTACAAGAAGACCAGCTCGGGCTGGGTAAGGTCGATCTGCCGCTGGACCACCGACTGCGGGTGCCTCACCACGGTCAGCTGGCCCACCACGCGGCGCGGCCACACCGGCCCGAACGTCTACACCGTGCAACACCTGCTGACCGCGTGGGGCCATCCCACCACGGTGGACGGGAGCTTCGGCAGCGCCACCGAGACCCGGGTGAAGCAGTTCCAGTCGGCAAAGGCGATCCCGGCGACCGGCGTCGTCGACGCCCAGACCTGGCCCGTCCTCGTGGCCACCGTGTCGGCCGGGGGAATCACGGTGAGCCGCGTCATCGGCCCCCGCACGCGTCTACCCGTCCGAGTGGCCACCATGCACCGCTCGTACAGCGGGCACGTCGTGCGTGGCGTGCAGCGGCAACTCAACAAGCACGCGTACGGGCTGGCTGTCGACGGGGTCTTCGGTTCGACGACCGATACCGCGGTACGGGACTTCCAGCGGCAGAACCGGCTCACCGTCGACGGCATCGTGGGACAGAGCTGCTGGCGCACGCTCACCGGCGGCGCCGTATGACGGGTCAGCCACCACCCGTACGACCCGTTCCGCCGCCGCGCCGCTGGGCCACCGACCCGCTCGTACCCGTCCTGCTGTTCACGGCCGGCGCGATGCTCGCCGCCGCGTACGGGCACGTGCTCACCTGGGCGGTGGTCGGCGGGCTGGCCGGCTACACGCTCTCCGGCTCGGTTTGAACCCGCAACAGCGCGTACGCGCTGGCCTCGCCCGGGCGGCGAGATCGACATCCGCAGGGGAAGCTGCTCACCCTGTTCGTCCTGGGGCTGATCGCCGGTGGCCTGCTCAGCGGGGTGGCCCTCGGCGCGCTCTCCGGGCTGTCGGCGCCGCTGCCGGCGTCCTGGCGGTACGCGGCCATCGTGTCGGTGGCGCTGCTGGGCGTGCTCCGGGAGGCCAGGGTGGTGACCATCCCCCTGCCGCAGAATGCCCGTCAGGTGCCGCAGGACGTGCTGCGGCACAGCCCGCGGCGCGGAGCGCTGCGATTCGGATTCGAGCTCGGCACCGGCGTGCGTACGTACCTGTCGGCCACCGCCCCGTACGTGCTCGCGGTCGCGGTGTTCCTCGGCGGTCAGCGCCTGCAGGTCGCCGCGCTCGCCGGTGTCGGTTTCGGCGTGGGGCGCGCCACCACCCCGCTCATCCGCCGCGCCTCCGGGGCGGTCGAGGGCTGGGACGCCGACCTGCTCGGACGACTTCGCATCATCACCGTCTGGGGGTGCGCCGCGCTCGCCGCCGCCTTCGGCCTGCTCCTTCTGCACCAGTTGTAGCGGCTGCGCGCCGACGAGCCCGCACAGCGCCGTCTCCCCTCCGTCGGGACGGCACACCGCGAGGCAACGGTCCCGGCGGTACGGTCTGAGGAATGCAGCAGCGGATCAGCCTGATCACCCTCGGCGTCGCCGACCTCCCCCTCGCCCGCGCGTTCTACGAGCGCCTCGGCTGGCGCGGCCAGGAGGTCGAGGAGACGGTCTTCTTCCAGGCCGGCGGTCTCGCCCTGGTGCTGTGGGGCCGCGCCAAGCTGGCCGCCGACGCCGGCGTGCCGGACACCGGCCCGGGCGGGGTGACGCTGGCGCAGAACGTCCGCTCCCGCGCCGAGGTCGACGACGTCCTGGCCACGGCGGCGCAGGCCGGCGCGCGGATCACCCGCCCGGCGGCGCAGACCTTCTACGGCGGCTACGCCGGCTGTTTCACCGACCCGGACGGCCACGTCTGGGAGATCGCCTGGAACCCGGGCTTCCCGCTCGCCGAGGACGGCACGCTGACCGTCCCGGACTTCAGCCGAACACCGTCCGCTTGACACCACGGTGGTCGGCGCAGGCGTCACGCCGCCCACCGGTGAGGCTGACCGCGCCGTCGCGGCACTGCACCAGGTAGCCGCGCCCGGCCCAGAAGTCCTGTACGCAGTCGAAGTAGTCGCAGACCCGGTGGTCGGGCCGGCGGATGCGCGTCCCGCCGCAGAAGTCGTACCCCACGGGGTTGGCCGGCGCGCCGCAGCGCCGCTCGCGCGGCTGCGGGGGCGCGGGTGACGGGCGTCGCGGCTTCGGTGCGGCGGACGGCGGCGGCGCGGCGCGGGGGGCGAACACCCGCGCGGGCACCGGCGTCGCGGCGACCGCGACATCGGACCCGGGGCTGACCGGCGGGTCGGATTCGAAGAGCACCGCGGGCACGACCAGGGCGAGCGCGGCGGCGACGGCGACGGTGCGCCGGCCGCCGGGAAGGCGCCCGGTGAGCCGGGCCTGCCCGGGGGTGGCGATCGCCGGCCGGAACGGCCTGGTCTGCTCGTGCTCGGCGATCCTTTCGTCGAGCTGCGCGATGACCGCCGCGCGCTGCTCGATGGCGTCGGCGAAGGCCAGGGCGAGGATGAACCGGAACTCGGCCGCCGCCGTGGGTGGCACCAGCAGCCCGCAGGTCCGCTGCCGGTCGAGGACCTGGATCAGCGACACCGGGGCCGCCGGGTCGTGGGACAGGCCGGTCATCTTCCCGTACGCCCAGTCGCGCCGGCCGCGCCCGCCGAGCAGCACCAGACGACGGCTGGTGATCACGGCCATCCCGGCGTCGGTGACCTTGACGCCGTCGGGGAGCCGGTGGCGCAGCGGCGCCGGCAGCGGCTCGACGGTCAGGTCGGGGGCGGGCAGCACCGCCGTGTGCCGGACCTCGACCAGTTGCGCGGCGGGCAGCGCCCAGAAGACCACCTCGCCTGGGGTGAGTTCCAGGGGCAGCCCGTGGCCCGCTGCCACCGAGCCGTGCAGGTCGACGGCGAGGGCCCGCAGCCGCCGCAGCTCGTCGTCGCGG
The DNA here is from genome assembly GCF_040642975.1 of Micromonospora sp. NPDC047548. NCBI lineage: Bacteria > Bacillati > Actinomycetota > Actinomycetes > Micromonosporales > Micromonosporaceae > Micromonospora > Micromonospora sp. NPDC047548. Next base: position 25,920 of record NZ_JBEYTI010000024.1, read on the forward strand.
TGCCGCCACGCCTGCTCGGCCTCGCGGTATGCCCGCAGCCGGCGCTCGTTCTGCCGGCCCGCCCAGGTGTACCGCCAGGTGGAACCCGTCGAATCAGTTTCTGCCACGCCGACTCCTTCGCCGCGCGAGCCACCAACCGGGGTGTCACCCGGATCAACGGTGCCGGCGAGTCCGGCGGACACGCCGAAGCGGGCGAACCACCCGTTCGGGGGAACCGATCCGCACGATAGGCCGATGTTCGCTGTGTCGATTCACGTTCGGCGCGTCGGTACACCGTGCGAGGGGCCGGAACCCTCGGTAACGTCAGCCGCAGCCGGACGGCGACGAAACCACCCGGCACGCGGCGCGGAGGTGGGCCGGTGAGCGACAGCGTCGTGCTCGGCGTCGACATCGGCACCGCCAGCACCAAGGCGGTCGCCTACGACACCGCGGGCCAGCAGCTCGCCAGCCACTCGGTGAGCTATCCGTTGGACGAGCCGCACCCGGGTTACGCCGAACAGGACCCGTCGACCATCTTCGACGCGGTCGTCGAGTCCGTCCGTACCGTGGCCGGTGAGCTGCCGGGGCCGCCGGCCGGCCTGTCGTTCAGCACCGCCATGCACAGCCTGATCGGCCTGGACGCCGAAGGCGTCCCGCTCACCCCGTCGCTGACCTGGGCGGATTCGCGGGCCAGCTCGCAGGCCGAGCGGCTGCGGGCCGGGCCGTCGGGGCTGGCGCTGCACCGGCGCACCGGCACCCCCGTCCACCCGATGGCGCCGCTACCGAAGCTGGTCTGGTTCGCCGAGCAGGAGCCGAGGCTGTTCGAGCAGGTCGCGCACTGGGTCGGCATCAAGGACTACGTGCTGCTGCGGCTCTGCGACGCGCTCGTCACCGACCACTCGGTGGCCTCCGCCAGCGGGCTGATGGACATCCACAAGCTGGCCTGGGACACCCAGGCGCTGGGCATCGCCGGCATCGTCGAGGAGCAGCTGCCGCAGCTGGTCCCGACCACCACCGTGCTGCCCGGCCTCACACCCGCGGCGGCCACCGCGACCGGGCTGCCCGCCGACATCCCGGTGGTGGTCGGGGCGGGCGACGGACCGCTGGCCAACGTCGGCCTCGGCGCGGTCAGGCCCGGCGTGGTGGCCTGCTCGATCGGCACTTCCGGGGCGATGCGGGTGGCCGTCGAACGGCCCGCCGTCGACCCGCTCGGCAGGGTCTTCTGCTATGCGCTGACCGAGGACCGCTGGGTGGTCGGCGGCGCGATCAACAACGGCGGCATCGTGCTCGAGTGGGCCGGGGACGCGCTCGCCCCGGAACTGGGCGAGCACTCCGAGCAGGAACTGCTGGCGCTGGCCGAGCGGGCGCCGGTCGGCTCCGGCGGGCTGATCATGCTGCCGTACCTGCTCAGCGAGCGGGCGCCGCACTGGAGCGCGCTGCCGCGCGGGGCGTACGTCGGGCTGACCCACCGCCACCGCCGCGAGCATCTGGTCCGGGCGGCGCTGGAGGGGGTGTGCCAGCAGCTCGCCCTGGTGCTGACATCCGTGCGCGCGGCCGGCAACGAGGTGCACGAGATACGCGCCGGCGGCGGCTTCGCCCGCAGCCCGCTGTGGCGGCAGATGCTCACCGACGCGCTCGGCATGCCAGTGCGTTTCCCCGCCGGGCACGAGGACTCCACCTTCGGCGCGGCGCTGCTCGGCATGCAGGCGCTCGGGTTGATCCCGTCCATCGAGGTCGCCACCGATCTGGTGGAGATCGACGAGACGCTACGCCCCGACCCGGCCGCCGCCGCCACCTACGCCGCGCTGCTCCCGCTGTTCTCCGAGTTGTACGACGCGCTGGTCCCGACCTTCGCGTCGCTGCGACGACTGGCTCCCAGCGTCTCGCCCGAACCGTCACCCACTGCCACACCCGGGTGATCGCCCGTCATCACCTTCACCAGGCCGGCGGGGGTGAGGGCGTCGTCGGACACGCCCCGGGCGCCAACATGTCGATTCCCCCGCAGCTCAGAGCCGGCCGGCGACCGTACGGGCCAGGTCCGCCAAGGGCTTGCGGTACTTGGCCGGGTCGTCGGTGCGGACCAGCCGGATGGAGACCCAGACCCCGCCCTTGTTGAGGAAGACCGTGCCGTCCTCGGCGTACGCCTCGTCGCCCGCTCCGGCGATCGGGCTGAACTCGTGCCCGAGTTCGCGTTCGATGTCGAGGAACTTCTTCGCACCGTCACCGACGAACACCTCCACCTGGGCGGTCGGGCCGGTGACCGGTCCGGTGTAGGTGCAGGTCTCCCGGACCGCCATCGGGTCCTCGAGCGGGGTGCCGGCAACCTTCTCGGCCTCCTGCTTGGACACCAGGGAGCAGGCGTCGACCGACGCCGCGGCCGACGGCTCCTCCGTGGCGGTGGCCAGCGGGTCGCCACCCGGCGTCGACGTGGCCGCCACGCCCTGGCCGCCGCCTGCTGCCGGGGCGTCCCCGCCGTCGCCGGTGCCGCCGATCAGTCCGCAGCCGCCGAGTGCGGTGACCGTCAACACGGCGGCGACGGCGGCGACGGCGGGGCCGGTCCGCCGCCGGCCGGTTCCGAGGTACGTCATCGTGGGTTCACTTCCTGTCGTGGGGCTCGGCGTCACAGCGGGAGGGCGTCGAGCAGGCCGCGCAGCGTCCGCTCGTATCCGTCGGCGCTGGCACCGAGTCGTTCGAAGCTGCTCAGGATCACGGTGTAGCTACCGGCGCGGCTGACCACGACGGCCTCGGCCTCGATGTCCTTGACCGCGAGGTACGCCTTCTCTCCCTTGTCGACGTCCTTCACCTCGCGGTACACCTGCGTGGCCTGTTTCCGCTGGTAGTCGTAGGTGGTTTCGCCGGCGAGCGGGGAGGCGGTGGTGACGGTGAGCAGGGCGACGCCCTTGCCGTCCCCGAACAGGCACCTGCCCTGGTCGACCATGGGTTGGCCGACGATCCCGGACACCTGGGTCGCGGTGAACGGGCACGGGGGCGCGGGTGTGTCCGGCACGTCGCCGCCGGCGTCCGCCTCGACGCCGGCCCCGGTGGCCGGGTCGGGGCCGCTGGTGTCCTCGGCGCCACAGGCGACGAGCGGGAGCAGCAGGAGCGAGCACCACACGGGTGCGATCAGACGGCGCACGGTCATGCACCTTTCACAGTCATGGGAGGTCCGGGTTTGTGGGACCGGTCCGGGGTGGATGGATCCACCGGGCCGGGATCAGCCGGTCGACCCGCCAGGCGACGGCTGCTGCGGCGGCGGCCACCACGTCCGCGTCGGGGCCTTCGACCAGCGCGATCACGACGTCGTCGGTGGGTAGCCGGACGGCGGCGACCAGCCGGCAGTCCGGGGTACCGAACGCCGGCACCGACCCGTCCGCGCCGGGTGAGCAGTCGTACTGCTCCAGTGCGAACAGGTGGCGGGTCATGAGCTGAGGCTAGGTCGGACCGGGCGGCGGGGAATCGGGTGTTTCCCTATGCTTCCGCGTCGCCCCTCGTCATCGCGGCACCCAGCTCGGCGCGGGTGGTGATACCGAGCTTGCGGTAGATCCGGGCGAGGTTCGCCTCGACGGTCTTCGGGCTGACGAACAGCTCGTCGGCGATGGCGCGGTTGGTTCGCCCGCGTGCCGCGAGCCGGGCCACCCGCTCCTCGGTGGCGGTGAGGTGCCGGGACGTCGACGGGCGGCCACCAACGCGGGCCAACTCGGCCCGGGCCCGGTCCGCGAACGCCGCCGCGCCGATCGCGGTGAACTCCACGACCGCCGCCTCCAACGCCTGCCGGGCCGGCAGCTTGCGGCGGGACCGGCGGTGCACGATCCCGGCCGCGAGCAGGCAGCGGGCGCGGTCCAGCGGCAGCACCTCCGGCGGTACGGCGTCCCGCGCCGCCGTCAGCGCGTCGAGCGCGGCGCTGGGGTCGACGCCGGTGGCACTGTCCAGCAGCGCCCGGGCACGGGCGGAGCCCAGGGTCGTCCAGGGACGCGGCAACCGGCGGTGTCGGGCCGTCAGCCGGTCCAGCACGGCCGCCGCCCGGTCGAGATCGCCCGCCCCGACGCACGCCTCGATCCAGTCCGGCTCGAACCGCATGGCGAGCGGCTCAACCAGGCCGGTTCCGTCGATCATCGCGGCCAGGCCGGTGTAGGCGGCCGCCGCCTCCGCCATCCGGCCGGCGGAGAGGGCCACGAACCCGGCCAGCTGCTGGTGGATCCGCCTGCACCAGGCGTCGTCCAGTTCGTCGGCGAGCCGCAGGCCGGACTCGACCACCCGCGTCGCCTCGGCCAGCCGGCCCCGGTGCGCGTCGAGCAGTCCGGCCAGCCAGGTCTCCCCGACCAGGCCGGTGCCGAGCTGGTCACCGAGGTCACGGGCGGCGGTGATGTGCCGCTCGGCCTCGGCCCACCGCCCGGCCAGCAGCTCGGCCTCGCCCAGGTGGGAGAGCAGTTCGTGTTGCAGCGGCTCGTCGCCCCGGGCCTCGGCACGGCCGAGCATCCGGTGCAGCCGCCGCCGGGCCCGCTCCGCGTCGTCGATCGACTTCCACCAGATCGCGGGCACCGTGCTCGCCAGCCAGGCCGGTTCGTCGCCCTCCAGGCTGAGGGCACGGTCCAACAGTTCGGTACGCGGCACCCGGCCGAGCCGTACCTCCTGGAAGAAGAGCAGGACCAGGGCCGCAGCGAGCAGGTCCTGGTCCTCGTCGCGCCCGTCCAGCAGCGCGGCGGCGGCCTCGGCGTGCGCCCGGGCCGATTCCGTGAGGTCATCGAAGACGGCGAGGTGGGCGTGGATGCGGCCGGCCAGGGCCGAGCCGGGCCGGGCCGCCGCCAGCGCCCGGGTGCCGTTGTCCACCGCCACCCGGCCGGCCTCACCGCCACACCAGGCCACCACGGCGCGCAGCAGCAGCGACTCCGCCCGTACGTCACCGGTGAACTCGGCCGCGACCGCCTCGGCGGCGCACCGGGCCGCCGGGAAGTCCCCGCTGTCGAACCGGCAGCGGGCCGCCGCCAGCCGCCGACGGCCCAGGCGTACCCGGTCGTCGGCCGGGGTGAGCTGCCCGGCGCGCTCGTAGAGCTGGGCGGCGAAGTCGGGCGCGCCCCGGGTGTGCCACCGTCCGGCCGCAGCGGCGAGGGTCTCCGCGACGACCGGGTCCGGGTCGGTCGCGCAGAGCGCAAGGTGCCGCGCCCGCTCGTCCGGATCCGCGACCAGTCCGGCGAGCTGCCGGTGCAGCCGGCGGCGGACCCCCGGCGGGATCCCGGCCCGGACCGCCGCCGCGTACACCGGGTGGGTGAACCCCACACCGGTCGGCGTCACGACGAGCAGCCCGGCCTCCTCGGGCGCGTCCAGCGCGGCGGTGGGCACCCCCGCCGCCGCCAGGTCAGCCACCGCGGGCACGGTCAGCAGCGCGGCCAGCCGCACCGCGGCACGGCTCGCCGGTGGCAGCCCGGCAAGGACGTCCGCGAGCAGGTGGTGCATGGACGCGGCCACCGGCAGGTCGTCACCGGGTGAGGGTTGGCGCGGCAGGCGTTGCAGCGCGCGGGCCACCTCGATGGCCAGCAGCGGGTTGCCCCCGGCCTCGCGGGTCACCCGGACGAGCATCGGCCGGCTGAGCGTGACACCGAGCCGCTCCCGCAGGACGTGGTGGAGCGCGCCGACGTCGAGCGGGGCCACCTCGACCCGGCCGAGCCGGCCGCCGTCGCGGCCCTCGTCGAGCCCGAGCGGCACGTCCTCGGGTGCGGTCCCGCCACGTCGACGGCTCACCAGCGTGGCCAGGCCGCTCACCCGGCGCAGCGCGAACCGCAACGCGCGTTCGCTGGGCCCGTCCAGCCAGGGCGCGTCGTCCACGGCGACGAGCACCGCCGGGTGGGTGTTCGCCGCCGTCGCGGCCTCCAGCAGCGACCGGGTGGCCGCCCCGACCGCCCGTACGTCGACCGCCTCATCGGCGTCGCCGGAGAGGAGCACGACCTCGGCCGCGACCCGCTGCGGCCGGGGCAGCTCGGCGACCCGGTCGGCGAGCGGGCGCAGCAGGTCGGCCAGGGCCGCGTACGGCAGCCCGGATTCGGCCTCGGTGGGCGCGCAGCTCAGCACCAGCCAGCCTGCGTGCGCCGCCTCGGCGACCAGCGCCCGCCACAGGACGGTCTTGCCCATGCCGGCCGGCCCCTCCAGCAGCACCGGCCCAGGTTGGCTCAGCAGTCGCCAGACCCGGCCGAACACCTCGTCCCGCCCGACGATGGCGTGTCGCATAGAGGCAGTCTGGCACCGCCACGGACGACGGACCATCCCGCCAACAGCTGACCGAGCGAAGCTCCTTGTCGCCGATCCGACAATCGGGGACCAGGAGGCAGACATCGAGCTCAGGCGCGGCTGATCGCGTTGGCGTGGATCGCCTCGCTGAGGTACGCCGCCATTCCCGGCGCGATCTGCTCGTAGTGCGCGGTGAACCGGGGATCGGCCAGGTACATGTCGGCCAGCCCGGTGTGGACCTCGTACGAGCAGTCGTAGAACCAGCGGACAATGATCTGCCGGTGTTCCTCGGCCAACGCCATCGTCTCCGGCGAGTCGGCCGGCGCCCCGGCGGCCATCACCGCGACGAACCTCCGCCCCCAGTCCTCGTTCTCCGCCTTGATCCGCAGCCAGTCGTCCTTCGAGTAGCGTGCGGCTCGCCGGTTCGACTCCCGGTACGCCTCGCCGCCGCCCCAGCGCCGCTCCGCCTCCTCGGCGTGCGCGTCCGGGTCGAAGTCCCCGAAGACCTCGAACCGCTCCTCCGGGGTCAGTCTGATGTTCATCCTCTTCGCCTCCATCGCGAGTTCGATCGCGGTGAGGATCTCCTGGAGCTTCCCGATCCGCCCGGTCAGCAGCTCGTGCTGCCGGCGCAGGTGCGCCGCCGGGTCGGCGGCCGGGTCGTCGAGGATCGCCGCGATCTCCTCCAGCGGGAACCCCAGCTCCCGGTAGAACCGGATGTGCTGCAACCGCTCCAGGTCCGCGTCGTCGTAGCGGCGGTAGCCCGCCGCGGTGCGCCCGCTGGGCGACAGCAGCCCGATCTCGTCGTAGTGGTGCAGCGTCCGGACCGTCACCCGGGCCGCCTTCGCCACCTGTCCCACCGTGTACGCCATGGTTTCCCTCCCTTCCGCGACCAAGGCTCCCGCCTGCCGTTGCGTGAGGGTCAAGCCCGATTCTGCGCCGCCGGGCCGGGCCGCCGCCGGACGGGCACACGCGAGCGCCCCCGGCCTCCTGAGGGGGTGGAGGAGGCCGGGGGCGCTCGGCTCGGGTCAGGCGGTGGCCCGGTCCTTCGCCCGCTCCGGGGCGGCGAAGGCCTCGGTGGCCGGGGTGCGGAAGGCGTGCACCAGGCCGGCGATCGACAGCAGCAGGAGCAGCCCCGCCCCGATGAACGTCACCAGGGCCGCCTGGCCGGCCTTGACGCCGAACTCGCTGAAGCCGTACGAGGTGAGCAGCATGCCGCGCAGCGACTCGCCCTTGAACACGGTCTCCCGCTGGCCGCTGACCTCCGCCAGCTGCTTCTGCAGGTCGGCCAGGGCCGGGTCGTTGGTCGTCGTGGCCTGCTGGACCTTGGCCCGCAGCTCGCTCTCCGGCGCGCCGAGGTCGGCATAGGTCTTCCCACCCGAAATGGACTTCAGGTGCAGCCCGATGAACTCGTTGGCGTAGCACTCGGCCTGCTTGCCGGTGGTCATCTTCTGGCCGGCGTACTCGACCAGGCAGTCCGCCTTCTTCTCCTCGTCGGTCAGCTTGTCGGCCGGCTTGAAGGTGATGTGCTGCGCGCCGAGCTGGTCGCGTACGTAGTCGTTGGCGAAGTTCGCGTTGGTGTTGAGGACGATGCCGGCGACGAGCAGCAGGACGGTGAGGCCCAGCCCACCGATGCTGAACAGCAGGTCCAGGGTGCGTCGCTTCATGTCGTAACTCCCGTGCGGGTGTGGGGGCGTCGTTCGTGTTGATCCCATCATGGCCGCGCGGACGGTCGGGGGTCAGGGCCGAACCCCCTGTCCCTTCCGGGACCTTCGACTCCCACCGTCCCGGGCCATCCGGCCGCCGCCACGCCCATCGCGGGCAGCCGCCGGGCACCCGAGAGCCGGCCGCAGGCCGGGCCGAACGGCGGGGCTCGGTCAGACCGGCGCGGAGACCGCACGCAGGTCGGCCAGGCCACCGGGGCGGCCGTAGCGGTAGCCCTGCCCGTGCACGCAGCCGATCGCGGTGACCGCCGCGTGCTGCCCCTCGGTCTCCACCCCCTCGGCCACCACCGCCAGGTCGAACGCGTCGGCCAGCCGGGTCACCATCTCCACCGTCGCGTACGCCCGGGCGTCGGAGTCGAGCCGGGAGACGAACGACCGGTCGATCTTCAGCTCGGTGGCGGGGATGCGGTGCAGGTAGCTCAGCGACGAGTAGCCGGTGCCGAAGTCGTCGATGGCGATCCGGATGCCCAGCTCACGCAGCTGGGCGAGCCGCTCCAGCACCGCCTCGCTGCCGTCGATCAGCGCCGACTCGGTCAGCTCCAGGGTCAACGCCCGAGGAGCCAGGCCGGCGCTGGCGGTGGCCGCGGTGACCGTGGCGATCAGGTCCGGCCGGCGCAGGTGCGCGGCGGCGATGTTCACCGCCACGGTGGCCTCCGGCGCCCGCTCCCGCCAGGTCGCGGCGGCCCGGCAGGCCTCGTGGATCACCCAGCGGTCGATCGGCACGATCAGCCCCGTCTCCTCGGCCAGCGGCAGGAACGCGGCCGGCCCGAGCAGCCCCAGCCGGGGATGCCGCCAGCGGACCAGCGCCTCCGCGCTGCGTACCGCGCCGGTGGCCAGGTCGACGATCGGCTGGTAGTCGAGGTGGAGCTGCTGCTCGTCGACCGCCCGGCGCAGGTCGGCGATCAGCTCCGCCCGGGTCACCGCCGACTCGCGCAGCCCCGGGGTGCAGGTCCGGTACGCGGACTTACCGGCGGCCTTGGCCGCGTACATCGCGATGTCGGCGTCGCGGAGCAGGTCGGTGTGGGAGGCGTGCTGCGGGCCGTACTCGGCGATGCCGATGCTGGCCGACGGGTGGGTGCCGACGTCCTCCTCGCCCTCTGCGGGTTGCAGGGCGGCGAGCAGCCGCTCGGCGAGCCGCTCCGGCGCGACCGGCCGGTCCCCGTCGACCAGCACGGCGAACTCGTCGCCGCCGAGCCGGGCGATGGTGCCGTCGCCGCCGACCGCGTCCCGCATCCGGTCGGCGATGCTGATCAGCAGGGTGTCCCCGGCGGCGTGCCCGAACCGGTCGTTGACCTGCTTGAACCCGTCCAGGTCCAGCAGCAGGACGGCGACCGGTGGCCCGTCACGCAGCGCCCGGCGCAGCCGCCGGTTGAACATCAGCCGGTTGGGCAGGCCGGTGAGCTGGTCGGCGTAGGCCAGCCGGCGCAGCCGCGCCACCAGCCGCAGGTTCTCGTTGGCGGCCAGCCCCTGCCGCAGCGCCAGCGCGCCGAGCAGCGCCATCATGCCGATGAAGACCAGATGCGGGGTCTGCCCGGTGGGGCGCCGGGCCAGCACCACCGCGATGATCGCCCCGCCGACCGGCAGGTACGGCAGGGCGACCCGCCACCAGGGCGGCAACGGTGCCTCGACCGCGTCGTCGCCACCCTCGCCGACCGGCGGCGGCGGATACGTGGCGGCCACGCCGATCACCAGGTAGCTCAGCGGCCAGCAGACGTCGATCACATGCCCGGGGGCGTAGGTGCCGTGCGCGACGAGCGAGACGTAGACCGCGTCCGCGCCGGCCCGGGCGGCCAGGCTCGCGCCGATCAGGGTCAGCGGCCGCCAGACCGGGCGGGACGGGCCGGCCACCGCCACCAGGATGGTCAGCTGCACCAGGTCGAGCATCGGATAGAGCAGGCCCAGGCTCCGCAGCGGATCGGCGAGGTCGGCGGCGGCGACGTCGCGGAACACCACCACCCAGCCGATCGGGATCAGGGCCAGCCCGACGATCACCCCGTCCAGCAGGGTGCGGGCCCGGCCCACCGCGCTGCGCGGGGCGGCGAGCGAGAAGAGCAGGGCCGCGGTGCCGGTGACGATGCCGGCGGTGAACACGGCCCCGATCAGCGCGGTGTGCGGCAGCGCCCCGCCATTGAGGCGCTGCAACGTCCACAGCGTACGGCCGGCGGCGGCGAGGGCCATGGTGATCGCCAGCAGCGTCCAGAACCGGCGCAGCGCCAGGGGGTGCCGGCGGGCCGCGCCGACGCAGGCGACCGCCGACCAGCCGGCCAGCGTGATCGCGCCGAGGTCGCTGACCAGGGCGGCCCCGGGCAGCGCGGCGGCCAGCCAGACCGCCTCGGCGAGGACGACCGCCGCCGCGACGAGGGCACCCATCCGGCGGGCGCGGGCCGGTCGGGACGGCGCGACGGCCTCTCGGCGGGCGTCATCGGGCAGCACGATGGTCGCTCCGGCTCTCTCTCCTGTGCGCACCTCGACGGACCGGACCGGTCACGGGCGGCGAACCACCGAAGCCTAGTCAGCGGCGGGGCGGCCCGCCAGGGCCGACGACCCCGTCGGGCCGCCGTGTGTCCACGGGGTCTCCTCCGGCGTGGGGAACGCCCCGGTGGGCAGGAACGCGTCGGACAGGGTGGTGCAGCAGAGCCGCTCCCCCACCTCCGGCACGCTGCCCGGCGGCGCGGTCAGCCCCCGGCCCATCCCGCCGGAGAGCTCCAGCACCACCTCGGTCTTGCCGTCCACCGCCGGGGTCAGGAAGACCACCTTCGCCTTCTGCGCCGGCCGGGCCGGCGAGTACAGCGTCGCCCCGACCGGCACCAGCACCGGCTCGGTGGTGACCAACTGGATCCGGGGGCGCAGCACCGGCCGCTTCCCGGTGTCGTCCACCCGCGTCGGGTCGGCCAGCGTCACGTCCCCGACGAACGCCTCCCCGGTCAGCCGGTGCTCGGCCATGACGAGGGGGTCGTCGTAGGCGCGCTGCACCGCGTACGAGGTCAGGGCGCGTTCCAGCCGGTGCAGCCGCTGGGCGGCCACCACCGCGCCGTCGCGCCGCGGCTGCGGAGGGCCGCCGGCGTCGACGTGCTCGGCGTGGCCGGTGAAGGCGTCCTTGTCGCCGTCCCAGCGGCCGGCCACCCGGGCCCCGGGCGGCAGGGCCCGCAGCAGCCCGACGCCGCGCCACATCAGCTCCCAGGTGGGCGTCAGCTGGTCGCGCAGCACCCTTTCCAGCTCCGCGTACGCCTCGGCGCGCGCCACCGGGTCGTCCTCCGCGTCGGCGTACGCGGCGACGGCCGGGGCGAGCACCCGGTTGTCGAACTCCGGGTCGGTGGCCGGGCCGGCGGGCGGGCAGACCGTCGGGTCCTCCGCCCGGGCGGCCGCCTGCGCACCGGTCAGCCCGGCCGGCGGGTCGATCCAGCCGAGCAGCGCCGGCAGGTGCAGGTCCTCCACCACGCTCTGGCCGGTGGCCCAGTGCAGGGTCAGCGCGTCAGTCATCGCCACCAGCGCCGACGAGCCGGGATGCTCGGCCCGCTCGGCGAAGAAGGTCAGCCAGCGCCCGAGCAGCGGCACCGAGGGGTGCACGGGGTGGTCGCCGTCCGGGCGGCGGAACCGGGTGGAGCGGCCGAACAGCCGCAGGAAGGTGATCCCGGCCGGGTTCGGCACCAGCAGCTGCGGCGCGTCGACGTACCGGTGCCGGACGTCCCGGCCCCGGTCGACCGGCACCGCCTCGGTGACGTCCCGGAACTCCTCGAGGTACGGCAGCACGATGTCGGCCAGCTCGGCGGCGAAGCGGAACCGCTGGTCCCGGTTGCGGGGCTGCGGCACGATCAGCAGCCGCGCCTCCTCGGGGGCCGTGCCGACCAGGGTCGCCAGCGGGGCGTTCGCCTCGCCGGCCATGGCCAGGGGCACCAGCACCAGCGGGCGCGCCGACAGGTGCAGGTGCCGGACCGTGGCCACCGGCTGGGCCACCCCGGCGGCCAGCGCCTGCGCCTTCGCCAGCGCGCGGAGCGTACTCATGCGGGGTTGCCGGCGAGGGCGTCGGCGCGCAGCCGGGCCGCGGCCCGCAGCAGCGCGGCGGCCTCCTCCTGCTCGGGCTCGGCGGCGCGTTCGCCGGTCGCCAGCGCCAGCACCTCGGCGACGGTGGCGACGCCGCCCAGCGCCTCCCGCACCGGCCGGCCCAGCGCCCCGGTGTGCCCACCCGCCTCGTCCCGGCAGAAGTACGCCAGTTCGCAGCTGGCCAGGCACTCCGGCGCGTAGCGGGCCGGCACCCGGCGCAGCCCGGCGGCCAGCGTCGCCGGGTCGGTGGCCGGGTCGGCGGTGAAGTCCGCCGGCACGGCGTCGAGCAGCCCGTCCAGCCTCGCCATCCGGTCCAGCTGGCGGCGCAGCACCAGCAGCTGCTTGCGGACGTCCAGCAGGCTGGCCACCGGCTGGTTGCCGAAGTCGCGCGGGCAGACCAGCACCACGTCGTGTGAGATCAGGTCCTCGGAGTGCCCGTCGGCGGCGAGCAGCTCGCGCAGCGCCAGCACGTAGGCGGCCGACTGGATGGCGGCCGCGGCGACCTTCGCCGGGTCGGCCTGCCCGTCCACCACCGGGAACGACTTGATCTCCACCACGTGGAACCGGCCGTCGAGCCGGGCGGCGACCAGGTCCGGTTCCAGGTGCACCCGCTGCCCGGCGACGTCCAGGCCGAGCAGCGGATGGTCGAACAGCGCCGCTTCGGGCCCCTCGGTGGTCAGCGCCCGGCGGGACCGCTCGTGCCGGTCCGGCAGGTCGTCCGCGCCGCCCAGGTCCGTCCAGCTCGCCCGCTCCGGCACCGGTACGCCCAGCCGCTCGGCGACCAGCCGTAGCAGCTCCACCCCGCCGTCGGCCTTCACCTGCGCCTCGAACGCGTTGCCCCGGGTGATGGCGAACCGGGACTGCCCGAAGCGGGCCGGGAAGCCGATCCGCTCGGCCAGCCTCGGCTTGTCCACCCCGGCGCCGTCCAGCACCGCCCGGCGGACGCAGCCCGGGTTGCCGGTCAGCGCGGCGATGGTCCGGGCGTTGTGCCGCTTCGGCGGCAGGTCGCCGCGGATCGCGGCCAGGCGCTGCGCGGTGCTCGTCACGATCCGCCAGGATAGGCGTTCACCGCCGGTTCGGCGCGGACGCGGGCGCGGCGGACCAGCACGGCGGTCAGCACCGCGGCGACCAGGGCCGCGCCGGCCATCGCCCAGAGCACCGTACGCAGGCCGGCGGTGAAGCCCGGGTCGGCGAGCCGACCGGCGGTGGTGCTGGCCAGCACCGCGCCGACCACCGCGATGGCGACCGTCTCACTGGCCAGCCGGGCGGTGTTGATCATCGCCGCGCCGGTGGCCGCGCGGTGCGGGGCGACGCTGCCGATCGCCAGGGCGTCGAGCAGGCCGATCGACAGGCCGACCCCGACGCCGATGGTGAGCAGCGGGCCGGCCAGGACGGCGGGGCCGCTGTCCGGGGCGAGCACGGTGGCCCAGGCGGCGCCGACCGCGACCACCGCCACCGAGGTGACGATCACCGCCGGGGCCGGCACCAGCCGGGTCATGGCCCCGCTGAGCAGCGGCAGCACCAGGGTCGGCGCGGTCAGCAGGATCAGCGTGGCCCCGGCCCCGCCGGGCCCCATGCCGACCACCGTGGTCAGGTACGACGGCAGGTAGACCAGCAGCGGCACCAGCACCGCGACGACGGTGGCCGCCGCCAGGCAGATGCCCAGGAAGCGGGGGCTCGCCAGCAGGGCCAGGTCGAACATCGGCTCGGCCCGCCGGCGTTCCACCCGGACGAAGGCCACCAGCAGGGCCACCGCCGCGGCGAAGGCCGCCACGATCACCGGGGCGGACCAGCCCAGCTCGGGCCCCTGCACGAAGCCGAAGATGAGCAGCAGCAGCGCGGCGGTGAAGGTGACCGTCCCCGGCCAGTCGATCCGCCCGGCGTGCGGCTGGCGCGACTCGGGCAGCAGCGGGATGAGCGCCAGCACCGCCAGGGCGGCCAGCGCCGGCGCGGCGAACACCGCCCGCCAGCCGAACGCGGTGATCAGCAGGCCGGCGACGGAGGGCCCGAAGGCCAGGCCCGCGCCGATGGTCGTACCGAAGAGGCTGAACGCCCGGGCCCGGGCCCGGCCCGGGAAGGCGTGGGCCAGGAGGGCGGAGGCGCTGGTCGCGGCGGCTGCCGCGCCGATGCCCGCCAGCGCGCGCAACACGTCGAGCAGCACGATGTTCCCGGCGATCGAGGCGAGCAGCCCGGACCCGGCGAAGATCGCGAGCCCGATGGCGAAGACCCGGCGCCGGCCGAGCAGGTCCGCCAACGCACCGGTGGCCAGCATGAAGCTGGCGAAGGTGGCGTTGTAGCCGTTGACCACCCACTGCACGCCGGCCAGCCCGGCGTCGAGGTCCCGCCCGATGTCGGGCAGGGCGACCGACGCGCCGGTCAGCGACATCGGCAGCGCAAAGGTGGACAGCAGGACGGCGACCAGCACAACGGCCGGGTGGTTACGCAAAGATTCTCCCCGTTCGGACGGCGGCCCCAGCCTAGAACGCGAAGGTGGGGACGGATCCGGTACGGGCGGAAGGTCACATGGTCAGCGCTCGGCGGACCGGTTCCCGAGTGAGCGGGGCCACCGGGCCCGGCCAGCGGCCGGCTGCGACGGCGGTGCCGGCGTGCAGGGCGGGCGGGAGACGGTCTGCACCGGCGCGGGGGACGTTCACACACCCCGGTTCACGACGTGGTTCGCCGCCACGGCCGGCGGGCGTCGAGCTGGGCGGCGAGCAGGTCCAGGAAGGCCCGGAACCCCGCCTCGCCGTGCGGGGTCGGCATCTCGTCGGTCAGCGGGCCCCGGTGTCGCCGGGCCCTTGTGATCGCTGCGGCGTAGACGCCCGGACCGGCGCCGAAGGACCGGCGTTCGACCATCGCCTCGGCCATCCGGGCGGCGGCGACGTCGTCCAGCTCGGCGGTGAAGATCAACCCGTAGAGGATCTGGTTGACGACACCCTTCCAGTCGTCGCGGGGCATCGCGGTCCTCCTCGGTAACTGAATCGCCGGTGATCGGTGCCGATGACATGATCTACCCCTGCCCGGCCCCGACCCGGTGGACCCGCCGTACCGGTGGGATCTCGATCGGCCGGCTCTGCGCCACGCCGCCGAAGATTTTTCCACCGTCGGTGTCCGGATCCGGGTCCGGCGTTCGTCACCCTGGTGAGGCCACGACACCGAGGAGCGCGACCGATGAAGTTCATGATGTTCGTCTGCAACGACACCGAGCCGGACGCCGACCCGACCGCCGCGCCCGACATCGAGCAGTGGGTGGCCGAGCGGGACGCCCGCGGCCAGCGCCTTGAGGGCAGCGTGCTGGTGCCGCCGTCGGCGGCCACCACGGTCCGGGTACGCGGCGGCGAACTGCTGTTGAGCGACGGCCCGTTCGCCGAGACCAAGGAGGTCATCGTGGGGTTCGACATCCTGGAGTGCGCCGACCTGGACGAGGCGATCGAGGTTGCCCGCGCCCACCCGATGGCGTATGCCGGGCGGATCGAGCTGCGCCCCTTCGCTGACCTGGACTGACGCGGGTGCTCGACGCGGCCGACGCGGTGGCCGAGGCGGGCGCCGAGGCGTACCCGCCGATCGTCGCCGCGCTGATCCGGGTCACCGGCGACTGGACCCTCGCCGAGGACTGCGCCCAGGAGGCGCTGGCCTCGGCGCTGGAGCGCTGGCCCCGCGACGGCGTGCCCGGCAACCCGGGCGGCTGGCTGATGACGGCCGCCCGGAACCGGGCCGTGGACGTGCTGCGCCGGGCCTCGGTGGAACGTCGCAGGCTGCGGGATCTGGCACTGCTCACCGACCCGACGCCACCGACCGGCACGGAGGGGGACGTGGTGGACGACCGGCTGCGACTCGTCTTCACCTGCTGCCACCCCGCGCTGGCCCTGGAGGCGCGGGTCGCCCTGACGTTGCGCACGGTGGCCGGGGTGCCCACCGCCGACATCGCCCGCGCGTTCCTGGTCAGCGAGTCCACCATGACCCGACGGATCACCCGCGCGAAGACCAGGATCGCCACGGCCGGCATCCCGTACCGGGTGCCGGCCGGGTCCGCGCTGGTCGAGCGACTGCCGGGCGTCCTGGCCGTGCTCTACCTTCTCTTCACCCGGGGGTACGACGCCGACGGCGAGCCCGCCTTCGCCGACGAGGCGATCCGGCTGGCCCGGTTGCTCGACCGGTTGATGCCCGACCAGCCGGAGGTCGCCGGGCTGCTGGCCCTGTTCCTGTTCCAGAACTCGCGCCGCGCCGCCCGCCGCGACCCGGCCGGTGACCTGCTCACCCTCGACGAGCAGGACCGCTCCCGCTGGGACCACGCCGCCATCGTCGAGGGACTCACGGCGCTGGCCCGCGCCGGCCACGGCCCGTACGGGCTCCAGGCCCGGATCGCCGCCGCCCACGCCACCGCCCCGACCGCCGCCGACACCGACTGGGCCGCCATCGCCAGCTGGTACGACGAGCTGGCCCGGATCCGCCCCACGCCGGTGATCCGCCTCAACCGGGCGGTGGCGCACGGCTACGCGTACGGGCCGGGGGCGGGGCTGGCCCTGGTCGCCGAGGCCCGCGCGGGCGGCACGCTCGACGGCTACCCGCCGGCGCTGGCCGCGCAGGCCGAGCTGACCGCCCGCCACGGCGACCCGGTACGCGCCGCCGCGCTGTTCCGGACCGCCGCCGGCCTCGTCGGCTCCGACCCGGAACGGCGGGCGCTGCTACGCCGGGCCAGCGAGCTGGACCACTGACGCACGGGTTGGGTTGGGGCGGCCGGCGCCCCGGACGCGCACGGCTGAGTCGCGTCGACGCCCACGTCGGCTCTCAGAGGGCATCCCGGTCAGGTACGTGATGGTGTGTCTGTTTCGGGTTGATGGTCGCGTCAGGATGGCGTCCGTTACGACTGGAACGTTGGCAGCTGAGCTAGTCGACACGCCGGGGCGACTACAGCTGAGCCGCCAACGATCACGGGCTGGATGGGAAGCGATTGCGGCACGGGCGGCGCCGCGGCCGACCAGCAGGGCACCAACCAGCGTTTATCAGATCAAACCTGGATGAGATGCCCTCTCAGGATCTACGTGACAAATCAGTCTCGGTCTCACTCACGAGGACAGACCACTGGTGCTGATGACCTGGGTGGGAAGATGCACTCCGCCTGACCGAAAGCTGCGGTGGCGGGTGGAAGGGGCGCGGAGTGAGATACGTCAGCGTGGAGCGGGCCAGGGACGGCATAGCGCTGGACCCGACGCCATACCTGCGTCGGCTGCCGTCGTTGGCTGACTCGTTGCCCGCGGGTGCGAGGAGGTTCGCCACTGACCCGGACCACTACGACTTCTTCGGTCAGCGGTGCGTCAAGGACCTCAAACCCGCTCGACTGACGTCCGGTGAGGCGGGCGGGATCCGCTGGGTCGAGCTGCAGCTGCGGCACAACTGTTGGAAGCACGAGGAAGACCTAACGATCCGCTACAGCGGTGTGCAGAGCCTGACGATCGAGCCCGCCGATGATGGGCTGGACGTGGCCCAGCTCCGGGACGTGATGCTGGACGAAGTGCTGCCGCACGAACTCGGTTGCCGACACGAGGTCGTCTGCCTCGCCGGATCGCTGACCGTGACGAGCCAGGATTTGGCCGCTACCTGGTTGCACGCCGACTGTCGGGAGCGCGAGCCGAGCCAATGAGCGGGCCAAACGCCGACGTCCCAGCGGCGGTCATCGAGACCGGCAGCGCCGTTACCAACCGCTCATCTCCGGCACAGTCGGCGGAGTGTCGCGCATGTCCTGATACCGGTCTGTCACGCAGGTCCTTGCTCATCCCGGATAGGTCGGCACCGGTGGCAGGTCAGGTCCCGCCCGCGCTCTCGGCCGCTGGCGGCATGGCGTATGGAGACAGCGCGCAAATTGACGGCGTTGTCGCAGCAGTTGCCGTGTTCGCGCCCTTGAAGCTGATGACGCAAATGGATCGGGCCGCGAAGAGGTGTT
Organism: Micromonospora sp. NPDC047548; assembly: GCF_040642975.1. Classification (NCBI taxonomy): domain Bacteria; kingdom Bacillati; phylum Actinomycetota; class Actinomycetes; order Micromonosporales; family Micromonosporaceae; genus Micromonospora; species Micromonospora sp. NPDC047548. The sequence goes on from NZ_JBEYTI010000024.1 coordinate 43,821, forward strand.
CGCGCACACCATTGGCCGCCCGCGCCGGGCCGCCCAGGCCCGGACAGCACAACCGGCCTCCCCGCCGCACCCTCGCGTCCTGGCCGCTCTCCGGACTGACTTGGCCGTAGGACTGCTCGGTGGCACCGCTCTCGCCGGCCCATGCGGCGGCCCTACGCCCGCCCGTCCGCCGGCCTGCGCCGGCCCACGGCGGGTGGCGGGTGGCGGCTGGCAGACCGCCAGCCTTCACGCCCGAACAGGTTGCCGCCGTCCACGGCCCGGCCAGGCCGAAGACGCAATGCGGACCACGGGCCGCACCACGACGGGTGCGGCCCGCGCCGGCGGGAGGGCCGGACGGTCACGCGCCGGCCGGGATCTCCTCCATCACCCAGATCGGCTGCCAGTCGGCCATCTCGTGGTAGCGGCGCAGCTCGGAGAGGCCGGCCACCGACCCGCTCCACGCCGCGTACGGCGGGTTGCCCTCGTCGAAGCCGCTCTGCACGAAGGTCAGCTTCGTCTTCCCGTCGGACTCGGCCAGCTCCCAGGTGCTGACACCGGTCGGTCCCCAGTCGACCGACATCCTGCGGGCGGGCTCCAGGTCGACCACCTTGGCCGCGTACCCGGCCTCGAAGCCGCCCATGGCGTACCGGCCACCGACCCAGGGCTCGATGCCGATCGGGTAACCGAACCAGGCGCTGGCCTGTGCGGAGTCGGTCAGCGACTCCCAGACCCGCGACACCGGCGCGCCGATCAGCAGCTCGCCGCGCAGGTCGGCGGAGGTGAAGTCGGTCTTCGGCAGCAGCGGCCGCCCCTCCAGGTGGGCGGCGAGGTTGGCGATCGACAGGCTCCACCAGGTCTGCAGGACGCCGCGGATGGTGCTGCCGTCCAGCGCCTCGGCAAAGTTGAAGTGGCTCTGGGTGACGGTCAGCAGCGTCGTGTCCGGGCCCTCCGGGGTCAGGGTCATCTCGCTGGTGGTCTCCACCCCGTCGAGCAGCCAGGCGAAGCGCACCGTGTGGTCGTCGGCGTGCAGCAGGCGCTGGTGCGGCGCGTCGCCGTCGGGCGTGTAGCGGCCCCAGAACTCGTACCGTCGTGGCAGCTCAACCTCGACGTGCTCGGCGAACCAGACGCACAGCTCGGCCGGGTCGGTCAGGGCCCGCTGGACGGCCTCGACCGGCGCGGCGAGACGGGCACCCAGCTTCAACGGTTCACTCACGATCATCCCCCTTGGGGTAGCAGGCCACGGCGAGCTTGAAGGCATCCCCCTCGGCGCCGCCGTAGCGCGTGAACAGGTCCCGCAGCGTGGACTGCAGGTCGTGCAGGAACTCCTGCCGGCGCTCGGCCGGCACCCGGATCTCGCCGGATACCCCGATCGAGGGCAGCTCCGGCGCGGACCGGTCGAGGGCGGCGACGTCCGCCTGGACCTCCTCCATCAGGTCGAGCAGGTAGCCCAGGCTGAGCTCGTCCCGGGCGCGGCGCAGCCCCCCGACCCGCCCGACGAGGCGGGGCGAGAGCCAGTACGACCGGGCGGCGGCCTGGTAGATGCCCTCGGTGATGCCGCGCACCTTCCGGGTCGACACCTGGTCGACCAGCCCGGCCGCCACCAGCTGTTTGACGTGGTAGTAGACGCGCTGCGGCGTCTGCTCCAGCCGGGCGGCGACCTCGGTGCAGGTGCGGGGCTCGGCCAACTGCCGCAGCACCTCGACACGCTGCGGCTTGAGCAGGACCTCGGCCTGCTCGATCTGCTCCAGGTACAGGACGTCTCTCATGGCACAAATGAGCTTGTACGTAAAAACTCTTTTTGTCAACGGGTTCGAGGAAAGCCGCGCCGGTCCGGCGCGGCTTTCCTCGGACAGTTCCCGGTCAGGGCGCCCAGTCGGGACGCAGTGGATACGACGTCGCCCCGTCCGGCCCGTTGCGGGTAGCCACCACCTGATGCAGCTGGATGTCGTTGCGCTCGAAAGCCATCCGCGACCCGGCCATGTAGAGGCCCCACACCCGGGCGGTGCCCTGGCCCACCTCGGAGACGCAGAAGTCCCAGTGCTCCACCAGGTTGCGGCACCACGCGGCCAGCGTCAGCGCGTAGTGCTGGCGCAGGTTCTCCTCGTGGTGCACCTCCAGCCCGATGTCGTGGATCTCGCCGATCAGCCGGCCCGGCCCGGCCAGCTCGCCGTCCGGGAAGACGTACCGGTCGATGAACGCCCCCGAGCGGTGCGGGGCCCGGTTGTCGGCCCGGGTGATGCAGTGGTTGAGCAGCCGGCCGTCCGGCCGCAGCCGGTCGCGCAGCGCCCCGAAGTACGACGGGTAGTTGCGCACTCCGATGTGCTCGGTCAGCCCGATCGAGGAGACCGCGTCGAACTGCTGCCACGGAGCGTCCCGGTAGTCCAGGTGGCGCACCTCGGCCAGCTCGGTCAGCCCCTCCCGCTCGATCGCCGCCTGCGCCCACCGCGCCTGCTCCCTGGACAGGGTCACGCCGAGCGCCCGCACGCCGTACTCCCGGGCGGCGTGCCGGACCATGCCGCCCCAGCCGCAGCCGACGTCGAGCAGCCGCATCCCCGGCTTGAGCGCCAGCTTGCCGGCGACCAGGTCGTACTTGGCCGCCTGGGCCTGCTCCAGCGTGTCGCCCGGACTGCGGAACACCGCGCAGGTGTACGTCATCGACGGGCCGAGCACCTTCTCGTAGAAGGCGTTCGAGACGTCGTAGTGGTGCGAGATCGCGGTGCTGTCGCGCAGGCGGGAGTGGCGCAGCCCGTTCATCACCCGCCGCCAGCGCGGCTGCGCCTCCTGGGGCGGAGGCGGCGGAGGCAGCAGCCGCTCCCAGCCCAGCCCGCGCACCAGCGCCAACCCCTCGGTCAGCGAGGGAGCCTGCAGCCGCAACTCGTCCTTGAGCACCCGCAGCGCCTCGTACGGGTCACCCGGGTGCACCCCGTCCAGCCCCAGGTCACCGCTGACGTAGGCCCGGGCCATGCCCAGGTCGCCCGGCGCGGTGAGCAGGTACGACAGGCCCCGCTCGGAACGGATCGACAGGGTGATCCCGGCATCGGCCGGGCCCAACGAGCTGCCGTCGTACCCGGTGATGCGGACCGGCAGGCCCCCCGGGGTGACCGCGCGGATGACGTCGGCGACGCTCGTGCCGCTGCGCCGGCCCCCCGCCGGTGGCCTGGGCGGCGTGGCGGCCGCCCCCTGTTCTCGGTCGGTCAGGCTCATTTGTTCGCTACCGCCTTCTCGTACAATCCGGTGAGCCGGTGGTCCGGGTCGTAACGCTCCTTCACGGCACGCCAGACGTCCCCGCCGTAGAGCCGGTCGAACGCTTCCCGGTCGTAGTACGCATCCGAGTAGAGCGACTTGTGACCGCCCATCTCGGACACCGCCCGCTCGATCGAGCGGTTCACGTCGCCGTCCGCCGCTCCCCCGGCGATCGGCACACTCCCCCAGAAGCCGACGTTGACGTAGGTCTGCCCCGGCCCGAGCGGATACAGCGGCCAGGCCCGCGCCGACCCCGCCCCGGCCGGCTCGCGCAGCCGCAGCGGGCAGAGCCAGACCGGGGTCATGCCCACATTGGCGGCGAACCAGCAAAGGAACTCGCCCGTGGCCTCCAGCGGGATTTCGACGTCCTGCACCACCCGCTCGCGGGCGGGGCGCCCGCGCCAGCGGTCCACCCGCGCGGCGACCTGGTGCCGGTGTTCCAGCCGGACCAGCCGGTGGTAGAAGTCGCTGCGCCGCCACCGCGCTGGCCAGATCCGGCGGACGGCCGGGTGCTGGACCCCGAACGCGGCCGAGCACCAGAACCAGTCGGTGTCCCAGCGCCAGAGGTAGTCGTGGGTGGTCAGCGCGTCGCGGGTGCGCCGGCGCAGCGAGCGGTAGTAGATCTCCTGGCCGGTGTAGTCGCTGCGCTGCGGCGCGTCGTCGGTGAAGGTGCCCAGGGTGAGGTACGCCTCGCCGGGGCTGAACATCACCCCGTCCATCGCGTCGACCGGCCGGCCCTCCCACTCGCCCTTGACGACCACGTCGCCGATCGCCTCGGTCAGCTCCTCCAGGCGGCTGAAGCGCACGTTGCGCAGCGCCACCGCGTGGCGTACGGGTTGGAGCTCGATGCGCAGCCGGGTGGCATAGCCGAGGCTGCCCAGCGAGTTGGGGAAGGCCGCGAAGAGGTCGGCGTGCTCGCCTTCGGGGCGGGTGGTGACGATCTCGCCCGCGCCGGTGAGCACGTCCATCTCGGTCACCGACTCGTGCGGCAGCCCGTTGCGGAACGAGGTCGACTCGATGCCCAGCCCGGTGACCGCGCCGCCCAGCGTGATCGTGCGCAGCTGCGGCACGACCAGCGGCATCAGCCCGTGCGGGAGGGTGGCGTCGACCAGGTCCTCGTACGTGCACATGCCCTGCACGTCGGCGGTGCGGGCCTGCGGGTCGACCGCCAGCACACCGTTCAGCCCGGAGACGTCCAGGCCGGGCGAGCCGGTGGCCGTCCGGGGGCGGAAGAGGTTGGAGGTCCGCTTGGCGAGGCGGACGGGTTGTCCGGGGGGCACTGCGGCGTACGACCGCCGTAGCGTGTCCACCGCCTGGCCATGATCACGCAGCGCGCGCATGAGATCACCTTACGCGCCGAACGCTCTGTGCGTGGGATGTCCACGGTGGCCTTTTCGCGTCCACAATCGGACAGTCGCGTTACCGTGGCGACGTGCCGTCACCCGCCCTCGCCGCCCGGGTCAGCCCTGGCCACGCAGCCGCGCCAGTCGCCCGCGTACGCCGTCGAAGTGGGCCTGGACCGCGGTGACCGCAGCCTCCTTGTCGCCCGCGACCACCGCATCGTGGATCAACTGGTGGCGGCGCACCACCTCTTGCGACGGCTCGCTCGGCGCGCCGAGGTCCAGCCGCAGCTGGTGGTACACGTCCCAGAATGCGCCCAGCAGCTGCCCGACGAGTGGATTGCCCAGCGGGAGGTAGAGCACGTCGTGGAAGAGCCGGTCGGTCTTTGGGGAGACGCCCCCCAGACGCGCCTCCGTCTCCATTCGGGCCAGCACGTCGGCCGCGGCGGACAGGTCGGCCTCGCGGCGCCGGTCGATGAGCTGCATGACCAGGCCACTCTCCAACGCCTCCCGGACCTGCATGAGATGGGCGAGGTGATGACCGCTGTCGGTTGGGGTGATCCGGCCGTGGAAGGCCAGTCCATCGACCAGTCCACCCAGTGACATCCGCCCGACGAACATGCCGAAGCCGTGCCGGATCTCCACGATGCCGACGGCCTGCAACGCCTTGAGCGCCTCCCGGACGGAGTTGCGGCTGATTCCGAGCTCCTTCATCAGCTCCGACTCGGTGGGCAACGGGTCACCGGCGCTGAGGCCCCGGTCGAGGATCAGGCTTTTGACCGCCTCCCGGGCTTCGGCGGCGCGGCTCGTTCGAGGGCGGGCGGGACGGTCGGCAACGCTCATGGGTCAGGCTCAACTTCCGCTGGACATCCTATGAATCGCAGCCCGGCCGGCGCGGGCCGACTGATCGGGCGGCAGCCGCAACCTTCCGGAAACCTGGCTGACTCTTTCCCTTGACCCGGGCGCTGCGGCCACTCTAGCCTCCACTCTAGCCCTAGAGGTGGGATGTGGAACGTCCCACGTCCTAGCCAAATAAACGTCACACCTCAATCGGAGGAGGCACCGTGAGCGCCCCGGTATTCCGGCCCCACCACAGCCGCCGCGACTTCCTGCGCTTCAGCGGAATGCTCGGTGCGGCCGCCGTCGTGACCGCCAACATCTCCGCCTGCGAATCCGGACCAGCCTCCACGAGTTCGGTGGGTGCCGGCGCCGACAAGGACCTCGTCACCGCGGTCATCGGCTACGGCAACGACCAGAGCTGGGACCCCACGATGACGGCCTCGGCCTTTTCCATGGCCGCCAACCAGCACATCTACGAAGGCCTGATCGAGACCGACCCCGTCACCCGCGAGCCCTACCCCGCGTTGGCCACCGCCCTGCCCACCGACACCGCAGCCACCACCTGGCGATTCACCCTGCGCGAGGGCGCCAAGTGGCACAACGGGCAGCAGGTCACGGTGGACGACGTGCACTTCACCTTCGACCGGGTGCTCGACCCATCGACCCTGGTCAGCTCCTTCTTTCGCTCCTGGCTCAAGGAGGTCAGGAAGGTCGACGACCGCAGCGTCGAGCTGGTCTTCAACTTCGCCTTCCCCGACGCCCTGCGCCGCCTCTCCATCGCGAAGATCATGCCGAAGCACGTGTTCGGGGTCGCCGGGGGCTGGGACGCCGCCAAGGGCGGCAAGGCGGTCGGGTCGGGTCCGTACCGGCTCACCGCGCACAACCCCAAGTCGAACAGCACCTTCGAGGCGTTCGCCGACTACAACGGGCCGCGCAAGGCACGGTTCAAGAAGATGAACTGGCTGTCCATCGTCGACAGCTCTGCCCGGGTCGCGAAGATCTCCGGCGGGTCCGCCGAGGCGCAGATCGCGGACAACATCCCGTACGCCAACATCGACCAGCTCAAGAAGTCGGGCCTCACCGTCGACGGCGGCAAGGGCATGAACCACATGTTCCTGATGTTCAACACCGGCGCGAAGCCGTTCGATGACGTGCGGGTCCGGCAAGCGCTGCTCTACGCCATCGACACCCGGAAGATGATCGAGGTGGCACTCAAGGGCCACGGGACAGCGTCGACCAGCTTCCTGAACGAGCAGAACCCCTCGTACGCCAAGGCCAAAACCGTCTACGGCTACGACCCCGCGAAGGCCAGATCGCTGCTCGCGGCGGCCGGCGTCACCAACCTGTCGGTCACCCTGATGTCGGTCAACGTCAGCTGGATCGCCGACTGCCTACCCACCATCGCCAACTCCTGGAACGCGATCGGCGTCAAGACCACCCTTCAGCCGCAGGACACCAGCGCGCTGTTCACCAAGATGGACCAGTCCCAGGACTACCAGGTCGTCGCCGCCGCGTCGAACCCCAACCAGTTCGGCCTCGACGCCGACCTCATTCTCCGCTACAACTACACCGCCGGCGGCACGTGGATGAAGTACACCAAGTGGGACAGCAGCGCCGTCGCCAAGAACCTCTTCGCGCTGATGGATCAGGCCACCCGTGAGCCGGACCAGACCCGCAAGCTCGCGCTGACCCACCAGTACCTGGACGTCATCGCCGAGCAGGCCGTGCTCTACCCGGTGGTGCACACCGAGCTGATGACGGCCTGGGACCCGAAGAAGATCTCCGGCCTCCGTCCGCAGGCCTACCCGGGCATCAACCTGCTGCAAGCGGAGCGCGCCTGACGCCCAGGGCGGGCGACGGCGACACCAGCCTCGCCCGCCCTGCAGCCCCGCCCGGCCCGGACGCCCCACCCGCCGAGGAGTGAACCGTGGCAGTGATCGCCAGAATGCTGCTCCGCCGCCTGCTCATCCTGATCCCGCTCCTGCTGGGCGTGATCCTGTTCGTCTTCATCGTCATGCGGTTCTCCGAAAACAAGCCCGAGTACGCCTACTTCCAGGGCGCGAACCCCACGCCGGAACAGATCCACCAGTTCCAACTGGAGAACGGCCTGCTGGATCCGCTGCCGATCCGCTACCTGCGATTCGTCGGCGACCTCCTGCAGGGCGACATGGGCACCAGCGTCCTGACCAGGGCACCGGTGCTCGACTCGGTGCTCACCGCACTGCCGCTGACCCTCCAGCTGACCTTCCTCGGCCTGCTGATCGGCGTGGTCACCGCGCTGGTCCTCGGCATCACCGCGGCGCTCTTCCGGGACCGCTGGCCCGACCAGCTGATCCGGGTCCTGTCGCTGACCGGCGTCGCCGCGCCGTCGTTCTGGCTGGCCCTGCTGATGATCCAGTATCTGGCCGTCGACGCCGGCCTCTTTCCCACCGGCGGGTACATCAATCCGGCCGACTCCTTCAGCGGCTGGCTGCGGTCACTGACCCTTCCGGCGCTGGCCCTGTCGCTGCCCGTCGCGGCCCAGCTGACCCGGATCGTGCGCACCTCGATGGTCGAGGAGTTGGACAAGGACTACGTACGCACCGCGATCGGCAGCGGCCTGCCACCGGTCGTCGTGGTCGGCCGCAACGTGCTGCGCAACGCGCTGATCAATCCCCTCACGGTGCTCGGCCTGCGGGTCGGCTACCTGCTCGGCGGCGCGGTGGTCATCGAGACGATCTTCTCTCTGCCCGGGATGGGGAAGCTGATGATCGATGGGGTGACCAACGGCGACCCCGCGGTGGTGCAGGGCGTGGTGCTGACCATCGCCACCGGCTTCGTCGTGGTCAATCTCGTCGTCGACATCCTCTACCTGCTGGTCAACCCACGCCTGAGGAGTGCTGGCTGATGCGTCGACGACTCGCCGAACGGCTGACCCGACCCGGCATCGGGTTCCGCCGGCTCCCGCTGCTGTCCTGGGTCGCGCTCGGTGTCCTGGTGGTGGTCGCCTTCGCCGCAGTGCTTGCCCCGGTCATCGCGCCGCACTCCCCACTGACCCAGCACTCCACCAGCGGCGGTCCGTCCGCCACCCACTGGATGGGCCTGGACAGCGCCAACCGGGACATCTTCAGCCGACTGCTGCACGGGGCACGCTGGTCGCTCATCATCGGGATCGGCGCGACCGGCCTCGCCCTGCTCGCCGGGGCCGTGATCGGCGCCGTCGCCGCCACCAGTCGCAAGTGGGTCGACGAGGGCGTGATGCGCGTCCTCGACGTGATCATGGCCTTTCCCGGCATCGCGCTGGCCGCGGTCCTGGTCGCGGTCTTCGGCGGCGGGGTCGGCGTCCTGGTGACCGCGATCGGCTTCCTCAACACCCCGCCGGTGGCCCGCATCGTCCGGGCGAACGTGCTCGCCCAGTACGGGGAGGACTACGTCGCCGCCGAGAAGATCATCGGCGCCCGTACGCCGTACATCCTGGCCCGACACGTGGCGGTCAACTGCGCCGCACCCATTCTGGTCTTCTGCACGGTCATGGTCGCCGACGCGATCGTGTTCGAGGCGTCGCTGTCCTTCATCGGCGCGGGCGTCCGCCCGCCCGACCCGTCCTGGGGCAGCGTCATCGCCGACGGGAAGAACCTGGTGCTGCTCGGCGGATGGTGGGCCACCGTCTTCCCCGGGCTGCTGATCCTCGTCACCGTGCTGGCGCTGAACATGCTGTCCGAGGGCATCTCCGACGCCTGGGCGACGCCGACCGCGCGACGCGCCCCCGCCCGTCGAGTCGGCGACGTCGACACGTTCGAGCAGGCCCGCCCCGGCTCGGGTGAGGTCACCGAACTGCCCGGACTCGTCGAGGCCGCCCAACGGCTCGCCGAACGGGCCCGCCCACTGCCCGACGGCCCACCGATTCTGCAGGTGAGCGACCTCGCCATCGGATTCGACGGCCGGCACGACGGGGTGGACATCGTCGACGGGATCTCGTTCGACCTCCGGCCTGGGGAGGTGCTGGGACTCGTCGGTGAATCCGGCTGCGGCAAATCGCTGACCGCACTGACCATCATGGGTCTGCAACCGCCGGATGCCCGGGTCCGCGGCACCATCCGCTTCGCCGGTGCCGACCTGCTCCGCATGCCCCGCTCGGCGCGGCGGCGGCTGCTGGGGCACGACCTGGCCATGATCTACCAGGACGCGCTCTCGTCGCTGAACCCGGCGATGACCGTCCGCGCCCAGCTCAAGCAGGTCATCCGGAGAGGCGGTCGGCGCAGCGCCACCGAGCTGCTCGAGCTGGTCGGGCTCGACCCGGACCGCACGCTCTCCGCCTACCCGCACGAGCTCTCCGGCGGCCAACGGCAGCGGGTCCTCATCGCCATGGCCCTGTCCCGGCACCCGAAGCTCATCATCGCCGACGAACCGACCACCGCGCTGGACGTGACGGTGCAGGCACAGGTGATCGAGCTGCTGCTGCGGCTCCGGGCGGAGCTCGGTTTCGCGCTGATCCTGGTGTCGCACGACCTCGCCCTGGTCGCCGACATCACGGACCGGGTCGCGGTGATGTACGGCGGCCAGATCGTCGAGACCGGCGTGACCGCCGAACTGGTCGGCGCACCCGCCCACCATTACGCCCGGGGCCTGCTCGGTTCGGTGCTGTCCCTGGAGGCCGGGGCGTCCAGGCTGTCCCAGATCCGCGGCGTCGTACCGTCCCCCGCCGACTTCCCGGCCGGCTGCCGCTTCGCCGACCGTTGTCCGATGGCGGCCGACGTGTGCCGCACCGTCACACCCGACCTGGCCGGTGACCCACGCCGCCACGCAACCGCCTGCCATCACCCCGCGATCGATCTCACCCAGCCGCTGGCGGCGGGAACGGAGGCCCGGTGAACCCGATCGAACCGGTGGGAAGACCCCTGCTGGAACTCGCCGACGTACACGTCGTCCACCGGGCCCGCTCGGGCGGCCTCTTCTCCAAGGACCGGGTGTACGCGTTGACAGGCGCGGATCTCACCGTCGGGCCCGGAGAAACGGTCGGCATCGTGGGCGAGTCGGGCTGCGGCAAGTCGACGCTGGCCCGGGTGCTGGTCGCGCTGCAGCGCCCGACCGCCGGGGCGGTCCGCTTCCGGGGCGAGGACGTGTGGTCGATGCCGCAGTCGCGGCGCCGACGGACGATCGGCGCGACGACCGGCATGGTGTTCCAGGATCCGTCGACCGCGTTGAACCGCCGGCTGTCCGTCCGGCAGATCCTGCGGGACCCGCTGGACGTGCACCGGCGGGGAGCGCCGAGCCACCGCGAGCCGCGGGTACGCGAACTGCTCGACCTCGTCGGGCTGCCGGCCAGCTCCGCCGACCTGCTGCCCGGCCAGCTCTCCGGGGGGCAGCGGCAGCGGGTCGCCATCGCCCGGGCACTGGCGCTGGAACCCGACCTGGTGGTGGCGGACGAGCCGACGAGCGCGCTGGACGTGTCGGTGCGGGCCCAGATCCTCAACCTGTTGCTGGACCTCAAGGACCAGCTCGGGCTTGCCATGGTCTTCGTGTCGCACGACATCCAGACGGTACGGCGGATGAGCGACCGGGTGGTCACCATGTACCTCGGGCGGATCGTGGAGCAGGCACCAGCCCGGTCGGTGCCGCAACAGGCACGCCACCCGTACACCCGGGCGCTGTTCTCCGCGACCCCGGGCCTGCTCTCGCCGATCGACCCGATCCCGCTGTCCGGCCTGGTGCCCTCCGCGACCCGGCCGCCGTCCGGATGCCCGTTCCGCACCCGCTGCTGGAAGGCGGACGACGCGTGCGCCCGCGAGCTGCCCGTGGCGCAGGGCGTGACGGACGGCCACCTCTTCCGCTGCCACCACCCCGTACCGGGCGGTGCCACCGACCTCGAACTGATCAGCCAAGCACAGGAGCGTCCATGACCATCGCCGCCGCACTCACCGGCGTCATCCCCCCGGTATGCACCCCACTGACCCCCGACTTCGAGGTCGACACCCGTTCGCTCACCCGACTCGTCGACCACCACCTGCGGGGCGGGGTGAACGCGCTGTTCGTGCTCGGTTCTTCGTCAGAGGTGGCCTTCCTACCCGACACGCATCGCAGGATCGTGTTGGACACGGTGATCGGTCATGTCGCGGGTCAGGTGCCGGTGCTCGCCGGCGTGATCGACATGACCGCACTGCGGGTACTCGACCACGCCCGGGTCGCGGCGGACGCCGGAGCGGCGGGACTGGTGGCCACCGCGCCGTTCTACGCCCGTACCCACCCGGTGGAGATCGACGCGCACTTCCGGGCAATCGCCGACCGGGCCGGCCTGCCGCTGTACGCGTACGACCTGCCGGTGTCGGTGCACAGCAAACTGGGCGCGGAACTGGTGCTCGGGCTGGCCGCCGACGGGGTGCTGGCCGGCATCAAGGACTCCAGCGGCGACGACGCCAGCCTGCGGGGGCTGATTCTCGGCCGGCGTGACCGGCCGGAGATCACCGGGTTCAGCGTGTTGACCGGATCGGAACTCACCGTCGACTCGGCGCTGTGGATGGGCGCCGACGGGGTCGTGCCCGGTCTGGGCAACGTGGACCCGGACGGTTACGTGCGGCTCTTCCAGGCTGCCGCCAAGGGCGACTGGTCGGCCGCGCGTACGGAGCAGGAGCGGTTGCTGCGGATGTTCGAGCTGGTGTTCGTGGGGGCGCACCGGATGGGGGGCAGCTCGTCCTCGCTCGGCGCCTTCAAGGCCGCGCTGCACCTCCGGGGGATCATCGACCATCCGACCACGGCACTGCCCCAGGTGCCGCTGAACAGCGAGGAGACCGCCCGGGTCGGCCGGTACCTGGCCGACGCCGGGCTGCTGTAGCACCGTCACGGGGTCCACGGGCCGCCGGGGCATACCCGCTTGCCGAGCCAGCGGAGCTGCTCCACCCGCTGGAAGGCGGCCCCACCCTCGTGCCCGTTGTACGGCCACACCACGATCTCCTTGTCCGCGCTGGCGCAGTGGTTGTAGGCCGCGAAGACCGTCGACGGCGGGCAGATCCGATCCATCAACGCCACCGACATCAGCACCGGGGCGGCAATCCGGGACGCGAAGTTGAGCCCGTCGAAGTAGCCGAGCGTGTGGAAGACACGGTCCACCTCACCACGGCGGGTCTGCAGGTACGAGGCCAGTTCGGCGTACGGCCCGGCGTCGGTGACGTCGACGGCCCGGCGGAAGTGGCACAGGAAGGGCACGTCGGCCAGGACGCCGGTCAGCCCGGCGACCAGCCCGGCGACCGCGAGCGCGATCCCGCCGCCCTGGCTGCCCCCGGCGACGGCGATCCGGGTCGGGTCGACCTCCGGGATGTCCCGCGCGGTCTCCACCGCCCGTACCGCGTCGGCGAGAACCCGCCGGTAGTAGTAGCGGTCGGCGTCGGTGACGCCCCGGGTGAGGAAGCCGTTGGCCTGCGGCGACCCGAACGGGTCCGGGTCCGGGGTGTCCCCGGTGAGGGAGCCGTCCGCGCCCTGGCCGCGGGTGTCCATCACCAGGTGGGCGTAGCCGGCGGCGCTCCAGAAGAGCCAGTCGTGCGGGAGGCCACGGCCGCTGCCGTAGCCGATGTACTCGACGACGCAGGGCAGCGGACCGGTCCGGTGGCGGGGCCGCAGCAGCCAGGCGCGGACTGGCTGGCCGGCGTGACCGGCGAAGGTGACGTCGTACACCTCCACCGTGGCGAGCCCGGCGTCGTACGGCTCCAGTCGCGCCGGCCAGGCCGCGGTCGCGGCCTGGCCGGTCGTCGCGGCCCAGAAGTCGTCGAAGTCGTCAGGCTCGATCCGGGCCGGCCGGTAGTCACGCAGCTTCTCCAGTGGCCAGTCGACAAGCACGGGTGTCCTTTCTCATCATTCCGTCGCCCGGCACGGCGGCGCCCGCCTGGGCGCCGCCGTGCCGGGTCAGCGACAGCGGTCAGCGCACGGTCTCCAGCGGGAGCCGCAGGCCCAGTTCGCCGCCGATCTGCAGGTTCTGCTTGCGGATCAGGTCCAGCTCGGTGGGCGACAGGGCCCGGCGGTAGAGGCGGGCCTCGTCGAGCGTCCCACGGAAGCGGTCCGCGCCGTCCACCCGCTGCCCGAGGTGAATCCCCTGGACACCGAACTCCTTGCCCGCCGTCACCGAGCCGGGCGGCACCGCCGCGGCGGCGACCTCGGCACCGTCGATCCGCAGCACCAGGCGGCCGTCGACGCGCTGCAGCACCACATGGTGCCAGTTGCCGTCGTTGTACGCCTGAGGTGAGGAGACCGAGATGTTGAACCGGTCAACCATGATCAACGCTCGGATCCGGTTGCTGGCCGGCTCGGCCCGCAGCCACAGCTGGGGAGTTGTGCCGCTACCGGTGCGGTACGCCCACATGATGGCGTGCGAGCCCTTCGTCTCCGCGTACCGGATCCAGGTCGCGAACGTGAAGTCCTCGCCGCCGAGGTCGACCGAACGGTCGAACGGCACCTCGACCCGGTCGTCCACGCCGTCGAGGTACAGCCCACCGCCGTAGCGCCCTGACGTCGGCTGCGCGCCGCCGCGGACGTACGCCGGGTTGTCGTGGGGCGAGATGTCCGGCGTCGTCGGTCCCGGCGCCGGCGGTCCCGGAATCCCCGGCGGCGTCGGGTTCGGGGCGGCCAGGTATGCCTCGTTGAACCGGGCGTACCGGATCGTCTCGTACGGGCTGGCCTGCCCTGCCTCGTACATCAGGGCGGCCTCGTCCCCGTCGAGCCGGACCAGGTCGGAGTAAGCGGTCGGACCCCAGTAGAAAACCTTGCCCTCGTCCCAGCGCTGCCAGCTCCGTCCCTCGTCGAAGGACGAACGGACCGTCATCACCTCCCGCGCCACCGGGTGGGCCGGGGAGGAGAGCAGGATCCGGTCGGAGGCGTCGCCGGCATCGGTCGCGCTGAACCGCAGCGTCGAGGCCTGCACGTCGGGCATCTCCAGGTCGGGGATGGTCCGGAACGGGGCGTCGAACGTCTGTCCGCCGTCGCTGCTGGTCGCGTACGCCCGGTGCCCCGGGTCGGTGCCCCGTTCCCGGGCGAGCGCGTAGATCCGGCCGTCGATCAGCTCGACGACGGTCACCTCCTGGGCGATCACCGAGCCGTCGTCGCGGAACGTCTCGGCGCCGATCTGCCAGGTCAGGCCGCCGTCGTCGCTGTAGAGCAGGTGGGTGCCATAGAGGTGCGCCCCGACCCCGTCATAGCTCTCGAAGCTGGCGCCGACCACCAGCCGGCCGGCGTGCGGGCCCCGCTGCAGTTGGATGCCGTGCATGGGCCCGGTGGCGTACCAGAAGTTCCACCCCGGGCGCTTGGCCTCGGTCAGCTCGCGCACGGCCGACCAGGTCGCGCCGTGGTCCTCGCTGGTCACCAGGAACGGGTCGCGGGGGCAGCCGTTCGGGCAGGGGGCCGCGCCGTTGCCGGTGCCGACCACCGCGACCCGCCCGGTGCGCTCGTCGACGATGGGCACCGGGTTGCCCCGGGTCTGGCCGTTGCCGTCGATGACCACCTGGAGCGGCCCCCAGGTCCGTCCGCCGTCGGCGGAACGACGCAGCACGAGGTCGATGTCCCCGTCGTCGCCGCAGTCGTCGACCCGCCCTTCGGCGAACGCGAGGACCATGCCGTTCTTCGCCCGGACCACCGCGGGGATCCGGAAGCAGGCGTACCCGAAGTCGCCACGCCCGTAGAGCACCTGCTCGTCGACGAACGGGGCGGCGGCGCCGGTCACGTCGGGCCCGCCTGCCGCCCCGGCGGCGCCTGCGGTGGTGGGAGCCGCGAGCGTGCCGACGATCAGGCCCGCCACAGCCAGCAGGACACCCGCCCGTCGGCGGGTCGACCGCCGACTGGCGTGCTGCCGTGTTCGATGTCCATCTTCCATGTCGTCGCGCCCTTCTGATCGATGAAGGTTGGCGACGGTCATCCTATGTGGGACGTGGGATGTCCGGAAGGGAGAAATTCCACGATTGCCGGCGGCGGGCGGGCCGATCCGCCACGACGGGGCGCGTGCCGGGCGGGCCCGCCCGGCACCGCCAGCCGCGAAGCCGCGAGGGCAAACTCAGGCCGGCTGCTGACCCGCCTCGGTGAGCCAGCGCTCGGCCCGGGCAATCCTGGCCTTGACGTCGCGGAAGTGCAGGCGCATCGCCTCCTGGGCGCCGCTGCCGTCGCGGTCGCGCAGCGCCTCGACGATCCGCCGATGGTTGGCGACGATGTCCGCGGCCCGGTCCTCGGGCGGGCCGAGTGCCGGCTCAACCTCGTGGTAGACGTCCCAGAACAGCCCGATCAACTGGAGTACGAGTTCGTTGTCGCAGGATTCGTAGAGCAGCGAGTGGAAGGCACGGTCCGCCTCCTTGTCCCGGGCCATCGCGGTGACCAGGGCCTCCAACGCCGCCAGCCGGGCCTCGCTGATGTCGAGCACCACCGACCCGATCAATCCGGTCTCGAGGAGCTCGCGGACGGCGACCAGATCCTGCAGCGCACGGATCCCATGCCCGGGCCGGGTACGCACCCGGAAGGTCAACGACGGGGTGAGCACCCCCAGCGGGGCATGCCCCACGAACGTGCCGAAGCCGTGCCGGATCTCCACGATGCCCAGCGCCTGCAGGGCGCGAATGGCCTCCCGCACGCTGTTGCGGCTGGCGCCGAGCAGGTCCATCAACTGCGGCTCGGTCGGCATCGCCGCGCCCGGCGCCAGTCGCCGCTCGTGGATGAGGGAGACGATGCGCTCCTGCAGGCTCTCCCTCGCGCGTGCCCGCATGTTGCCTCCCACACTCCGCGCCAGCACTCTTCTCGCGCTCCTAACATCCCACGTCATGGCACCGACGAGGCGAGGCGGTGGGGAGAATTTACACCGGAGCGCCTTGACGGTCACCACACCCCGACCTAGATTGCCCGAAGGACGGATGACATCCCATGTCCGCCTCGCCCGAACTGGGAGTGTCCGGGGCGGTTTCCCCGACCCGACGAGGAGTGGACCAGGATGACCATGCCCCGAATCATGTTCGGCGGAGACTACAACCCGGAACAGTGGCCGGAGGACGTCTGGGCCGAGGACATGAAGCTGATGGCCGAGGCAGGCGTCTCGCTGGTCTCGGTGGGCATCTTCGCCTGGGCCCGGGTGGAGCCGCGGCCGGGCGAATATGACTTCGCCTGGTTCGACCGGGTGCTGGACCACCTCGCGGAGGCCGGCATCGGGGCGAGCCTGGCCACCATGACCGCCTCACCGCCGCCCTGGTTGTCCCGGCTGCACCCCGAGATGCTGCCCCGCCGGGCCGACGGAGTCCAACTCTGGCCCGGCGCCCGCCAGCACTACTGCCCGTCGAGTCCGGTCTACCGGGAGTACTCCGCCCGTCTCGTGGAACGGATCGCCGCGCGGTACAGCGACCATCCGGCCCTGCGTCTGTGGCACGTCGGAAACGAGTACGGCTGCCATGTCCGGGCCTGCTACTGCGACGTGTCCGCAGCGGACTTCCGGCGGTGGCTACGCGAGCGCTACCGCGACGTGGACGCGCTCAACACCGCCTGGTCAACCGCATTCTGGTCGCAGCGCTACGACGACTGGGCCGAGGTCCTGCCGCCGCGTACCGCGCCCACCTTCGGCAACCCGGCCCAGAAGCTCGACTTCGCCCGGTTCAGCGACGACGCGATCCTCGCCTGCTACACCATGGAACGCGACATCCTGCGCCGGCACACCCCGGACGTCCCGGTGACGACCAACTTCATCGGCCTCGTGCACAAGCCGATCGACTCCTTCGGGTGGGCGGCCGAGCAGGACGTGATCAGCCTCGACAGCTATCCCGACCCGTACGACCCGCGTACTCACGTCGACGCCGGGTTCGGCTACGACCTCGTCCGGTCGGCCCGCCAGGGGCAGCCCTGGCTGCTCATGGAGCAGGCACCGAGCGCCGTCAACTGGCGCGAACGCAACGCCCCCAAGCCGCCGGGGCTGATGCGGCTGTGGAGCTGGCAGGCGGTCGCCCAGGGTGCGGACGGGGTGCTCTTCTTCCAGTGGCGCCAGGCCGCGGGCGGCGCCGAGAAGTTCCACTCGGCCATGCTGCCGCATGCCGGAGCGCACACGCGTGTCCACCGCGAGGTCCGCGAACTCGGTGCGGAGATCGCGGCGGCGGCCGAACTGGCCGGCACCCGGGTGCGGGCTGAGGTGGCGCTGATACACGACTGGCCGAACTGGTGGGCGGTGGAGGGCGAGGCCCATCCGGCTCCGCTGGACCTCCTGGCGGCCCACCGGGCACACTACGCGCCGCTGTTCGACGCTCACGTCACCTGCGACGTGGTGCCACCGGACGCCGACCTGGACGGGTACCGCCTGGTGGCCGTACCCAATCTGTATCTGCTCTCGGCCCCGACGGCCGCAGCCCTGCGCGACTACGTGGACCGTGGCGGAACCCTGCTGGTGTCCTACTTCTCCGGCGTGGTCGACGACACCGAGCGGCTGCATGCGGGCGGCGCGCCGGGCCCGTTGCACGACCTGCTCGGGCTGCGGGTGGAGGAGTTCTGGCCGCTACCCGCCGACGGCACGATCGGCCTGGACATCGACGGCCACCAGGGTCGGGGCCTGGAGTGGTCGGAATGGGTGGAGCCGGCGGGCGCGCAGGTGGTGGGCACGTTCACCGAGGGTGAGCTGGCTGACCGGCCGGCTGTGCTCCGGCACAGTCACGGAGCCGGCACCGCCTGGTACCTGGCGACCCGCCCCGACCCGGCGCTGCTGCGCATGGTGCTCGACCGGGTCCGCGCGGAGGCCGGAGCCGCACCGGTCCTGCCCGATCTGCCCGACGGCGTGCAGGCCGTCCGCCGGCACGGTGCCGACCGGTCGTACCTGCTGCTGCTCAACCACGGTGACACCGAGGTCACCGTGACGCTGCCGACGCCGGCCGTCGACCTGCTCGGCGACGCGGACCGCCCCACGGACCTCGTCACCCTGGCGCCGCGTGGCGTCGCCGTGCTGCGCTCCTGACGCGCGGGTGTGCGCCGCAGCTCAGGCCGCGGCGCACACCCGCGCTCACCCGCGTGGGATCAGCTCACCGGTCGGGACCCGGCGGAACGTGATGGTCTCGTACGGGCCGAAACTGCCCGTCTCGTAGAGCACGCCAACCGTGCGCGAGTCCAGCTGCACCAGGTCGGAGTATCCGGCGGGCAGGCCGGACAGTGCCAGGGCGGGTCGCCAGGTGGCTCCCTGGTCCGTGCTGATCCGCAGCGTCATCGCCGCCCGGCTGGCCGGATCTGCGGGGCCGGAGAAGAGCAGGGGCGCCTTCGGCCCGGTCAACTGCAGGACGCTGCCCTGCACGACCGGCCCTACCAGGGTCGCCTGCGGCCGGTACGGCAGCACGAGGGTCTCGCCGCCATCGGCGCTGTAGGTGTCGGCCCGGTTGCCGGGCGCGCTGCCATTGTGCTCCCGGGTGTTCAGGTAGAGCCGGCCGTCCGGCAGCTCCGCAGCGGTGGACTCGTTGACGTTGACGTACCCGTTGGGGTTGTCGTCGACCGCACCGATCTGCCAGCTCTCACCGCCGTCGTCGCTGTAGAGCAGGTGGCCACCGTAATACTTGGCTTCCGTGCCGAGATCGGCCGAACCGGCCGGTGGTGCGATCGAGTGGTTGGCGGGCACCACCAGCCGGTGCCGGTGGGCCGCGCCGACCAGCCGCACGGCGTGGCCCGGTCCCGTCGCGTACCACCGCCAGTTCTGCGCCTTGGCCTGCCCGGTGATCTCGCGCGGAGCCGACCAGGTCACCCCCTCGTCGTCGCTGTGCTGGACGAAGACCCGGCGGCTCTGCTCGGCGGTGACCTCGCCGCGCATGATCGCGGCTTCTGACGCGGCTGCGGCGTTGACGGTGGAGAGCAGCACGAGACGGCCGCCCGCGGTCAGGACCGGCGCCGGATTGCCGGCGGTGTCCGGCCCTCGATCGTGGACCACCTGCAGCGGCCCCCAGGTGCATCCGCCGTCACTGGACCGCTTGAGGACGAGATCGATGTTCCCGGCGTCGCTCAGCGAGCCGTGTCGGCCCTCGGCGAAGGCCAGCAGGATCCCGGACCGGGCGGTCACCACCGCCGGAATCCGGAATCCGGTGTAGCCCTCGGCGCCGGAGACGAACGGCACGGAGGCGTCGCACCGGTGCCCGCCCACCGGCGCGCCCGCCGTCGCGGGCGGGGCGCCCAGGGCCAGGGATGCGGCGAGCGTGACACCGGCAAGAGCGATCATCGAGCGGGGTGATCGGACTGTCATGACGGACATGCAGGCCTCTTTCGTGGTGGTCGGGGGCCTCCTTGTCGCGGCGCCAGTGCCGTCGCGCGGCAGCGCGTGAGACGCGTCAGCCGAGGAGGTAGGACGTCCACTGTCCGATCCAGAACCTAATGGTGGAGTTCGATGTGGTCAAGGTCGATCGAGGACCTAGTCTTGCGGCATGCCGAAAGCCGTCTGGAACGACCTGGTGATCGCCGAGAGCGACGACACCGTCCTGGTGGAGGGTAACCACTACTTCCCCCGCAGCGCGCTGCGCGACGACCTGATCCGGGAGTCCGCGACCCACACGGTCTGCCCGTGGAAGGGCACCGCCTCCTACTACACGTTGGATCACGACGGCCGGGCCAGCGCGGACGCGGTCTGGTACTACCCGGACCCGAAGCCGAAGGCCGCGATGGTGCGCGACCGGGTGGCGTTCTGGAAGGACGTCACGGTCGTCGACTGAGTCACCGCCGGCCGGGCCGGGTGGCCACCGCCCGGCCCGGTGGGTCAGGATGCCCCCCATGTCCGCCCCCGACGAACGCCCCGACCCCTCCGGCACCGTCTACGGCGCCCGCCGGGCCACCCGACCCGGGCTGCCCCGAGACCCGCTGATGCGGTTCGCGCTGGCCATCGGGCTGGTCGGCGTACTGCTGGGGGGCTTCTTCGCCACCGGCGTGCTCGGCGGCGGCGACCAGCCGGTGGTGCCGACGGCGGCCGCCTCCGCTCCCCCGCCGCAGGCGCCGTCGCCCGAGGTCACTGAGCCGGCGGAGACCACCCCGGCCGCGCCCTCGCCGACCGCCCCACCCACCACCCCGCCCGCCCCGGTGGCCGGGCCGAAGGTGTTCCGGGCGGCCTCCGGCCTCTGCGTCGGCACCGACGGCGACGGCGAGAAGGCCACCGCCGAGCTGGCCGCCTGCACCGGCGGGCCGGAACAGCAGTGGGTTGCCAACCCGGTCGCCCCCGACCTGGTCACCCTGACCAACGCGGCGTACGGCCAGTGCCTGGACGTCGAGGGCGGCAGCACCGACGACGGCGCGAAGCTCCAGCAGTATCCCTGCCACGGGCAGGCCAACCAGCAGTGGCGGCTGACCCCGGTCGGCACCGGGCCGGTGCTGCTGGTGGCGGTGCACTCGGGCAAGTGCGCCCAGGTCGACGACGCCGGCACCGAGGCCGGCGACGAGATCCGCCAGGTCCCCTGCACCGGCGCCGCCGAGCAGCAGTGGACGGTGGGCTGACCGCTCAGCCCCGGTAGCTCCAGGCCCGGGCGGGCGACGCCACCACGGGCACCGGCACCGGTTCCCGGCGGCGCAGCAGCAGGGAGAGCCCGGCCGCGCCGATCGACAGCGCCCCGGCGACGCACCAGGCCAGCGCGTAGTCGCCGAGCCGGTCCCGGACCAGGCCCGCCCCGGTCGCGGCGAATGCTCCCCGACCACGGGCTCGAACTCGTCGAGGCCGCCGACACGGTGGTCGTGCCGGGCATCCAGAGCGGCGCGGCGATGACCGACGGCACCATCGACCCGGAGGTGGCGGCGGCGCTGCGGGCCGCCCACGCGCGGGGGCGCGCGGATCATGTCGATCTGCACCGGCGCGTTCGTGCTGGCCGCCGCCGGGCTGCTCGACGGCCGGCGGGCCACCACCCCCACGGGACCGGGGGCCGCGTACCCCGGCCACCGTCGGCCGGGCTGCCGCCGAGCGGTCAGGCCGGTTGGGGGTGCGGACGGAGCATGCGCAGTTGGGCCAGGTGCTTGGGCAGGTGGACGCGGGTGTGCAGGTCGAGGGTCCGGGACCAGGGCAGGGGCTCGTCGACGAGCAGGTCGAAACCCTCGCGCAGGTGGGTGTCGACCGGGGTGTCCGCCGTCGGGCCGAGCCGGTCCACCAGCGTGCAGAGCTTCTGGCTGGTCGCCCGCAGCAGGGTGGCCAGCCCGTCCAGGCCGCCGCACTGGGCGACCAGCGTGTCCAGCTGGGGGTGGTGGATGGTCTCCAGGTCGTAGTAGGCGAAGGGCGACCCGGCCAGGACCGCCGCGGTGGCCTCGCTCAGCAGCTCGTCGTTGGCGGCCAGGTGGGCGACGATCTGCTCGGCGCTGAGCTGCCCCGGCGGCGGCTCGCCGAAGCCGCCCGCCTCCACCTCGGCGAGCAGCTCGTCGTAGGTTCGCCGCAGCTCAGCGCTCTCCACGCCCCCAGTCAACCCCGCCGCCGTACGCCGGCCGGGGCGTTACCGCACCACGGTCACCCGGACGGGCGGCTCAGCGCCGGCCCCGCCGGGCGCGCAGGTAGTCGGAGACCACGTACTCGCCGAGGTCGTCGAGGTCCGGGGTGAACATCCGGCCCTTCGAGCGGCGGGCCACCGCGTCGACGAAGCAGCGCAGGCCCGGGTCGTCGCCGCCCGTTTCCGCCCGTCCGTGGCGAGCCGGGCCACGGGCGGGCGGATCGGCGCGACCGGCAGCGGCGGGCCCCCGTCGCCCGCGACCCGCCGCTGCCGGTCAGTCCCGGCCGCAGCGGCGGCAGGCGCCCCGCCGGCGCAGGTGGTAGGCCAGGGCCGCCGCGCCGAGGGCCACCCCCCACAGCGGCCAGAGCAGCATCGGCGCCGTGGTCAGGCTCAATCCGTGCTCCCAGAACTGCGGGGTGGAGAGCAGCCCGAGCGAGGCCGCGGTGACCGACAGCGCGACCAGCCCGGCGGGGACCACCGCGAGCGCGATCGGCACCCGCCGGCCGGCCAGCCCGACCAGCCAGCGCGGGAAGCGCTCGCCCCAGGGCCGGACCAGCCCGACGGTGAGCACGGCGCCGACGGTGGCGAAGGCGGCCAGGCCGGCACCCGCCCAGACCAGCCCGGTCTCCTGCATCTCGTCGAGGAACTCCCGGGAGATGCCGAGCGGGATCCCGGCCGCCCAGGCCATCCGGGTGACCGCGTAGGTCAGCGGAATCGCCGCGGCGACCCAGGTCGCCCAGCGTCCCCAGCGGGCCGCCGACCCGGGCGTGGTCCAGCCCCGGGCGTGGCCGTCGCGGCCGCAGGCCAGGCAGGCCCCGGTGGCGCGCCGCTGACCGGCCAGCAGCGCCCCGGCGAGCAGCATCCCGCCGACCAGGGCGGCGCACCGGGCGAACAGCGGCCAGGTGAAGATCTCGGCGTAGTCGACCGGCGGCCAGCCGAACGGCGCCCCGAGGACGAGCATCGGCGCGTACCCGAGCACGACCAGCACCCGGGCGTCGGGGACCACCACGGCCAGCACGAAGGTGAGCGCCCAGCCGTAGCCGAGCAGCAGCGCGCGGAACGGGCCGCGGACCGGGGCGGACAGGGCCAGGGCGGTGACCGCCCCGACCAGCAGCAGCCCGGCGAGCAGCGGCGCGCCGACCGCCACCGGAACCAGCCGCAGCAGGTCCGCCCCGCCGCTGTGCGGGTCGTTCGCGCCGAACGGGTAACCGGCGCCGGTCAGGGTGGCGACCAGGGCGAGCACACCCCAGCCGGCCAGCCAGGCGGCGGCCACCGGCGGGGCCAGGTCGAGCCGGATCCGGGCAGCCCGGCGGGACGTCGATGAGGTGAGTGTCGTCATGGCTCCAGCCTCGGCGGCGCGCCGTTCGCGCCCCTCCCGCGCGGTGACGAACCCGCTCCCCCGGCAGAGGGGGATCAGCCGGCGGGGACGACGAAACCCGACTCGTACGCGGCGATCACCGCCTGGGTGCGGTCCCGCACGCCCAGCTTGGCCAGCACGTTGCCGACGTGCGTCTTGACCGTCTCCACCCCGACCACGAGCTGCCCGGCGATCTCGGTGTTGGACAACCCGGTGGTCATCAGCCGCAGCACCTCCGCCTCCCGCTCGGTCAGCCGCGCCCCGGCCAGCCGGTCCCCGCCCGGCCCCGCGTACGCCCCCGCGAGGCGACGGATCGCGGCCGGAAAGAGCAGCGAGTCACCGGCGGCGACCGCCCGGACGGCGGTGACCACCTCCGCCGGGCGGGCCCGCTTGAGCAGGAACCCGCTCGCGCCGGCGCGCAGCGCCTCGTAGACGTACTCGTCGTTCTCGAAGGTGGTGACCACCAGGACGCGCGGCGGGTCGGCGGAGGCGGCGAGCAGCCGCCGGGTGGCCTGGATGCCGTCGATGGCGGGCATCCGCACGTCCATCAGCACCACCCGGGGTCGCAGCCTCGCCACCAGCGGCGGCACCTCGGCGCCGTCGGCGGCCTCCCCCACCACCCGCAGGTCCGGCTGGGCGTCGATGATCGCCCGCAGCCCGACCCGGATCAGCTCGTCGTCGTCGACGATCAGCACGTCCGTGCTCACCGCGTCTCCCCCCTCGGCACCGGCAGCCGCACCCGGACCCGCCAGTGGCCGTCCTCCGGGCCGGCGGTGATCCGCCCGCCGAGCAGCAGCACCCGTTCCCGCATGCCGTCCAGGCCACGGCCGCCGCGTCCCGGCCGCGCCGCGCCGCCCAGCAGGTTCTCCAGTTCGATCTCCAACCAACGGCAACTCCAGCTCGGCGCGTCGGACGCCGCGGGTTGCCCGGGAGCCGTCGCCTCCCCGGGTACGTCCACCCGCAGGCGCACCAGGCCACGGCCGTACCGGGCGGCGTTGGTCAGCCCCTCCTGCACGATGCGGTAGCCCTCCCGGGACACCGCCGCGGGCAGCTCCGTCAGCTCGCCGTCGACCCGCGCCTCCACCGGCAGCCCGGCCGCCCGGGTGTCCGCGACGAGCCGGTCGAGCTGGGCCAGGGTGCGCTGCGGCGCGGTGCCGGCCGGGGCGCGGCCGCCGTCCTCGGTCTCCCGGAGCAGGCCGAGCACGTGGTCCAGGTCGTCCATCGCGTGCCGGCTGGTCTCCTCGATCGCGGCGAGCGCGCGGCGGGCGAACTCCGGGTCGCCGTCCAGGAGTTCGCGTGCCGCGCCGGCCTGGAGGGTGGCCACGGTCAGCGCGTGGCCCACCGAGTCGTGCAGCTCCCGGGCCAGCCGGTTACGTTCGGCGAGCCGGGTGGCGCGGGCCTCCAGGGCGGCGATCCGCTCGCCCTGGGAGGGGCCGAGCAGCACCGGCGCCATCGAGGCGGCGAGCGTGCCCAGCCCGGCGACCGCGTAGCCGAGGCCCAGCAGCATCACCACCCCGGTGAGGGTGAGCCAGCCGGTGTCCCGCCCGTCGAGCGGCCCGAAACGTTCCTGGGCGATGGTCTCCGCGCCGACGCCGAACTGGGCGGCGATGAACGCCAGCGCCATCGGCAGGGCGCTGATCAGCGCGAACATCACCAGCCCGCCGACAATCATGTGCAGGGCGATCCAGAGCGCGGCGCGCAGCCGGGTCTCCCGGTCGGCCGGATGCCCGGCGGCGGGCTCCGGCAGCGACACGCCGAGCAGGGCGCGCGCGGCGGCGATCTCCAGCGCCCGGCTGCCGTCGAGGAAGAACGGCACCGCGCCGATGACGGCGGCGATCGCCACCAGCCCGAAGACCAGCAGCCAGGGCACCTCCCCGCGCGTGAGCAGTTGGACGAAGGTGCCGACGAGCAGCACGTACGGCAGCGCGAGCACCCCGCCGAGCAGCAGGAACACGCCGCGTCGCCAGGTGCTGGCACGGATCAGCGGCGCGATCAGCGCCCGAGGACTCACCCGGCAATTGTCCCGCGCCGCCGCGCCCGGCGACTCCCCCGCGTCGGGGAGATCGCCTGGTAGCTCGGCTCACCGAGGCTCAACGGTGCTCCTGTACGTACTTCTCCGGGTCCTTGTCGGCGAAGGTCAGGTTGCGACCGTTCTTGTGCTCGCCATAGAAGGTCAGCCAGCGGGCGCCCAACTCGGCGCGGAGTTCCACGCCGGCGTGCCGGCGGAAGTCCGGCAGCGCCCCGTCCTCCTCCTCAGCGAGGTGCTCGCTGTTCTCCCGACGGGCCTTCCACACCGCCGCCCACCACTGGTCGGAGCCCACCGGGTGCAGCTTGGACTCGGCGATCGCGTCGCGGATCTCGTTGTGGTCGCCGATGGCGTCGGTGGTCTCGTCCTCGCCGTCGTCGCCGTGCCGCACCAGGTGCGGGTAGAGGATCGTCTCCTCCGCCTCGGCGTGGATGTCCAGGTGCAGGGCGAGCGCTTCCCAGACGGCCAACAGCTCGGTGGGGTCGCAGGCGTCGTCGAGCCGGGCGAAGCCGCGCCGGAAGGCGGCGTGGTCGTCCAGGATCAGCGCGGTGATGTCATCCATGCTGCTCACTTCCCCGCTCGAGCGCGGATCAGCTTCGGCACCGCGGCCAGGCCGGTGACCGGCTGGAACTGCCGGGCGGCGGTGGCCAGGGCGGCATACTCGTCGTCGGTGAGGTCGATCTCGGCGGCGGCCGCGTTTCGTTCCATCTGCTCCACGCCGGACGCGCCGGGGATGGCCACCACGTTCGGGTGGTGCAGCAGGTAGGCCAGCGCGATCTGGCTGGGGGTGGCGTCGTGCGCGTCGGCCACCTCGCGCAGCGTCGCGATCAGGGCGGCGCCGCGGGCCAGGTTCTCCGGCAGGAAGTACGGGTTGGCCCGGCGCACCGCCCCGCTCGGCGGGTGCTTCGGGTCGTACCGGCCGGAGAGGAAGCCCTGCGCGAGCGGGCTGTACGAGATGACGATCCGGCCGGCCTGCTCGGCGTACGGGATCAGGTCCTTCTCGGGACCCCGGTCGACCATGCTGTAGCGGACCTGGTTGCTCAGCACCCGCCGGCCCAGCGCCGCCTCGGCGAACTGCCAGCGGCGCAGGGTGTAGTTGCTCACCCCGACCTCGGCGACCAGGCCGACGTCCTGCAACGCCCGCATGCCGCGCATGGTGGTGGCGTCGGCGACCACCGGGTTGGGCTGGTGCACCTGGTAGAGGTCGATGCCGCGGACGCCGAGCCGGGCCGCCGAGGCGATCGCCCGCTGCTGCACCACCGGGGCGATCGGCAGCACCGGGAAGATCTTGCTGGCCACCACGACCTTCTCCCGGTCGGCACCGAGGGCGGCACCGAGGATCCGCTCGCTGCGGCCGAAGCCGTACAGCTCGGCGGTGTCGAAGAGGGTGACGCCGAGGTCGAGCGCCCGCCGGACGATGTCCGCCGCGAGGCGCTCGTAGTCGGGGCCGTACCCCCACTCCCGGGAGCCGAACTGCCAGGTACCGAGACCGATCTTGGAAATGGGCTTGAGGGTCTCCAGCGGGATGTATCGCATGATTCGACGCTACCCGGATAGTCCGGCAGGGCACCGGTGTTGGCTCCCATCTTGGACGCACGCCGCGACACCAGCACCGGCACCGCGGCGCTCATCGTGCGCACTAGATCCGGAAGACCCGCACGATCCACGGGGTGTCGATCAGCGTGTGCGGCGCGATGGCGTGGTAGGCCCACAGGTGCACCCAGGCATTGCCGGTCCGGACGGTGAGGAACGCCTTGAACATGCCGGGGAACGTGTAGACCAGCAGCACCAGCCCGATCGAGGTGACGGCCTGCTCGACCGTTTCGAACCGGGCCCAGGCATCGCCGAGGTGCAGTGCGGCGTACGTCAGGCCGCCCAGGAGCACGGCGCCCGAGGTGCCGGTCAGCCGGGCGAATCGCGGTACCAGGATCGCCTGCACGAAGACGAGCGTCGGCAGGCCGGTGCCGAGCAGGTACAGGGTGAAGGTGAGGGGTATCCCGAGCGTGAGCTGGCGAGGGTCCAGGGCCAGGATCGCGGCACTGAGGCCGACGAGTTGGCTGACCGTGCTGAACGCCAGGACGACGCCGATGACGAGGAGATCGCGACGTCGGTCGGAGCTGCGCAGGCACAGTGCGGTGCGGTCGTAGCGGCGGCGGAACCACAGGTACGGCGCGACCGCGTACACGGTGAGGTTGTAGGCGCACCAGCCGAGCGCCTCAGGGATCCCGATGGGCTCATGGCCGCCGATCAGTGTCCCTGCCAGGTGGAAGCTGATCGGGTGCCATCCCAGCGCGATGCCGATGGCCGCTCCGAGCAGTTGGGCCGTCAGCCCGTACGCCAGGACACCGATCGTCTCGCGGCGAGCGGTCGGAACCGCCGGGGCCCGCCCGGCGATGTCCGGCGCCGAGTGCCGGGTGAGGGCCCAGACGAGCAGCGCGAGCACGACGGCCTCTGCCCCTGCGCTCGCACCGATCTCGACGAGCGTTATTTGATACGACTGTGCCACGGAAGCAACGTAACACGACTGTGCTAAAAAGAGGTATGCCGAAAATCGTGGACAGCGTCGCCCGACGTGCCGCGCTCGCCGAGGCCGTCTGGCGGGTCGTCCGCCGGGAGGGACTCGCCCACGCCTCCGTGCGCAACGTCGCCCAGGAGGCCGGCCTGTCGACCGGATCGCTGCGCAACTCGTTCGCGTCCCAGTCGCAGCTGACGGTGTTCGCCATGCGCCTGGTGGCGGAGCGGATCCAGGCCCGGATCGAGGCGATCGACGGCACGGGCGACCCGGTGGACGTGGCCGAACGGGTGATAGCGGAGATGCTTCCCCTGGACGCCGAACGGCTCGCCGAGTGTCAGGTGTGGCTGGCCTTCTCCGCCCAGTCGATGGTCGACCCGGAACTCGGGGCGCTCAGCGGAGAGATGCACCAGCTGCTCCTGCGGGCCTTCACCACCATCGTCGACCGGGTGGCCCGACCCGGCGTCGACCGCCCGTTGAATGCCCACCGGCTCTACGCCCTGGTCGACGGACTGATCCTGCACCTGACGTTGCACGGCGAGAGCCCCGACCGGAGCAGGGCAGTCATCCGGGCCCACCTCGACGCCCTGGCGTCCACCGGCTGACCGCAGAAACGAGCAGGGCGGACCACGGCGGTGGACCTGGCGGGAAGTTACGCTCATGATCGTGACCTACCTCGCCGCGGACGACCGCTACGACACGATGACCTACCGGCGCAGCGGGCGCAGCGGCCTGCGGCTGCCCGCCATCTCCCTCGGCCTGTGGCACAACTTCGGCCCAGACCGGCCCTTCGAGCGGCAGCGGGACATCGTCCGCCGGGCGTTCGACCTCGGGGTCACCCACTTCGACCTGGCCAACAACTACGGCCCACCGCCCGGCGCCGCCGAGGAGAACTTCGGCCGGCTGCTGGCGACGGACCTGAAGCCGTACCGGGACGAGCTGGTGATCTCCAGCAAGGCCGGCTACCTGATGTGGCCCGGCCCGTACGGCGAGTGGGGTTCCCGCAAGTACCTGGTCTCGTCGCTGGACCAGTCGCTGCGCCGGATGGGGCTGGACTACGTCGACATCTTCTACTCGCACCGCTTCGACCCGGACACCCCGCTGGAGGAGACGATGGGCGCGCTCGACGCCATCGTCCGCTCCGGCAAGGCGCTCTACGTCGGCATCTCCAACTACGACTCGGAGCAGACCGCCCGGGCCGCGGCGATCCTGCGTGACCTGGGCACGCCGCTGCTGATCAACCAGCCGTCTTACTCAATGCTCAACCGCTGGACCGAGGACGACAGCCTGCTGGACACGCTGGAGGAGGTCGGCGCCGGCTGCATCGCGTACAGCCCACTGGCCCAGGGCCTGCTCACCGACCGTTACCTCGCCGGCATCCCGGCGGACTCCCGGGTCCGCACCAGCGTCTTCCTCAACGAGAGCGACCTGACCGAGGAGAAGCTGGCCACGATCCGGGAGCTGGGCAAGGTGGCCGAGCGGCGGGGGCAGACCCTGGCCCAGCTCGCCCTCGCCTGGGCGCTGCGCGACCCGCGGATGACCAGCCTGATCATCGGCGCGAGCAGCGTGGCGCAGCTGGAGACGAACGTGGCCGCGGTGCAGAACCTCAACTTCACCGCCGAGGAGCTGGCCGAGATCGACCGCCTGCTCGGCTGAGCCGCACCGTGGTCGTCGGGCCGGGTCCGCGCCGTCCGGCCGCGGACCGGGTCCGCGCCGACCGTGGCGGGTCGACCGCCCGCTGGTCGTCGCGCGCTGTGGACCTGATGACGTGAACGACTCACCAGGCCGACGTCGCGGACCCGCTCGGCGACGTCCGGACCGTCAGCGGTCCGAGTCCGCAGCGTCGGCACTCACCAGCTGCGGCGGTGGCCGGCGTGCTGGAGCCGAGGTTGTCGGCGCAGACGTCGACGCTGCTGATCCACCGCTGACGGGGCGGCGGACGACCGGGGTTGCCTCTACAGTGACCGCACCTCTGGATGCTCAAGGAGCGTGTCGTGTCCGAGTCGCCACCGACAGCAGACTCCCCCGAAGCCGCCGCGCCACCGGGAAGCCCACCACCCGCGGCGGGGACGCCGTACCTGCTGGTCATGCCCACCACCGAGGGCGCGCCACCCGGGCTCGTCTGGCCGGGCCAGGAGGGGCAACCCGCCTGGGCCATCCCGGTCAGCGTCCCGCCGGGAACCCGGGGCTTCGCAGTGTTCGTACCGCTGGTGCCGCCTGAGGCCTCCGAGCAGGGAGCCGGCTCGGCGGGCCGGCCGGCCGTCACGACCACCACACCCGCGTACGTGGCACTCCCGGCCACCGACGGACCGTCCACCACCCCGACGACAACGCCGGTACCCGCAACGACGGCCACCGGCGCGACCACCCCGGCACCGACCGACGGGGGTCTGCGGGAAGGCAGGCCGGTCCCCACGCAGCGCACGGAGGACGTTCCGGCCACGGGCCCCGCCGCGTCGTCGACGTCCGCCGCGTCGAGCGACCCGCAGCAGGCGGACGCCCGGACGGCCGGTGTCCCCGCCTGGCAGGGCGGGACGTCCCAGCCCCCGGCCCCCTCCACCGCACCGCCGCAGCCCGGTGCCGTCCCCGCCGCCGCGCCGAGCGGAACCTCCCCACCCGGCGCCGTCCCGGCCGGCCCGGCGAGCGCAGCTTTCCCACCCGGCGCCGCGCCCCTCACCCCGGCGCCGCCGGTCGCCTGGCCGGGGATGCAGTCGCTGCCGCCCCGGGTGGCCCCGGGCGGCTTCCAGCGGCAGCCACCGCGGCCCACCTTCCTCCAGACCCGCTGGCCGGGCCCGAAGCCGGCCACCGGCTGGGCGGCGCCCGGCGCGGTGCTCGCCGCGGCGCTGGGCGTGGCGGCCTTCGTGCCGCTGAGCCGAGTCGGCATCGGCTGGTTCCTCGGCGGGCTCACCCTGACCGTCGCGGTGCTGGTCGGGGTCAGGCGGCACACCGCGGCGCTGCCGCGCACCGAGCGCCTGGTCCGGGCCGGCTGGGCGGCGGCGGCCCTGGCGCTGCTGTCCGTGCTGGCCTTCCGTAACGCCTGGTGGCTGGTGACGTTCTGCGTGCTCGGCGCGCTGGGTTGCGCGGCGCTCGCGATCGTCGGCGGCAGACTCGTCCGCTCGATCCTGTTCAGCCTGGTCGCGACCCCGTTCGCGGCGTTCCGCGGGCTGCCCTGGATACGCCGCCATGTCCAGGCCGCCCCCGACGCGGGGGCGGTCCGGCGGGTGGTCTGGTCGGCGGTCGCCACCGTGCTGGTGCTGCTGGTCTTCGGCGGCCTGCTCTCCTCGGCCGACGCCGCCTTCTCCGAGGTGCTCAACACGATGGGGCCGCAGGTCGAGGTCGGCAGCCTGTTCCGCGGGGTCTTCCTGGCGGCGGTGGGCGGCCTGATCGCGGTCGCCGCCGTCTACACCCTGGCCGCCCCGCCGGACCTCTCCACGATCGACAGGGCGGCCGAACGCCGGCTCGGCATCCTGGAGTGGGCACCGGCCATCGGCGCGCTGACCGCGCTCTTCGGCGGCTTCGTGGCCGTGCAGTTCACCGTGCTCTTCGGCGGCCAGCGGCACGTCCTGCGCACCGCCGGCCTCAGCTACGCCGAATACGCCCGCAGCGGCTTCTGGCAGTTGCTCACCGTCACCCTGCTGACCCTGGCCGTGCTCGGTGGGGTGACCCGCTGGGCGCGTCGGGACCGCCCGGTGGAGCGCGTCCTGCTGCGGGTGCTGCTCGGCCTGCTCAGCGCGCTCAGCGTGGTGATCGTGGTGTCGGCGCTGTCCCGGATGTACACGTACCAGAAGGTCTACAGCTACACCGGTGAACGAATCTTCGTGATGGCGTTCGAGCTGCTGCTCGGGGCGGTGTTCCTGATGATCCTGGCGGCCGGCATGCGGTGGTGGGGGCGGTGGATTCCCGGCACGACCGTGGCCCTGGCCGTCGTGATGCTGCTGAGCCTGGCCGTGCTCAACCCGGAGGACTACGCGGCCCGCCGCAACGTCGCCCGCTACGAGCAGACCGGCAAGATCGACGCCTGGTACCTGCGGGCACTCTCCGCCGACGCCACGCCCGCCCTGGCCACGCTGCCGGACCGGGTACGCCGCTGCACGCTGGGCTGGATCGACGACGACCTCGCCGAGCCGGACCCCTGGTACGCGTGGAACCTGGGCCGCTCCCGGGCCCGCGCCGAGCTGGAGCGGCTCGGGCCGGGGGCGATCGGCGACCAGAAGGACTGCCGCAAGGTCGCCCAGTCCAACCTGCCCAAGACCCGCGGGACGCGGTGACCTGCCCGTCAAGCCGCCACGGTCACTGCACTGTGCCACCAAAGAAGACGAGGTGCCGGAGCACGCCACGCGTGCTCCGGCACCGGTCGCGAGCCGGCCGGCACCGGCCCGCCGTCATCTCCCTACAGGCGGGCCTTCAGGTAGGCGCCGGCCGCGAGCAGCTGAGTGCGGGCCGACTCGTCGGTGGCGGTACTGGCCGCCGCCGCGAACCGGTCCAGAGCAGCCCTGGCCTGGTCTGGCCGGTTCGCCGCCGCCGTACTCTTGGCCGCCTGGAGCTGGCCGAACAGGTTGTCGGCGAGCTCGTCGCTGAGCAGACCCTCCGCCTGGTACCGGCGCACCAGCGCCTGGGCGTTGTCGTAGGTGGCGACGATCTCGAAGGCGATCGTCACCTCCGTGACGTTGCCGGCCAGGTCGGTCGCCACGACGGTCAGCTTGTGACCGCCCGCCGTGGGCTCGACACCCGCACCGCTCTCGATCGCCACCCCGTCCAGGCGGAGGGCCACCGAGTCGACGCCCGACGTGGCGTCCCGTGCCGTCGCGACGATCGGCAGCGACGTGCCGACGTCATACTTGCCGCCCTTTGCCACGCCGTCGACGGTCACGACCGGAGCCGTGGTGTCGACGTGCAGGGAGAAGGCTGTCGGCGCGGAGATGTTGCCGGCCTCGTCGATCGCCCGGAACCGTAGCTCCCGCAGGCCGTCCTCGGTCACCCGGACCGGCTCGTGGTACTGCGTCCAGGCGCCGTCGCCCTGGGCGAACTCGATGCGGACCGGGCCGCCGCGGTCATCGCTCGCCGAAGCGGTGACCGTCGCCGGCGAAATGTACCAACCGAGCTGGCCGTTCGGCTGCGCCGGGCCGACCGACACGGTCAGGCTCGGCGCCGCCGTGTCGAGGACCCGGAAGTAGTCGAACGCGACCGTGACCGGCTGCACCTGCTCCGGACCCATCGCCATCAGGCCGAACGAGGTCATCGCGGCGTCGTTGGTGACCGGCTGGCCGAGCGAGGTCCAGTTGACCCCGCCGTCGCTGATCTGGGCCGAGTAGGTGTTCCCACTCCGGCTCAGCCGCAGGTAGTACCAGCCGCTCTCGGACGAGTCGGCGATGTCGATCGACCGGTTGCCGCCGTTGCCGAACTGCGCATTGCGTTCCGAGACGAGCTCGGCGTGCAGGTTGGTCGGCGTTCCGGCGTTGTTGTTGGCCAGGACGTCGAACTTCACGTAGTTGTCGTCGTTGTTGTAGACCATGAGGCCGGCCAGCTGCCACTTGTGCAGCATCGTCGGCGTCAGCCTGGTCTCGATCGTCCAGTCACCGCCGGCGACGTCCGCGGGGATCTTCTGCAGGATGAAGTTCCGCGGCGAAGCGTTGTTGGTGCCGTTGATGTCGCCCGGCTGGGTCTCGACGCGCAGCGCACCGCCGCTCACCGCGACCTTCGACGAGTCGTACCGCACCACCGCGTTCCACCGGCAGCCGTCGAGAGCGCTGCCTTCGAACTCGTCGCTGGGCGCGCGGACACCGTCGTCCGTGCCGTCCGGCGTGATGGTGAAGTGGTCGAACACGGCGTTGACCTGCGCCGTCCCGGTGTCCCCGGCGGCCGCGAGGCCGACGGTCGCGTTCGGGATGACGTTCGCGGAGCCGGCGAGCGCCGTCCAGGTCTGGCCGTCGGCGGAGTACGCCGCGGTCAGCTTCTGACCGTCGCTGACCAGTCGCAGGTGCGCGGTGGACGGGAAGTCCGCCGGCACACCCACGTTGGCGTGCCAGGTCCGCGTCCCGCCGGCCTCGGTCTGGAACTCCATGACCCGACCGCCGGACGAGGTGCGGGTGAACGCCACCTTGACGTAGTCGTTGTCGGTGCCGTGCATGAGCAGGCCGGCGTGCTGCCACTCGCGGTTGTGCGCGATCGTCAGCTTCGTGGTGATCGTCCACGGCCCGGTCTTGGCGCGCTGACCGGCGTAGCTGATCGGCCCGGTGGCACCCTCGTTGATGTCACCGTTGGTGACCGGCAGCACCAGCCCGCCGCTGGTGACCCGCACCGGCAGGTTCGGCGCGTTCCGCACCGTGGTCCACCGGTTGGTGTTCAGCGTGTCACCGTCGAAGTTGTCCGAGCCGCGGATCGCGCAGCCCGGAGCGGTCTCCGGCGGTGCCGGGTGGATGGCCCGGTCGACCAGGTTGAAGCCGCTGAACTTCACCTCGCTGGTGGCCGACGCGTTGTGCGCGGTGACCGCGAGGCCGATGTCCTGCGGGCTGGCCGCGCCGGGCAGCGTCACCGGGTCGCCGACCGCGGTGAACGACTTCCCGTCCTTGCTCCAGTACCCGTAGTACTTCCCGCCGTCCCGCACGATCCGCACCCAGGACGGGTAGCTGGTCGTGCTGGCGCCGGTGCTGGCGTCGAGCTGGCCGTTGCCGTCGGTGTCGCGCAGCCATTCGAACCCGGAGCCAGCCCGCAGCGTCATCGCCGCGTACCCGGGCGACTTGCCGGGCTGGGTGATGTCGTTGCGGACGATCAGACCGGCCTTGGCGGAATTGTTCGTGTTCGTCTGGCTCTCGATCTTCACCGTGGCGGTCCAGGTGTTGCCGGCCGCCGCCGGCAGGTACACCGAGCCGTACTGATCGGTTCCCTGCCACATGTTCGCGCCACCGGCGTTGATGACCCAGGTGTCCTGGTCCGGCCGGTCGAACGCGGCGGTGGTGTTGGTGTAGGTCTGCCAGGCTCCGTAGAGGTCACCGACCTCGACCTGCACGACGCGGGACTTCGTGCGGTAGCCCTTGTCGTTGGTCGCGACCGCGGTCAGCTGGTAGCGCTTCTCCTTGGGCGCGTTCCAGGTCATGGAGTACGGCGCCGTGGTGTCGGTGCCGATCGACGTGCCGTCGACGAAGAACTCGACCTTGGTGATCGTGTTCTTCGAGTCGCTCGCGTCGGCGGTCACCTGGATCTCGCCCGGCTCCAGCTTGTCGGCCGGCGTCGGGGAGGTCACCGCGACCTTCGGTTTGCTCGTCGGCGAGACGCCCTTGCCGTCGGCCTCGATGAAGTTCAGGCGCCGCTCACCCGCGCCGGGGAACACCGCGTACAGGGTGAACGTCTCGCCGGGGTCGGACACCTCGACCGGGACGTCCACGTAGCCGCCACTGGCGGTCGCCGGCACCTGCGCGATGCCAAGGAGCTCACCGTCCGGCGCGCCCCGCCGCAGCTCGATCTTGCTCGCGCTGGCGGCCGACACGCGCAGGACCAGCCGGTCCACGTTGTGCAGGTTGACCGGGTCGTACGACGCCCAGGCGCCGTTCTGGCCGGTGATGGAGTTCGCGTGGCCCTCGACGTCCCGCGACGAACCGACCGTCACGTTCGACGACTTGTCGAAGAATTCCGCCTCCCGCTGCTTCGGGAACAGCAGGGTGGTGTCCGAACCGGTCAGGCTCGGGATGCCACCCGCACCGCCCGAGTCGGCGTAGCGGCCGTCGAGCGCGTAGAAGACGTTCATGTCCTCGCCGTGCCCGCCACCGAGGTCGGTGACCACCGAGCCGGTGCGCCCGTGCAGCGGTTCGGCCGGGTGCGCGTGCTCGTCGTGGCCCATCGCCGGCTGGATCACCACGTCGGCGTCGTTGATCTGGGTGTCCTCGGCGTCGCTGACCGACAGGTCCCAGCTCACCTCGTCGCCGAAGTCGAAGAACGCGCCGTTGGGCGGCAGGTTGAACTTCACGTTCGGCCGCGTGTTGCCGACCGTGATCGGCACCGTCGTCGTCCCGGTCTTGCCGGCCGGGTCGGTCACCGTGAGCCGGGCGTTGTAGACGCCGTTCTTGGTGTAGGTGAAGGTCGGCTTCAGCTCGGTGGAGTCGACGACGCCGTCACCGGTGAAGTCCCACTCGTACCGCAGCTGCTCCTTCTCCGGGTCGGTGCTGCCCGAGCCGTCGAAGCGGACCTGCAGCGGCGCCTGGCCGGAGTCCGGCGAGGCGCTGATCTTCGCCGTCGGCGAGCGCGAGCCGGAGATGTAGTCGATCCGGTACAGCCCCGAGTTCGGGTTGTCACGGCCGAAGCCGCCGCCCCAGTCCAGCACGTACATCGAGCCCTCAGGACCGAACTTGGAGTCGATCGGCGCGAGGAACTGCTGCTGCGGCAGGAACGGGTTGACCTTCTCGACCCCACCCTGCCCGTTCGGGATGATCGAGTACATCTTGTTGCGGGCCCACTCGTAGAAGAACGGCCTGCCGTCGTAGTACGCCGGGAACTTGGTGTCCGACTGCAGGTTCGGGTCGTAGTTGTAGAACGGGCCGCCCATCGGAGCCAGGCCGCCACCCTGCGGGATCACCGACGGCACCGAGGAACGCTTGTAGCCGTACCACATCTGCGCCGGCTTGGCCGGCGGCAGCTCGGTCAGGCCGGTGTTGCGGATCGAGTCGTTGATCGGCTTGTTGCAGTCGAAGTTCGGGCCGACCGTCACCGGGCTCGTCCGGTAGTCGACGTCCCGGAACGGCTCGTTGTTGCCCATGCACAGCGGCCAGCCGTAGAAGCCGGGCTCGGTGATGAGGTTCCACTCGGCGATGCCGGCGGGTCCGCGGTCCGGGTTGTCGTTGCTGTTGTCCGGCGAGTAGTCCGCCATCCCGATGGCCCCGGTCTTCGGGTCGATCGAGAACCGGAACGGGTTGCGGAAGCCCATCGCGTAGATCTCCGGGCGGGTCTTCGCCGTGCCCGGCTTGAACATGTTGCCCGCGGGAATGGAGTAGGTGCCGTCCGGCTCGGGGCGGATCCGCAGGAGTTTGCCGCGCAGGTCGTTGGTGTTGGCCGAGGTCGCCCGCGCGTCGTGGAACGTTCCGTCCCGTTCGGACAACGGCGCGTAGCCGCCGGACGGCTCGGAGTGCGGGTTCACGTCGTCGCCGACGCTCAGGTAGAGGTTCCCGTCCGGACCGAACGCGAGGCCGCCGCCGGTGTGACCGGGCTCATCGGGGAGCCGGCGCGCCGGCACCTCGAGCAGGACCTTCTCCGTGGCGCGGTCGATCTGCGAGCCGGGCCCGACGGTGAGCCGGGACAGCCGGCTGACGAAGTTCGCCGGGTCGCTGTCGTTCGTGCTCGCCGGCGAATAGTAGATGTAGAGGTAGCCGTTCTGGGCAAAGTTCGGGTCGAGCGCGATGCCGAGCAGCCCGTCCTCACCGCCGGAGTACACCGGGATCGTGATCGCGGTGGAGGTGGTCTGGGTGCGCGGGTCGTACACCCGGATCTGGCCGCGCACCAGCTCGGTGAAGAAGACCCGGCCGTCCGGCGCGACGTCCATGGCAAACGGGGCGCTGGTGTTCTGGTCCAGCGAGACCCGCTCGTACTGGTCCCACACCGTGCCGCCGCAGTCGCCCTTGACCATGCCGGCGGCCCACTTCACGCCGCCGACGATGTGCTGCACCAGCCGCGGCTCGCCGGTGTAGTGCGCGCCGAAGTGGCCCATGCCGGTCATCCAGGCACGGCCGCCGTCGTACGGCTTGCACCACGAGATCGGATGGTCGTAGCCCATGGCGTTGCTGCCCGGGGTGTACGTCGTCTCGTCCATCGTGGCGAGCACGTGCGCGTCGCCGCGGACGTTGAGCGAGTAGTTGTACCACTCGTCGGCGCGTTCCCACCGCTGCGGCAGGTGCGCGGTGGATGGGTGGTCATCGTCCTCGACTCGGACCGTGCCGGGCTGCCCGGGGCTGGTGCCGGTGGCGGCGTGCCCGGGCATCAGCGCGCCGATCATCTTGTCCCACCACGCGTAGTTGCCGCGCATGTCGGTCGCGTTGTGGATGGCGACGATGCCGTGGCCGGCCTTCATGTAGCGCTCCATGGCCGCCTTCTCGCCGGCGGTCCACGGGTCGCCGGAGGCCTGGAACATCACGAGCGCGTCGAAGTGGGACAGGTCCTCGTCGTTGAAGATCGACGAGTCCTCGGTGTGCTGCGAGGTGATGCCGGCCTCGGCGAAGGCGGACTGCAGCACGGGCACGCCCTGCTCGATGGCCTCCGTGTGCCGGAACTGCGTGGTCTTGGTGAAGATCAGGACGTGGGCTTGGCCGTGCGTACCCTCGTGTGCGGCCGACGGCGATGCGCTGAGCATGGACAGCGCGAGCGCGCCGACGACTGGTATCGCGAACAACCGTCCCCACCGGGGACGCCAGGTCACGTTCATGAGATGCGGTACCTCCTGGGACGCGAGGAACTACTGGGGTGGTCATGACCGTGCGGCGTGCCGGCGCCGTCGGACTGGTGTGGAGGTGGCTGTCGGCGCTAGGGCATCACCGCCCGCAGGAACTTCAGGCCGTCCACGGCGATCGCGTCCTGGCTCGCGGCGAGCGAACGCCAGATGGAGGCGGCGGTCGCGATCGTCGCGTTCTCCGCGGTGAACGACTCGATGCACAGCGGGCCGGCGTAGCCCGCCTCGTCGATCGCGGCGAGGATCGCCGGCCAGTCCAGGTGGTCGGCGCCGGGCGTGCCGCGGTCGTTGCCGCACACCTGGACGTGTGCCACCCGGCCGGCGGCCGCGCGGATCGCCGCCGGGATGTCCGTCTCCTCGATGTTCTGGTGGTAGAGGTCGAGCGCGACCCCGCAGTGCGGCAGGTCACCGATCGCCTCGAGGGTCTGGCCGATGGTGTTGAGCAGGCTCGTCTCGTAGCGGTTGAGCGGCTCGACGGCCACCGTTACGCCGGCCGCGCCCGCGTACTCGACGACGGGGGCAAGGCTCTCCCGCAGCTGCGTGTACGCCGCGGCCCGCTCGTCCGGCGACAGCCGCCAGGTCCGGCCGACCGAGGCGTACGCCGGCCCGGCGATCACCGGCGAGCCGACCGTCGCGGCGGCGTCCACCACGCCAAACAGGTAATCCTGTGTGGATCGGATGGTGGCCCGGTCGGCCGCGGCCAGCTCACGACCGGGTGGCATCACGAGGCACACGGTGGCGCCGAGACCGTGGTCGGCGAGCACCTGGGCGGCCCGCTTCGGCTCCCAGTCGCCCGGGTTCTCCACCGGGAGCTCGAGCACGTCGAAGCCCCACCCCGCGACCTTGGCCGCGAGGGCGGCCAAGGTCGCGTCGGTCAGCGGCGAGGTCCACACCCACGTGTTGACCCCGAGCGGATGTCCGCTCACTTCCACGGTCCCGGGTAGCCCGGCATGTCCTCGCAGCCGCACATCGCGTAGTGCAGCGGCGGCATGTCCTGCTTGACGTACTCCTTGACGTTGTCGCCGGTGATCCGCGGCTGCGGCAGCACCCACTCCTTCGGCACCTGCTCGCCCTTGAGGATCTTCAGCGCGGCGATGACCGGGGTACGCCACTGGTAGGTGGGATAGGTCGGTGCGACCGCGGCCAGGCCCTCGTCGACCCACAGCCGCAGGAAGTCCTGCTGGTCCTCGCCGACGATGGCGGGCACGTCGACCCCGGCGTCCTGGAACGCCTCGACCGCGGCGACGCTGGTCGCGCCGGCATCCATCCACACGCCGTCGATCTGACCCTCGCGCTGGATGTAGTCAGCCACGATGCTCTTGGTCTTGGCCGCGTCACCGTCGGTGAACTCCACACCGACCACCTTGAGCCCGCTGCCGGCGAAGATCTCGTTGGCGGCCGCCCAACGCTGCTCGAGCACGTCCACGCCGGGCAGGATGCGCAGGGCGAGGATCTTGCCGCCCGGCTTGACCTTCTCCTTCAGGAACTCCGCGCCGTCGGCGCCGAAGGCGAAGCCGCCGATGGGGTGGATGAAGGTGACCGGGCAGCTGGTGTTGACGCCTCGGTCGAACACGATCACCGGCACGCCGGTCGCGCACGCCTGCTCGACGGCCGGCGTCAGCGTGGCGGTGGTGTTCGGCGAGATGATGATCGCGGCACAGTTCTTGGCGGACAGCGACTGGATGTCGCTGATCTGCTTGTCGTCCTTGGCCTCCGCGTCCAGCACGGTGAACGTGGTGATCTCCGGGTGCAGCTTCACCTCCTGCTGCATGGTCTTGTAGCCCACCTGCCGCCACGGGTTGTTCACCGCGGCGTTGGAGAAGCAGAGGGTGTAGTTCCCGCCGGGCTTGGCGAACTTTGCGGTGTCGACCAGTTCCGGCTGGAGCATCTGCTCCCACGGCTTGCCGTCCGGGCCTTCCGGCTTGGCGTCGCGGAACGCCAGCTGGCGGTTGTACTCGGCCTGGTCGAAGAACTTCGACTTGCCCGCGTCCGAACTGGATGACTTGCCGGTTGCCGGCTTGTCGTCGGGCAGGTCGCTCGAGCACCCGGCGAGCGCGAGCGCGCCCGCCACGACCACCAGGGACAATTTCTTGGTCATTATCGTTGATCTCCTTACTAACCTCGGGGACTTCAGGAGGAGGCGGTTTGCGCGGGTCGCGCGTTCCGCTGTCTCGGCCACAACCGCAGCCGCACACCGCCGCCGAGGGAGGCGTAGGCGACGGCGGCGATGATGATCACGCCCTGCACGGCCGACTCGAGGGCGCCACTCACGCCGAGCAGGTTCAGCAGGGTGAACAGGGCCTCCAGGGACAGTGCGCCGGCGGCGGCCGCGACCACCGACCCGCGCCCGCCGCCAAGTAGCACGCCGCCCAGCACGACGGCAGTGATCGCCCGGAACTCCAGGCCGTTGCCGACCTGCGCCGAGACGCCGGCGAACCCGCCAAGCAGGATCGCGGCGACCGCGGCGAGCAGTCCGGAGAGGACGAACGCGAGCAGCCGGAGCCGGTCGACCTGGCCGCCGGACAGCCGCACGGCGGCCTCGTTGTCGCCGACCGCGACCAGCGCCCGGCCGGTGCCGCCGCGCATGAACAGCGCCGCGGCCACCAGGATCGCCAGCAGGATGAGCACCGACCACGGGACCTCGCCGAGCACCGGGACATCCACGGCGCCGCGCCCGAACATCCGGAACCCGGCGGACAGCGCCCCGCGTGGGGCACCACCGGTCCACAGGAAGATCGCGCCGTCGAGCACGAGCAGCATGCCGAGCGTAACGATGAACGACGGCACCAGGAGTTTCGTCGTGATCAGCCCGTTGACCAGGCCGACCAGCAGGCCGAACCCGAGCACGAGCAGGATCACCCCCGCCGTTGCGGACTCATCCCCGTCGATAAGCCGGGCCGCGATGACCACCCCGGCGGTCACCAGCGCGCCAACCGACAGGTCGAACCCGCCGGAGACGATGACGAAGTACTGCCCGATCGCGAGGATCATCAGCGGCGCGGCACGCTTGAGCAGCGCCAGGTAGCCGGACGGCTCGTCGTAGGCCGGGCCGGCGATCGCGAGGCCGATGAGCAGCAGAAGTAGGACGACGAGCACCGGCGCGGTGCCCTCGGCCAGGCGGGGACGCCAGGTCATGTCAACCTCCCGCGGGCGCGGTTGGCGGTCATGCGCCGGGCGTAGAGCGCGACCGCGGTGACGAGTACGATCCCGCGCACCACGTCCTTGAAGAACGAGTCGACCTCGAGGTCGTCGAAGATCGTGTCCAGGGTGGCGAGAATGAGGACGCCGCCGATGGTGCCGACGATGCCGCCCCGGCCGCCGGCGAGCAGCGTCCCGCCGAGCACGACGGCGGCGATCGACTCCAGGTCGTACCCGGCGTCGGTGCCGACGTACGGGGCGCCCGAGCCGAGCCGGCTGGCGAGGTAGATCCCGGTGAGGCCGGCGGCGAGCGAGCACAGCACGTGCGCGGTGATGATGACCCGGCGGGTCGGCACCCCGGACAGCCGTGCCACCTCGATGTCGCCGCCGACGGCGTACATGTGGTAGCCGGAGCGGGTCCGTGACAGGTACCACCAGGACAGCGCGGCGACGGCCAGCATGAGCAGGGCTGCGATCGGCACCGGGCCGATCCGGTCGTAGCCGAGGTGCTGGAAGCCGCGCGGTACGTCGCCGGCCGGGCCGGTGTAGTTGTCCTCGAGGTAGCCGCGCAGGATCAGCGCCACGCCGAGCGTCGCGATGAACGCGTTGGCCTTGAGGACGGTGATGACCAGCCCGTTGACCAGACCCACGCCGGCGGCCACGGCGAGCGCGAGTAGCAGGCCGGGCACGACCATGCCGTCCCGCCCGGCCATCGTCTCCGCCGCGAGCAGCGAGGTGAGGCCGACCAGGTAGGCGACGGACAGGTCGAGGGACCCGGTGAGGATCACCATCGTCTGCCCTATTGCGACGATGCCGAGTGCGGTGGCCCGGGTGAGGATGTTGAGGATGCCGCCCTGGTCGAGCAGGACCTCGCCGCGCAGCCCGACGAGCACGCTGCCGACGACAAGCAGGGCGACGAGTGCGATGTAGATGATGACGGCCGGAGTGAACGGCCGGCGCACCGTCGGCCGCGTGGCCTTCTGCTTGACCGGTAAGGTGTTCTCCTGAAGAGTGCTCACGCCACCTCACCGATCCCGTGCCCGGTGGCCAGCGCCATCACGGCCCCCTCGCTCGCGCCGGCAGGCAGCTCACCGGCCGGCGCACCGTCGTGCATGACAAGGATCCGGTCGCTCATTCCGATCAGCTCGGGGAGCTCGGAGGAGATCATCAGCACCGCCACCCCGCGCTTCGCGAGATCGCGCAGTAGCTCGTGCACGGCCCGCTTCGCGCCGACGTCGATGCCGCGCGTCGGCTCGTCAACGACCAGCACCCTCGGCTCGACCGCCAGCCACTTGGCGAGGACGACCTTCTGCTGGTTGCCGCCGGACAGGAAGCGCACCTCCTGGTGCTCGCCGCGGGCCACCACGGTCACCACGTCGAGCAACGCCGGCACGTCCGACCTCGCGCGGGAGCGCGCGCCACGCAGCGCGGCACGGCGCACCAGCAACGTGTTGTCGCGCACGGACTGGCGAAGTGCCAGCCCATCCCCCTTGCGGTCCTCGGTGACCAGCGCGATCCCGAGCCGCACCGCGGTGCGGGGCCGGGTCACCCGCTGTGTCACCCCGTCCACCTCCAACAAGCCGCGGGTGAACGGCTCGACGCCGAACACCGCGCGCGCGACCGCCGATCGGCCAGACCCTTGCAGCCCGGCCAGCCCGACGATCTCCCCGGCGCGCACCTCGAGGTTCAGGTCGCTGACGCGGTCGTTGCCGGCGCCGCGCAAGGCGAGGCGGACCGGCCCGAGGTCGTCGGGGACCGCCCGGTCCGGGTAGTACTCGCCCAGGTCACGGCCCACCATGTGCCGGACGAGGTCCTCCGAGGTCAGCTCGCCCGTCGGGGCGCAGGTGACGAACCGGCCGTCCTTGAGCACGGTGATCCGGTCGGAGAGGTCAAACACCTCGCGCATGCGGTGCGAGACGTAGAGAATCGCGATGCCCCGCTCGCGCAGCCGGCGCACCAGGTCGTACAGCAGCTCGACCTCGTGATCAGCGAGCGCGGCGGTCGGCTCGTCCATGCCCAGCACCCGAGCGTCGGTCGACAGCGCCTTGACAATCTCCACGACCTGCCGCTGGGCGACCGACAGCGACGACACGGCGTCGGCCGGATCGATCCCGTCCTCGCCGAGCCAGTCCAGCAGGTCGCGGGTGTCGGCCACCATGCGCCGCCGGTCGACCTGCATCCGCCGCACGGGCTCGCGGCCGAGGTAGACGTTCTCGGCGACGCTGCGGTGCGGCAGCAGGGTGAACTCCTGGTGGATGATCGCGATGCCGGCCCGCTGCGCGTCAGTGGGGCTGGCGAAGGACACTTCGGCGCCGTCGACCTCGATGGTGCCGCCGTCTGGCCGGTGCACCCCGGCCAGCACCTTGAGCAGCGTGGACTTGCCCGCGCCGTTCTCGCCCATCACCGCGTGCACCTCGCCGCCCCGCAGCTCCAGGTCCACACCGCGCAGCACCGGCACGCCGAGGAAGGACTTGCTGATCCCGGTCAGCCGCACACTCGTCGTTATGCCGGGCGTCATGCCGGCACCTCTGTCCACGCTCCGTCCGCGGCCGCGGAGGCCAGCACCGCGTCGGTGATCCGGACGGCACGCAGGCCATCCGCGAACGTGGGCAGGCCGTCCGGGACACCCTCACCGCGCACCGCTCGATAGGTGTCGGCGACGAACGCGTCGAAGCAGTCCTGGTAGCCCTGCGCGTGCCCGGCGGGCAGCCGGACGTAGCGGGCGGCGGAGGGGTGCAGCGTTCCGGGGTCACGCAGCAGCGTCTGGCCGCCCTCGCGCCGGCCGACCCACAGCCGCTCCGGGTCCTCCTGGTCGAAGCCGAAGCTCGCCTCGGTGCCGGAGAGCTCCAGGTGCAGCCGGTTCTTGCGACCTGCGGCGACCTGCGACACCACCAGCGTGCCAACCATGCCGGTGGCGGTGGTGAAGTGGACGCCGGCCAGGTCCTCGGTGGGCTTCCCGTTCCTGCGGGCGCGCTCGTGCACGACCGCGGTGCGCGCAGACAGGCGGGCGATCCGGTCGCCCGTAACAAACTCGAACAGGTCGCACCAGTGCGAGCCGATGTCGGCGAACGCCCGCGACGGCCCGCCGAGCACGGCGTCGACCCGCCAGTCGTCGTCGGACGGGCGGGACAGCCAGTCCTGAAGGTAGCCGCCGGCCACGCTGGCGACGACGCCCGCCTCGCCCGC
Organism: Micromonospora sp. NPDC047548; assembly: GCF_040642975.1. Taxonomy (NCBI): domain Bacteria; kingdom Bacillati; phylum Actinomycetota; class Actinomycetes; order Micromonosporales; family Micromonosporaceae; genus Micromonospora; species Micromonospora sp. NPDC047548. Next base: position 88,256 of record NZ_JBEYTI010000024.1, read on the forward strand.
GGCCAGCCGGGCCCGCAACTCGCGCACCATCGGGTGGAAGCGGTAGACGAACGGCACCGTGGCCACCCGATCGCCGGCCGCCTCCACCAGCGCCACGGCCTCGGCGCTCCCCGTGGCGAGCGGCTTTTCGCAGATGATGTGCACGCCGGCGGCGAGCGCGGCGGCGGCGACGGGGGCGTGCGACGCGTTGGGCGTGCACACATGCAGCACGTCGACCTCGGCGTCGTCGAGCAGGGTCGCCAGGTCCGGGTAGCCCTCGTCCGCGCCGACCGCGCGAGCCGCGGCGGCGGCGCCCTCGGGGCGCGACGCCACCGCGGCCACGACGCTCGCCCCGGCGCGCCGGGCCGCCTCCGCGTGCACCTGCCCCATGAACCCCGCGCCTACAACCGCCACGCGCAGCGTCTGCTGCTCGGATTCGAGCCCACCAGACGCCGTTATTAGATCGGTCACAGACATGCGACGACGGTAACCCCGACTTACGGCGATGGTCAACCAAAAGCTGCCTCGGCGTCCCCGGTACTGAGATGATCAACGTCTCAGATCGGACGTGTTGGCCGACGAAACGCGGCCGCTTCGCTTTAATTGAGGGATGAACCACGGGCAAAGCGCCGCCCCGACGTCGGCCGGCGAGCTGCTTCGACTGCTGCGCGACGGGCAGGCACGCACCCGTGCCGAGCTCGCGGCCGAGACCGGACTGGCCCGGTCGACCGTGCGCCTGCGTCTCGACGCGCTCATGGACGCCGGGCTGGTGACCGACTGGGGCACCGACGCCGTCACCGGCGGCCGGCCCGCGAGCAGGTTCGTGTTCAACACCCGCGCACGGGTGGTGCTGGCGGCCGCCGTCGGGGCCACCCAGGCCACCGTCGCCATCGCCGACCTGACCGGTGAGCCGCTGGCCATCGAGAGGCTCACGCTGGACGTCGCCGACGGCCCCGACACGGTGCTCGGCCTGCTCATCGACACCTGGCGACGGATGCGCGCCAACCACGGCCCCACCGCCCCCGTCGCCGGCGTCGGCATCGGGCTGCCCGGCCCGGTCGAGCACTCGACCGGCAAGCCGACCCACCCGCCGATCATGCCGGGCTGGAACGGATACGACGTGCCCGCGCGGATCGCCGCCGACTTCGCCGTGCCGGTCCTGGTGGACAACGAGGTCAACCTGATGGCGCTCGGGGAGCACGTCCGCTGCTTCCCCGACGAGGCGCACATGATCTTCGTCAAGGTCGCGACCGGCATCGGTGCCGGCCTGATCAGCAACGGCCAGCTGCACCGAGGCGACGTCGGCGCGGCCGGCGACCTCGGGCACATCCTGGCCCCGCACGCGGGCGACGTGCACTGCCGGTGCGGCAACAGCGGGTGCCTGGAGGCCGTGGCCAGCGGCCCCGCCATCGCCGCGAAGCTGCGCGCCGCCGGCCTCGACGCGACGAACAACGCCGACGTCGTGGCCCTTGTGCAGGCCGGCAGCCCGATCGCCGGCCAGGCCGTGCGGCAGGCCGGCCGGGACATCGGCGAGGTGCTGGCCGCCGGCGTCAGCCTGTTCAACCCGTCGCTGATCGTGGTTGGCGGGGCGCTCGCGCAGGCCGGCGAGATGCTGCTGGCGGGCGTGCGGGAGTCGATCTACCGTCGCTCGCTGCCGCTGGCCACCGAACGCCTGCGCATCGTCACCTCACAGGCCGGCGCGAACGCGGGCGTCGTCGGCGCCGCGGCGATGGTCGTCCAGCACGCCCTTTCCCCCACCTTGCTGGACCGCGAGCTGGCCTGAACCATGCGGGGCTGCGGGGCTACCCGACTGATGGCCGAGGCCCTTGCGGCTCAGGCGATCTGGTCGCCCCAGCGCTTCCAAGCGTCGTCAGTTACGGCCTCAATGCTGCGAGCGACTTCCCGCATGTCCACCCCGGTGAACGATTCCTTTTGACCGGCGCGCCACTGGACCGCCCGGTGGGCCAAGGATTCCCATTCGGAAAAGATCTCAGCAAGGTACGCTGCGGCGCCGGCCTTCGAGGTGACGTCCTCGTAGGCGAGCGTGTAGTGCAGCCGGGCTGGACCGAGGATGCACCACGCGACGTCGGAAGCATCCACTGGAGCGTCTGCGGATAGCTCGGCAACGGCCTGATGGATGCTCGGAACCGCTGGCTTCCAATAGTCACGAAGGTTCTCAAGGTTGTACCGGCGCAGCGCCGCCGAGTCGACGTGTACGCCGAGTTCGTCGACCTCCGGCCCGCGAACCCGGATGCCGTAGCGCTGCAGGGTCAGCCAGAGCACTGGAGTCAGTTCGCCGCACGGCTTGTCGATGCGGAGCTGGCCATCAACTACGAATGGAACCACCCGACGATCACCGAGGAACTCCTCGAACGTCGCCTGATCGAGGTACACGCCGTCCAGGTGCGGCTTGGCTGGCATGGCCTGGTGAACCTTTTCCAGCGCAGCGAGGTCACGCGGGCTCGCGACGCGTGATGTCACGATGACCGTATCGACGTCGCTGGCGTTGGGCACCCAGGCCCCGACTGCCGCCGAGCCCACGACGTAGAGCTTCGCGACGAAGCCCGGCAGCGCCTCGTCCACCGCTTGGAGGTACGCGTCCGTCAAGCCCTTGATCACCTGGGCACCGTATCAGCGGGCGCCAGCTGACCAAGCGCACTGATTTGCCGCAGGTCGTGCGCGTCGGTCGTCCGCGCGCCCGTCACTGTCCCTACCCATTTGGACCAACGGAGGAGCGCTACGTCGACCTACTGATCGGCTCCGCTCAGATCTGGGCTGAACGAATCGGTGCCGTCATTGAGGTCACCGACGAGCGAGTCCGGGGCACGCATGCGCCACGCGTCGGTGACGAGCTCCTTCAGGCGATCGGCGCTTACCTGCGTCAGCCGCAGCATGACCAGGGGCATCCCGTCATACGCGGGCGTGGTGAAGAAAACCCCGGGCTCGCCGAGGAGTAACGCCTGCTTCTCCGCTTCGTCGCCGACGTACAGCACCGCGATGTCGGTCCGGATGAGGCGCGACGTACCGGGTCTGCGCTCTGGGTAGGACCAGACGAATCCCTTGCCGGCGACCCGGAAGTCGAAGCCTTCACTGTCGATCTCGACCACGTGAGGCAGCGCCAGCGCCAGCTGACGGACGTCGTCGGCGTCAGCCATCGAGGTCGCTCCAGGACACCGCCCCCTGCATCCGTCCAGCCTAACCACCGCGCAGCTCCGCCTCCCGCAGGACCCGGCAGCGAGACGACCCGCCGGTAGCGACAAAGGCACCTGTCATCGACAAGCATCAATAACATTCATCGGCCGCCGTCCGGGCAGTGTTCCCCATCCCGGCGTGCTTCCCCAACCTTCCTCGCTCCCCATGTCACAGACGGCCGGGCTGTCTCGTCTCGGTTCCGGAGACACGCTCTGGAATCAGAAGGGTGATGGTCATGCGGGTGTTCGTGGCAGGCGGGGCCGGGGTCGTGGGGCGGCGGTTGGTCCCGCAGCTCGTGGCCCGGGGCCACCAGGTGACGGCTACGACGACGAGCGCGGCCAAGTTGGGTTTGCTGGAGCAGCTGGGCGCATCTGGGGTCGTGATGGACGGGCTGGATGCGGTGTCGGTCGGTGAGGCCGTGGCCGAGGCCCGGCCGGACGTGATCGTGCACCAGATGACCGCAATCGCCCCCAAGCCCGATATGAAGCACCCCGATCGGTGGTTCGCGACCACCAACCGGCTGCGCACCGAGGGGACGGATCACCTGCTGGCGGCGGCCGAGGCGAGCGGCATATCCCACTTCGTGGCGCAGAGCTACGCCAGCTGGAACGGCATCCGCGAGGGCGGATGGGTGAAGACCGAGGAGGACCCGCTGGACCCGGGTGCGACGAGCGCGCGCAAGGGGGCGGAGGCGATTCGCCACGTCGAGGACGTGGTCGTCAAGGCTGGTGGCGCGGTTCTGCGATACGGCTGGTTCTACGGGCCGGGTGCCACCGACGACCTGGTCGAGCCGGTGCGCAAGCGGCAGTTCCCGCTCGTCGGGGGCGGCACCGGCTACACCTCGTGGGTGCACTTGGACGACGCGGCGAGCGCTACCGTCCTGGCTGTGGAGCAGCAGGCGAGGGGCGTGTTCAACATCGTCGACGACGAACCGGCCCCGGTCAGCGAGTGGCTGCCTTATCTGGCTGCGTGCGCAGGGGCGAAGCGACCGATGCGGGTCCCCGAGTGGCTGGCCCGGCCGCTGGCCGGGGAATGGGCGGTGACGATGATGACCGAGGGGCGCGGCTTCTCCAACGCCAAGGCCAGGCGGGAACTCGGCTGGCGGCTGCGCTACCCCTCGTGGCGCCAGGGCTTCAAGGAAGAGCTGGCGTGACCCGGACCGAAGACTTCGAGGAGCTGCGACCTCTGCTGTTCGCGATCGCCTACCGGATCCTCGGCAGCGTGAGCGAGGCCGAGGACGCGGTCCAGGAGACCTGGCTGCGCTGGGAGGCCTCCCCGACACAGCCCGCGTCGACCAAGGCTTTCCTCTCGGCCGTGGTCACCCGGATCTCGATCGACGTCCTGCGGTCGGCCCGCCGCCGGCGGGAGGAGTACGTCGGGCCGTGGTTCCCCGAGCCGCTGCTGACCGACCCGTACGCCGACCCGGAGCGCTCGGCGGAGCTGGCCGACTCGGTGTCGATGGCAGCCTTGCTGCTGCTCGAGCGGCTCAGCCCGCTCGAACGCGCGGTCTTCGTGCTGCGGGAGGTGTTCGGGTTCGGCTTCGCGGACGTCGCGTCGACCGTGGGGCGCTCGGACGCGGCGTGCCGCCAGCTCGCGGCTCGGGCGCGCCGCCACATGGACGCGGGCCGGCCCCGGTTCGAGGCCGACCGAAGGGAGCGAGAAGAACTCGCCGAGCGATTCTTCGACGCCTTCAGGGAGGGAGACGTCGACGGGCTGCGGGAGTTGCTCGCCGCCGACGTTCAGATGGTCAGCGACAGCGGCGGCAAGGCCCCGCGATGGGGCAAGGGCGCCTTCGGCGCCGAGAACGTGGCCCGGGTGCTCGCCGCGATCGTCGCGCCGTTCGTCCGGATCGGCGGTGTCGTGGAGCCGCACGAGGTGAACGGCCAGCCGGGGGCGATCTTCCGTGACCGGGACGGCAAGGTCCTCAACACCTGGACACTCGACATTCTCGACGGGGGGATCCAGGCGATCCGCGCGGTGATCAACCCCGACAAGCTCGGGCACGTGGGCCCGGTGACCGACGCCTGGGCGGTCGTCCGCGAGGCGCAGCAGGCTCGCCGGCCCACCTACCTCGATCTCGTGTCACCCGGGAAGACTTCCTCACCGGACAGTTAGGCTCCGCCGCACAACGAGAAGTGGGTTCCATGATCTACCGCGTACGCCGCATAGCCTCCGGGGAATGGCGGGCGTTGAGAGCCATCCGGCTGGAGGCGCTTCGGGACTCACCGATCGCGTTCAGCAGCTCGCTCGCCGAGGCGGCCGCCTTCAGCAACACCGTCTGGCAGCAACAGGCGGCCCGCGAAGCCGACTCCGCCTCGTCGGCGACATTCGTTGCCATGGATGAAGCAGGCGACTGGGTGGGGATGGCTGCCGCCGCGCCGCTTGCGGAAGTCCCCGACCACGCCCACGTCTACGCGGTCTACGTCAGCCCGGCGCACCGCGGCCCGGCTGGACCTGCCGCTGCCCTGATGGCTACGGCGATCCGCTTCGCCCGCGACCACACCGACGCCGCGTGGCTGACGCTAGGCGTCCACGAGGACAACCTCCACGCCCGGGCCTTCTACCGCAAGCTCGGCTTCGCCGAGACCGGCAAGGTGGTGCCCTACGTCCTGAACCCGTCCCGGAAAGTGCACGTCATGGGCTACCAGCACTTCCGCAGCGCTCCGAGGTGACCGATTCCCATTGCCCGCACCGTTCGAGCGCGCCACCAGACCCCAAAGTCCAACCGGGGCACGACTCGAAGCCCGACGATGATCAAGCTTCTTCTATCCTCGCACCATATCGCCGCCCGAGGCGGGGTCAGCTGGAACCGTTGCCGCCCAGAAACATGGGCCGCTCGAAGAAGGTCTCCAGTACGACGATGGTCTGGGTGCCGGTGACGCCGCCGACGGCGAAGAGGCGGCGCAGCACGGCCTGCAGCTCCTCGGTGGTCGAGGTGCGGATCTTCACCAGCAACGACGCCGACCCGGCGATGATGTGCGCCTCCTGGATCTCGGGGATGTCCGCCAGCGCGTCGCGGGTCGGCGGGTCGCCCATCCAGGCGCCTGCCTGCAGCATGACGTAGGACAGCACGCCGCGGCCGGCCGCGGCTGGATCGACGTCGACGGTGGTACGCCGGATGACACCACGCTCGCGCAGCTTGCGCACCCGCTCATGGGCCGACCCAGCCGACAGCCCGACCGCCCGACCCAAGGACGCGTACGACTGCGTCGCGTCGACCTGCAACTGCGCCAGCAAAGCCCGGTCGATGCTGTCCATACAACCCCAAGATGTGAAACGGGCAACATTGCCGTTGACCATATCAGATTTGGCAGGAGAGGCTTCTCGTCGAACATCATTCAAAGGCGAGGAGACTTCGGTGGCTGAGACCATCCCTGCCCAATTCCAGGTACTCGACGAGCGCTTCCGCTCTTGCGACGGCGACTTCGTCGTCGAACGCCTGCACACCGGCTCACGCAAATCGGAGGGCCCGGTGTACTTCCCAGCCGGGCGCTACCTCGTCTGGAGCGACATCCCCAACGACCGGCTCATACGCTGGGACGAAACCACCGGTGCCGTGGGTGTCTTCCGGCACTGCTCCGGGTACGCCAACGGCAACACCGTCGATCGCCAGGGCCGGCTCATCACCTGCGAGCAGGGCAACCGGCGGGTCACCCGCACCGAACACGACGGCACCATCACCGTGCTCGCCGACCGCTACGACGGCAGGCGCCTCAACAGCCCCAACGACGTCGTCGTACGCGCCGACGGCACGATCTGGTTCACCGACCCCAGCTACGGCATCGACGGCGACTACGAAGGCAACAAGGCCGACAGCGAGTTCGGTGACGCCTGCTACGTGTTCCGCCTCGACCCGACCACCGGCGACCTGCGCGTCGTCGCGGACGACTTCTGCCGCCCCAACGGTCTCGCCTTCTCCGCCGACGAGCAGCAGCTCTACATCGTCGACACCCGCCAGGAGCCCAGCCACATCCGCGTCTTCGACGTCACCGACGAGGGCACCCTGACCGGCGGGAAGATCTTCGCTGAGTGCGACTTCGGCCGCTTCGACGGCCTGCGTCTCGACGATGCCGGCCGGGTCTGGGCCGCGGCCTGGGACGGGGTGCACTGCTTCGACCCCGACGGCACCCTCATCGGCAAGCTGCTGCTGCCCGAGTCCGTCGCCAACCTCACCTTCGGCGGCCCCAAACGCAACCACCTGTTCATCACCGCCGCCACGAGCGTGTACACGCTGCGCGTCACCGTCAACGGCGCCCGTTATCCCGAGCCGACTGGCATTGACCCGCTCTGAAAAACAGGGTCGGTGTGGCGTCAGGCCCACACGCGATGGGCCGAGAGCAGCAGGAACGAGAAAAGCCCTGGTGGGAGATCGTGTCTCTCACCAGGGCTTTTTGCTTGGATGGACCGGATTGTGGCACAACCCGAACCGCATTCACACTGTTCGGAGCCGATCGTGACGCTACCGGCCGTGCGCCGACGCACCCCCTGACCGACTCAGTGCTCGCCACCCGCCGCAGCGCCGCCTGGCTGATTCGATCCGCGATCAGAATCGGCGCTGCGGTCCCGGTTGCCCAACCACCATTGGTAGATCATGGCGGCAAGCGTGGTGACAGCCTGCTGCTGATCCTCGGCCGACATCGCGCCGTCCTTGGTTCTCGAACTACCACAGAGGTTGTACGGTGCTTCGCTCCCGACAGGGTTAGGACAACGAGGGCCTCGGTCGTGGGGGACGATGTTGTTCAGTCTGACGCGGCCGGCTATACCGACTCCGCGGAGATTCCTATCGGCGCAGGTGCACTGACATGCCGAGAACAGTGCGTCGGCTTGGCTCGCCGGGGGTACCTTTCGGTGATGGCTGAAGTCAAGGTCAGACTCGACCACTGCGTGATCGCGGTGAGCGACTGGGATCGGTCGACAAGGTTCTATCGAAACGTCCTGGGAGCAGAGGTCGTTGACCGCCCTGACGGCCGAGCCGCTTACCGGTTCGGCGATCAGCAGCTCAACGTGCACGGAACGGGTTTGGACATCGGCGCACTGGTCGCGAGTCGGCCGGTTGCGCCCGGCGGGAGCGATCTCTGCTTCGTGTGGCCCGGCACCATCGAGGAGGCGCTGGCTCATCTCCGCCACCAACAGGTCGAGATTGAGGAAGGACCGATTGTTCGCTGGGGCGGGCGCGGGCGGGGCACGAGTGTTTACTTTCGAGACCCGGACGGTTCCCTCCTGGAACTGATTACTTACGCATAGCCAGCCCACGCAGGTCGTCAAGATGCATCCTCAAATGCCGCTGTCCGCGCGTTGGCCGCGCCCGGCGCATTGCGCTGGATGAGCGGACGTTCGGCGAACCGCTTGTCCACTCGGCGCGCGACGCTCGTTCTGGCCTTTCCGGCGGGCAATTCCCCGGCGACTCGGACCGGCCGGCGGACGCCGGATCATACTCGACTTCGCCCCTGCCGCAATGAAGGTTGTCGCAGGCGCACGCGCTCACACCTCGTCCAGCAGGGCCGGCAGTTTGCGCATATCGTCGAAGATCACCGTGTCGGGGCCTTCAAGCTGGCCTGCGGGGGTCAGCCCACCCGCGTAGCCGAGGCAGCGCATGCCGGCAGCGCGGGCCGCTTGCACGCCGTACCGGCTGTCCTCGACCACGATGCACGCCACAGGCGGGACACCCATCGTCGCCGCCGCGTGCAGAAACAAGTCGGGGGCGGGCTTGCCGCGGGCGACCTCGGTCGCGCTGAAGATACGGCCTTCAAAGCGTCGATACAAGCCAGTGCAGCCAGGAGAGACTAGCGGGGATCGGTGGGGCGGACCCTGCGGCGCTCACCTGTCCACCGAGGTGCCGGATCGCCGTCGCCACGGAGGTGGTGACCAAGCTGGGCAAGTCGGCCGCGTTGCGAGCCAGCACCACCGGCCGTTACACGACCAAGCCGATCGGGCACACTCATCTAGCCGCCGTCGGCGTGGAACGCTACGCGGCCATCCGCATCTGCCGCGAGGCGCTTGGTTGACGAAGCCTCTTGAGCGGCGTGCGGTCGCTGGTCACTGCCGGGTAGGCGGCGGGAGTCTCACCCGCCGCTTACCCGGCACTCTGTCGCAGTGGGGCTGCCGAGGTAGGCAACGGCCGCTGAGCCCGACTTGATGTGGACGCGGTAGTCCCATCGCCGGAGAGCGTGGCCCATCTTCGCGGCACCGACTGGGTTGGCGGAGTGGATGTTGATGACGCCGACATCAAACGGTCGGCCATCGAAGGCAGCGCGTTCCAGGACCTCGACAACCGGCCAGATCGTGTCGTCCTCGCAAGGTCATGATCAAGGCATAGCTCGTCCAGCCGCTGATGGCGGCACCGCTCGACTAGTACTGCAACGGCAGTAGGCGAATCGTCTTCGGGTTGGGTTCGTTGGTCTGGCTGCCACTAGCGACGACACGGCTACCCCTGACCAACTGCCGTTGCAGTACTAGTCGCGGCGTTCCTGCTCGGCGGCGTAGGCGGCGTTCAGGCGTTCGAGGGGGCCCGGGCCATCGTGGGGCTTCGGCAGGGCGTCGAGGTGGCGCACCCGGAGCTCGTCCATGAGCTCCTCGATGAACGCCGGGCCCGCGTCACGCATGATCCGCTGCCGGATCTGGAGCTCCTCGGTGCCCGGGCGCCAGTCGAGGCCCCAGTTGCCGAGCGCGTAGAGGACCGGAAGGGTCCGGATGCCAGCCTCGGTGAGGCTGTAGCGGGCGCGCTGCCCTCGCGCCGCAGTGCCGCGGGTGAGGATCCCCGCCTCGACGAGCCGCACGAGGCGGTCGGCGAGGATGTTCGAGGCGATGCCCTCGACCGACCCGGTGAGCAGCGCCCGGAAGTAGCGGCGGTCGCCGAAGATGACGTCGCGGAGCACGAGCAGCGCCCATCGGTCTCCGAGCACCTCGACGGCCGCGTTGATCGGACACCCGGACCGTGGTTCCACGACTCCTCCTTGACAGACACTTGGCCCCCAATATAGTAGTTGCAAATCGCAACCACTAGGGGAGGAGGGGATGATGGGCCGCTTCCTGTACTGGATGAACGTGTCCCTCGACCTGCGGATCGAGCAAGTTCCCGGGGACAACGGCGCCGGCGAGTGGCTGCGCATCGACGAGGAGCTGCACCGGGAGTTCAACGCGCGGGCGCGAACGCTCGCGGGCATGGTCCAGGGCCGGGTCATCTACGAGACGATGGAGGAGTACTGGCCACGGGCGCGCGAGGACGCGTCGCTGCCGGACTTCATGCGTGAGTACGGCGAGATCTGGACCTCCGCGCCCAAGGTGCTCGTCTCCCGCACCCGCAACAGCGCCGATCACGGCACCCGGATCATCGGCGGGGACGACGCGATCGAGCAACTGGCCGCCCTCAAGGCTGAGACCGACGGCACCCTCGGTGTGGGCGGCGCGGCGCTCGCCACGCAGGTGCTCCGGGCTGGGCTTCTCGACGAACTGCTGCTCTTCACCCACCCGGCGATCCTCGGCTTCGGCCGGCCGCTGTTCGATGACTGGGACATGCCGATCGAGCTCGACCTGCTCGAGCAGCGATCGTTCAAGCAGGGCGTCACGATGCACCACTACGCCATCCGGGAGGTGAGCTCGTGCTGAGGCAGGTCGCGGACGGCGTGCTGGTTCACGAGAGCGAATTCCTCCAGAGCAACACCACCGTCGTGCAAGGCCGCGCCGGCGTGTTGCTCATCGACCCCGGGTTGCAGGACCACGAACTGGTCTGCCTCGCGAACGACATGTCCGCATCGGGCCGGACCGTCGTGGCGGGCTTCTCGACGCATCCGGATTGGGATCACCTGCTCTGGCACGCACAGCTCGGCGAAGCGCCCCGTTACGGCACGGCCCGCTGCGCGGCCGCTGTCCGGGAACAGCTGTCCGACCCGGACGCGAAGGCCCACATCACCGAACACCTGGCCGAGACGGAAATCGCCGGGCAGGTCCCGCTGGACCTGTACGGCCTCATCACCGCCCTGCCCGCCGGGACGGCGCAGATTCCCTGGGACGGCCCGGGAGTCCGGATCATCGAACATCAAGCGCATGCGCCGGGCCACGCGGCGCTGCTCGTCGAGGAGCGCGGGGTTCTCGTCGCCGGCGACATGCTCTCCGACGTCCTGGTCCCGATGCTCGACCTGGACGGCGCCGCCGACCCGATCGAGGACTACCTCGCGGCGTTGCGGCTGCTGGAGAGCGTGGCGGCCGACATCGACGTCGTGGTCCCCGGCCACGGGTCGGTCGGCGGAGCCGGTCAGGTGCACGAGCGGATCGAGCGGGACCGGGCGTACGTGCTCGCCTTGCGTGACGGCCGCGAGCCCGGTGACCCGCGGATCGGCCCCTCGGCCAAACCCGGCTGGGAGTGGGTGAGCGATGTGCACCACGGGCAGGCCCAGGGCCTGGCCGCTGGTGACTAGGGTCTGTATCGAAGTCGGCCGGGCCCCCGAGCTGCAACGCTGTGGCGCAGTAGTCCGGCGGCGGTGACCTTGACGTGCCAACCACAGCCGGCGCCCGCCGGGCCGGTGTCTGGAGAATGAGGGCAATGCCCTTGGCCGACTCCGTCCGTCGAATCGCTGCAGTTCTTGGGCAGCTTGCGCCGCCGTTCGGGCCGCTGGAGCTGCCACCGCCGGTATCGCCAGATGAGTCACTCGACGACATCGCCCCCGGCTACGCCGAGTTCCTCCGCCTCGCCGACGGGGCTGCCTGTGGAAGCACCGGCGATATCCGCCTGTGGTCCGCAGCCTCCGTACGCCAGATGCCATGGACAGCTGATGACCTACCGGGCGGCAAAGTGCCGACGGTGCGCTATCGCGGACGTCCTGCAGAATCCCGTCCTCGTCGAGCGTGCCACCGGCGACGTGTGGTGGTTCTCCGACCTGAACATCGTCTGGCACACCGACGCTCAGCTTGCCAGTTTCGCCAAGGCGGCTGACGACGTTGCCGGGTTCATCGACCACCTCGTACTCGGACCTGGATACGTCCAGCACCTTTCGGGCGGGCGACACGACCCGTGGCTGCAGGCGCTGTCAAGCAGCGAGGCAGGCCAGCACGGCCGGCTCCGGCGGGCCTCGGCACCACCGCCGACTTCGACACAGGCCCTAGTTCCACTCCCGCTGCAATGGTACAGGCCACGTCCGCGCTGCGGCCATCAAAGAACGAGTGTAGATCGTCGATAAGGATAATCTGCCGCCGACCCCGCGCTCCGCGTCGCCCTGTCGAAGCTGATGAGCGTGCAATTGCGCCCAGCGGAGGACGCCTGGCCGGCCCGTGGACAATGTTCGGATGGAGTTGCGACCCGAGCTTTGCCCGCCAGTGGTCGGGCCACAACGCATCGCAGAGCTGTGTTCCGCCATCGAGGCCATCGCAAGGATGCTGGAGCGCGGCGAGTCGGCCAACGCAGCAATCGCCGGGTTCAGCGCCGAAACCGGCCATGACTACGCAGCCGATCACTTCCTCACCTACTGGAAGTCTCGCAACATCGAGGACTTCGCGCTTGAGGCCGCCCGACCCGCCACGGCCCCGGCGTTGTTCGGGAGTGTCCGGTTTGATCATGGTTTGTTAGATGCCGTAGACGGCGAAGACGTCGCTGCGGTCGTGTAGGTCGCG